>DATFRS010000251.1:0-3095 GCA_035263065.1 Rhodanobacteraceae bacterium
CAGCGCGGGCGAGCGCGGCGTCGAGATCGGCCGAGAGATCGCCGCCGTCCTCGATGCCGATTGAAAGACGCAGCAGCGAATCGCTGATGCCGGCGTTGCGGCGCGCGTCGGGCGCCATCGACGCGTGCGTCATCGTCGCCGGATGCGCGACGAGGCTCTCGACGCCGCCGAGCGATTCGGCGAGCGAGAAGCAGCGAAGGCCGTCGAGGAACGCCTCGATCGCCGGCTCGCCGCCGTCGAGCTCGAAGCTCAGCATCGCGCCGTAGCCGTGCTGCTGGCGCGAGGCGAGCGCGTGACCGTCGTGGCTCGTGAGGCCCGGCCAGAAGACGCGCGAGACGGCGGGATGATCGTCGAGCAGCTCGGCCACGAGCGCCGCGTTCTCCTCGTGCGCGCGCAGGCGCGGCGCGAGCGTGCGAAGGCCGCGCAGCGTGAGGAAGCTGTCGAACGGCGCGCCCGTGAGGCCGAGGCAGTTCGCCCACCAGCCGAGGCGCTCGACCGTCGCGGGATCCTGGGCGATCACCGCGCCGCCGACGACGTCGCTGTGCCCGTTGATGTACTTCGTCGTCGAATGCACGACGACGTCGGCGCCGAGCGCGAGCGGCCGCTGCAGCACCGGCGACAGGAACGTGTTGTCGACGACGCAGCACGCGCCGATCGCGTGCGCGGCCTGCGCGACGTGGCGGATGTCGGTGATGCGCAGGAGCGGGTTCGACGGCGTCTCGATCCAGACGAGGTCGGGCTTCTGCGCGAGCGCATCGGCGAGCTTCGCGGGATCGGTGAGGTCGGCGAAGATCACGCGGAAGCGGCCCTTCTTCGCCCACGCGTCGAAGAGCCGCCAGGTGCCGCCGTAGCAGTCGTGCGCGGCGAGCACGAGGCCGCCGGCCGGGACGAGCTCGAGCACGACCGTGACGGCGGCCATACCGCTCGACGTGACGATCGCGCCGGCGCCTTCCTCGAGCTCGGCGAGCGCTTCGGCGAGGAGATCGCGGGTCGGATTGCCGCTGCGCGAGTAGTCGTAGCGGCGCTTCCTGTTGAACGCCTGGAAGGTGTAGTTCGTGCTGAGGTGCAGCGCGGGGACGACGGCGCCGTGGTGCGCGTCGGACTCGATGCCGGCGCGGACCGCGCGCGTACAGGGGGCGAAATCGCTCATCGCGAGGCTCCGCGCGCGTCGAGCGCTTCGGCGACCAGCGGCGCGATCTGGCCGGTTTCCTTGAGGAACGCGTCGTGGCCGTAGCGCGAGTCGATCACGTTGAGCGCGGCCGGCGCACCGGCGCGGCGCTGCAACTCGCAGAGATCGGCGAGCGGAACCAGGCGATCGGACGCGATGCCGATCAGCGTCGCCGGCACGTCGACGTCCTCGGGCCGGATCGCGTGCAGGTCGATCGATTCGGAGAGCGCGAGGAAGCGCTCGGCGCCGAAGCGGCGCACGAAGCTCGCGCCGGCGGCTTCGAGCCAGTCTTCCTCGGCGAAGCGGTAGCGGCCGTCGCGGAACGTCGGCGCCGCATTGCAGCGCTCGGCGAACTCGCGCTCGCCGCGGTACGTCGTCATCGCGAGGCGGCGGGCGAGGTCGAGACCGGCGTCGGTATCGCCGTGACGCGCGGCGAGCCGCACGATCTCGCGCTGCAGGTTGCGCACCGCGACGGCGAGCGGATGCGCGCGGTGCGCGCCGGCGATCGCGACGAGGCGGCGAAGCTGCGCCGGATGGCGCGCCGCGAACGCGATGCCGACCATGGCTCCGTACGAGGCGCCGACGAACGCATGCAGGCGGCGGATGCCGAGCGCGTCGATCAGCGCGGCGATCGCGTCGGCCTGGTCCTCGCTGCCGACCGCGCGGAAGCCGTCGCCGCCGCCGAGGTCGTCGTGGTCCAGCCATTCGATCGACAGCACACGGAAGCGCCGCGTGTCGATCGCGCGATCGGGACCGACTAGCGCGTCCCACCAGCCGTCGTGGCCGCTTTCGGAGGCGGCGAAGCGCGTCGCCGAGATACCGCCCTGCACGGCGACGACCGGCGCGCCGGCCGCGCCGTAAAGCGCGTAGCGGACGCGCACCTCGCGCACGCCGCCGCCGTGGAACGGCGCGAGACGCACGAGGCATTCGTCGTCGCGGGTCGGACGCGCTCCCGTGGCGGGCGGATCCGTGCGCGGATCGAGCTCGGGAACGTAGGCGTCGGCATGGAACGTCATCGCAGTCTCTCCAGGTCGCTCATCGGGGCGCGGAGAGCCGGAAACGGATTGCAGGCGCGGCACCGCAGGACGCGGGGCGGCTGCAACTCATCTCTCGGCGGATCGCGCTTTTGGGCGCGTCCCCGCGGGAGTTGGCACCAGTGCGGGCGTTGGATCCCGCAGGTTGCCCCGGCGTCTTCGGGCCAGTCCCTCAGCCGGTCTTGATGAGCAGTGGGGGAAATCTAACCGCGTTCGGCGGTCGCGTCAATAGCCATTTAGACGTCTAGATGGATGTTCGTTGTCTCCTTCGGCATGCGACAGCCGGTGCCTACCTCGATTCCGGCCCGGAAGTTCGCGACGGGTTCCGGCTTTCGCCGGGACGACCGGGCGGGGCCTCCCTGGCGAGCGCCCGGTGGCCACTTTGCGTACAATGCGCGCCCTTTGCCGCGGCCGGACGGCCGCCAACGTGCTGCCACCGATGAACGAGACCGCCAGCGAAACCCGGCGCCGCCGCACTTTCGCGATCATTTCCCATCCCGATGCCGGCAAGACGACGCTGACCGAAAAGCTGCTGCTGTTCGGCGGCGCGATCCAGATGGCAGGCTCGGTGAAGTCGCGCAAGGCCGCGCGGCACGCGACGAGCGACTGGATGGCGCTCGAGAAGGAGCGCGGCATCTCGGTGACGAGCTCGGTGATGCAGTTCCCGTACGCGGACCGCATCGTGAACCTGCTCGACACGCCGGGCCACGCGGACTTCTCCGAGGACACCTACCGCGTGCTGACCGCGGTCGACTCGGCGCTGATGGTCATCGACGCGGCGAAGGGTGTCGAACCGCGCACGATCAAGCTGATGGAAGTGTGCCGGTTGCGCGATACGCCGATTCTGACGTTCATCAACAAGATGGACCGGGAGATCCGCGAGCCGATCGAAT
>DATFRS010000252.1:0-9357 GCA_035263065.1 Rhodanobacteraceae bacterium
CCCAATCGGCTGATCTGATCGAGCGCGGCCTGATAGCCGACCATGAGCTTCTCGAGCCCGGCACCGGTGACGGCGGGCGCATCCGCGCTGTAGGCGAGCTCGGCGCCATCGACCGCGTTCGAGATCAGGTACGCGTTGAGCGCCGCGTCGTCCTTGAGATAGACCTCCTGCTTGCCCTGCTTGAGCTTGTAGAGCGGCGGGAGGCCGATGTAGACGTAGCCGCGCTCGATAAGCACCGGCATCTGGCGGTAGAAGAACGTCAAGAGCAGCGTGCGGATGTGCGAGCCGTCGACGTCGGCGTCGGTCATGATGATGATGCGGTGGTAGCGCAGCTTGTCGACGTTGAACTCGTCGGGACCGATGCCGGTGCCGAGCGCCGTGATCAGCGTGCCCACTTCGGCGCTCGACAGCATGCGATCGAAGCGCGCGCGCTCGACGTTGAGGATCTTTCCGCGCAGCGGCAGCACCGCCTGATTGCGGCGATTGCGGCCCTGTTTCGCCGAGCCGCCGGCGGAATCGCCCTCGACGATGAAAAGCTCGCTCTGCGCGGGATCCTTTTCCTGGCAGTCGGCGAGCTTGCCCGGCAGGCCCGCGATGTCGAGCGCGCCCTTGCGCCGCGTCATCTCCCGCGCCTTGCGTGCGGCCTCGCGTGCGCGAGCCGCTTCGACGACCTTCGCCGAAATCGCGCGCGCCTCGAGCGGATTCTCGAGCAGGAATTCCTCGAGCTTCTGGTTGACGATCGACTCGACGACGCCCTTGACCTCGCTCGAGACGAGCTTGTCCTTCGTCTGCGACGAGAACTTCGGATCCGGCACCTTCACCGACAACACCGCGATCAGGCCTTCGCGCATGTCGTCGCCCGACAGCGCGACCTTCGCGGTCTTCTGGATGCCGGCGGCCTCGATGTAGTTCGAGAGCGTGCGCGTCAGCGCAGCGCGGAAACCGGCGAGGTGCGTGCCGCCGTCCTTCTGCGGGATGTTGTTCGTGAAGCAGAACGTCGTTTCCTGGTAGGCGTCGGTCCACTGCATCGCGACGTCGACCGTGGTCCCCTCGTTCTGCGCCGTGAATGTTATAACCTTTTGATGTAACGGGGTTTTTAGCTGCGCGAGGTGCTCGACGAACGAGCGGATGCCACCCTCGTACTGGAACGTGTCGTGCTTGTTCGTGCGCTCGTCGGCGAGCTCGATCTTGACGCCCGAGTTGAGGAACGACAGCTCGCGAAGGCGCTTGGCCAGGATGTCGTAGTGGAACTCGGTGTTCGTGAAGATCGTCGGGCTCGGGTGGAAGCGCACCGTCGTGCCGCGGCGGTTCGAAGGTCCGACGACCTTGAGCGGGTACTGCGGCTCGCCGAGCTTGTATTCCTGGCGGTGCTCGAAGCCGTCGCGGTAGATCGTCAGGATCAGGTGATCGGAAAGCGCGTTGACCACCGAGACGCCGACGCCGTGCAGGCCGCCCGAGACCTTGTAGCTGTTGTCGTCGAACTTGCCGCCGGCGTGGAGGACGGTCATCACGACTTCCGCCGCCGAGCGTCCCTCTTCCGGCTGGATGCCGACCGGAATGCCGCGGCCGTTGTCGACGACGCTGACCGAGCCGTCGGTGTGGATCGTCACGACGATGTGGTCGCAGAACCCGGCGAGCGCCTCGTCGACCGAGTTGTCGACGACTTCGAAAACCATGTGGTGGAGGCCGGTCCCGTCATCGGTGTCGCCGATGTACATGCCGGGCCGCTTGCGAACGGCCTCGAGTCCCTTCAAGACCTTGATTTTACTGGAATCGTACTGGTCGGTCATGGTTTTCCGGATACGGGAACGCGGCACCGGCGGGCAGCGCAAGGCGTTCTTCTGGCGAATCTCTCATTATAGCAGTCTGGCGACGCGGCCTGGTTCCACGTGGAACCTCGCTGCGTGCGGAATGGCAGCGGAAATCGCGGCGGGTTCGTGCGTCCCTGTGACCAGGATCTGCGCATCGACGGCGCGAAGCGTCGCTACCAGGGTTTCTTGATGGGGTGCGTCAAGCTCCGACGCAAGATCGTCGATGCAGACGATCGGCCACTCGCCGCGGCTCGCGGCGAACTCCCTCGCCTGCGCCAGCGCGCAGCCGAGCGCACAGAGCTTTTCCTGGCCTCGCGATAGATGCTCGCGACGCGGCGCGCCCTCGAAGGTGATCGACCAGTCGGTGCGATGCGGGCCGCGGGTTGTGAAGCCGCGGCGGAGGTCGTCGTCGCGCGTCGCGCCGAGCTGATCCAGCGCCTCGGCGTCGCCGGCCCAGCCCGGATCGAGGACGAACCGCGCGGGCCCGAGCTCCGGAAGCAGCCCACCCAGCGTCTCGGCAACGATCGGCGCGAAGCGGCCGGCGTAGCGCTCGCGCATCGCAACGAGATCGGCCCCGCTCCGGGCCAGCTCGCGGTCCCATGGGTCCAGGTCCTCGCTGCGGCAGCCGAGCCGGAGCAGCGCGTTCCGCTGCCGGAGCGCGCGATGGAACGCACGCCACGTCGCGAGGAACCCGTGTTCCACGTGGAACACACCCCAATCGAGGAAGCGCCGGCGGCCCTCCGCGGCGCCCGAAATCAGCTCATGCGATCCCGGCTCGAAGCAGACGACCGCGGCATTCGCGATCAGCTCGGCGATCGTCGCGGGGGCGCCGTCGACACGCGCCTCGAAGCCGCCGGCCACGCGCGCAAGCCCTAGGGCCCGCAAAACCCCACCCGACGTCCCGACGCTCCCGAAGACACTGTAGCCCGCCGCACCCCGTCGGACGAGCGCATCCTTCGGCCCGCCGCGAAACGAGCGCGCATGCGACAGCAGGTAGGCCGCCTCGAGCAACGTCGTCTTGCCGGCCCCGTTCGGCCCGACGAAGACGTTCCAGCGCGCGTCGAGATCGACCTCGACGGCCTCGAAGGCGCGAAGATTCTGGAGCCGGAGCTGGCGCAGCCGCACGATGGACCCGGCAACGCCCTCGCCGCTTAGAGGCGCAGCGGCATGATCACGTGCCGCGTATCGTCGGCGTCGGGCTTGCGGATCAGGCAGCTCGACTGGCCGTCGCGAAGGCACAGCATCACCTCGTCGCCGGTCAGCGCGCCGAGCGCGTCGAGCAGGTAGTTGACGTTGAAGCCGACGCTGAGCTCGGCGACGCCGGTCTTTGCCTCGACTTCCTCGACCGCCTCTTCCTGCTCGGGATTGTGCGCGACGATACGCAGGCGGTTCGGCCCGACCTCGAGCTTCACGCCGCGGTACTTCTCGTTCGACAGGATCGCCGCGCGCTGCAGCGCCGCGCGCAGCTCGTCGCGATTCGCGCGCACTTCCTTGTCGGCGCCGATCGGCACGACGGCCTCGTAGTCCGGAAAGCGGCCGTCGATCAGCTTGGACGTGAAGGTCACGCCGCCGCGCTTGACGCGGAGGTGATTGCGCCCGAATTCGAGCTCGACCGTGCCTTCGCCGGTCTCGAAGAGGCCCTGCAGCTCGATCACGCCCTTGCGCGGCACGATGATCTGGCGGCTCGCCGAGGTGCGGCTTGGAAGCTTCGTTTCCGCAAGCGCCAGGCGATGCCCGTCGGTCGACACGCAGCGCAGCGACTGCTCGCGCAGGTCGAGCAGCATGCCGTTCAAGTAATACCTGACGTCCTGATGCGCCATCGCGAAGCTGGTGCGCTCCATCAGCGATTTCAGCGTCGCCTCGGGCAGCGAGACGCGCTCGACGAGCTCGATGTTCTCGATGACCGGGAATTCGGTCGCCGGCAGCGTCGCCAGCGTGAAGCGGCTCCGGCCCGCGCTGACCACGGCGCGCTCGCCGGACTGCTCGAACTTGATGACGACGCCGTCGGGGAGGGCGCGGCAAATGTCGAAGAGCTTGCGCGCCGGAATCGTGATCTCGCCGGGATCGAGATCGTCGGCCTCGGTCCTCGCGACCATCTCGACTTCGAGATCCGTGCCCGTCAGCGCCACACCGCCCGTATCGACGTTGACCAGAAGATTCGCCAGCACCGGCAGGGTCTGTCTGCGCTCGACGACACCGACGACCTGCTGCAAACGCCGAAGGAGGGCTTCCCGTTGAATGCTGAATCGCATGTCGCGCTGGTCCTTTCGCTGGTTTTATCGAGCGAAGCGATGTTGTGGTTATTAGTCTTGTGAATTACCGCTAAACACGCAAAACTTGCTTATTATTCATAAGCTTACGGGAGAAACTCGGGCCTGATAACTCCCCGTCCCGCCTGTGGATGGATTGTGGATCATTCTTGATCCACAGCGAAATCCACAGCTTTCCCACACCCGTTTATTCGGTCAGCACCCGCACCAGCTTTTCCCAGTCCTGCCGGAGCTTGCCGTCGGTCTCGCGAAGATCGCGCACCGTGCGGCAGGCGTGCAGCACGGTCGTGTGGTCGCGACCGCCGAACGCATCGCCGATCTCCGGCAGGCTGTGCTCGGTCAGCTCCTTGGCAAGGCTCATCGCCATCTGCCGGGGCCGCGCGACCGAGCGGCTGCGCCGCTTCGACAGGAGATCCGAAAGACGCAGCTGGTAGTAGTCTGCCACGGTCTTCTGGATGTTAGGGATCGTGATCGCCTGCGCGTGCACGGTCAGAAGATCGCGCAGCGTTTCCTGCGCGAATTCCGCGCCGATGCGCCGGCCCTCGAAGTTCGCACGCGCGACGAGCGTATTGAGCGCGCCTTCGAGATCGCGCACGTTCGAGCGCATGCGTTTGGCCATCAGCACGGCGACGTCCTCGGGGAGGTCGACGCCTTTCGCCTGCGCCTTCGCGAGCACGATCGCCGCGCGCGTTTCGAAATCGGGCGGCTCGATCGCGACGCTGAGTCCCCAGCCGAGCCGCGATTTGAGGCGCGGCTCGAGATTCTCGACTTCCTTCGGATAGCGGTCGCAGGTCAGGATGATCTGCTGCTTGCCTTCGATCAGCGCGTTGAACGTGTGGAAGAACTCTTCCTGCGTCGTGTTCTTGCCGGCAAAGAACTGGATGTCGTCGATCAGCAGCGCGTCGACCGAGCGGAAGCGCCGCTTGAAATCGTCCATGTCCTTCTGCTGCAGTGCCTTCACCATGCCGCTCACGAACTGCTCGGAACGGAGGTAAAGCACGTTGACGTCGGGCTTGTGCGCGCGCATCAGGTTGCCGGCCGCGTGCATCAGATGCGTCTTGCCGAGACCGGTGCCGCCGTACAGCAGCAGCGGGTTGTACGCGCGACCGGGGTTCTGCGCGACCTGCATCGCCGCGGCCTTGCCGAGCTGGTTCGACTTGCCCTCGACGAAGCTCTCGAACGTGTAGTGCGGATCGAGATTCGCTTCCGGGCCGCGCCGCTCGGCGCTCTTCGCCGTGCGCGGCGCGCGCTCGTTGATGCGCTCGTGCCCGTTGGCCGCGCCGACCTGGAGCTGCACCGGCACGCTGTGCCCGGCGAGGTGGTCGAGCACGCGCCTGACCTGCGGCAGGTAACTGTCGCGCACGATCTCGAGCGTGTACGCGTTCGGCGCCCACAGGGTGAGGCCGGCCTCGCTTTCGCGCGCCTGCAGCGGCGCGAGATACGTGTGCACGTCCTCGGCGCTGAATTCCGCTTCCAGCCGCGCCAGGCAGCGGCGCCACAAGTCGTTCATGACATCGGTTCGAATGCGTTGCCCGCGCCTCTCGAACGCACCAGAGCATTCGATCAGGATCGTCGGGACAGAAGCGGAAGTCTAACCGCCGCCGCGGCGCCGCGGCCAGCACTTCGCTTGACACGATGCAGCGCCGCCGCCTACCATCCGCGCCCTTTTTCCCGTCCCATCTCGAGAGCTGCCGTCATGGCAACCAAGCGCACTTATCAACCCAGCAACTTGAAGCGCGTGCGCGATCACGGCTTCCGTGCGCGCATGAAGACCAAGGGCGGCCGCAAGGTCCTGAACGCGCGTCGCGCCAAGGGCCGCAAGCGCCTGGCCGTTTCGGTCTGACGAGCGGGGCCCGCATGCCGGGCCCGATCCGCTTCCCATGCGCGGCGCCCGCTTCCCGCACGCGGCCCGCATCGTAAAACCCGGCGACTTCCAGACGCTGCGCCGCACCGGCCAGCGCATCGGCGTGCGGCATTTCAACGCACAGGCCGTCGCCGGCGCCGCCGCGACCGCTCGCCTCGGCCTCGCCGTCTCGCGCCGCGTCTCGACCGACGCCGTCCGCCGCAACCGCATCAAGCGCATCGCGCGCGAGAGCTTTCGCAAGGTGCGCGCGACGCTGCCGGTGCTGGACATCCTCCTCATCGCACGCGAAAGCGCCGATGCGCACGACAACGCGACGCTCCGCGCCGATCTCGACGCGCTCTGGCGCCGCCTCGCGTCATTGAACGGCAGCCGGACCCCCGGCACAATGCGCGCCTGATTTTCGTACCTGATTTTTTCGCACCTTCTCCGTTTTCGACGCGGCGATCCACGCCGCCCCGACCCCGAGCACCGCCACGCCCCGATCCGGGACGTCGTCCCGCTCGCGTGAATCGATGCCATGACGAGTCCCCGCAACCTGCTCCTGATCGCGCTCCTGTTCCTCGGCTATCTCCTCTGGAACGCGTGGCAGGAGGACTACAGCAAGGCGCCGCCGCCGCCGCCGCACGTCGCGGCGACGACGAGCTCGCCGGATACGAAGGCGCCGCCGACGGCGAGCACCGGCGAGGTGCCCAACGCGAGCTCGACGTCGACGGCGCCCGCACCGTCGACGCCCGCCGCGACGCCGACGGCGCCGACGAGCCCGGCCGCGGCGCCGCGCGTCGTCGTCACGACCGACGTGCTGCGCATCGAGATCGACACGCACGGCGGCAACGTCGTCGTCGCCGACCTTCTGGCGTATCCGCAGCAGCCGAAGGATTTCGCGCATCCCGTGCGCATCCTCGACGACTCCGCCTCGCGCTACTTCGAGGCGCAGAGCGGCCTCGTCAGCAACGGCGGTAGCGCGCCGGACCACACCGCGCCGTTCACCGCCGAGAAGAACGACTACAAGCTCGCCGACGGCGCCGACAGCGTCGAGGTGCCGCTGACCTGGACCGACGCCTCGGGCGTCACCGTGCGCAAGGTCTTCGCGCTCAGGCGCGGCAGCTACGTCATCGAGCAGCGCCAGGAGATCGAGAACAAGGGCAGCTCCGCGTGGAACGGCAACGCCTACCGCCAGCTCCAGCGCGTGCCGCCGGTCATCGACACCAGCGGCATCAAGGCCTACAGCAACACCGAGCGCTACAGCTTCATCGGCGCGGCCTGGTACAACGAAAGCGACAAGTTCCAGAAGCTAAAATTTGACAATTTCGCCAAGGAGCCGCTGAACAAGAGCTTCGCCGGCGGCTGGGCCGCGATGCTGCAGCACTACTTCTTCGCGGCGTGGATCCCGGACAAGGCCGAGACCGACCAGTACTCGACCGCGGTCGTGCAGGGCGCCGACGGTGCGCGCTACCTCGTGCGCACGCTGTCACCGCCGATCAGCGTCGCACCCGGCGAGACCAAGACCGACACCGCGCGCCTCTACGTCGGCCCGAAGCTGCAGTCGACGCTCGACCAGGTCGCGCCGGGCCTGTCGCTGACGGTCGACTACGGCGTCTTCACGGTCATCGCGGAGCCATTGCACTGGATCCTCGCGCAGCTCCACAAGCTCACGGGCAACTGGGGTTTCGCGATCATCTTCTTGGTCGTGCTGATCAAGGCGGCGTTCTTCAAGCTCTCCGAAGCGCAGTACCGCTCGATGGCGCGCATGCGCAAGATGCAGCCACGCATCGAGGCCCTGAAGGAGCGCTACGGCGACGATCGCCAGAAGATGAACCAGGCGATGCTGGAGCTCTACCAGAAGGAAAAGATCAACCCGCTCGGCGGGTGCCTGCCGATGCTGGTGCAGATTCCGGTGTTCTTCGCGCTGTACTGGGTGCTGCTCGAAAGCGTCGAATTGCGCCAGGCGCCGTTCATCCTCTGGATTCAGAACCTATCGGCGCCCGATCCGTATTTCGTGCTGCCGGTCCTGAACGGCCTCGCGATGATCGCGACGCAGTGGCTGACGCCGTCCGCCGGCATGGATCCCATGCAGGCGAAGATGATGAAGATCATGCCGGTCGCTTTCTCGGTGCTGTTCGCGTTCTTCCCGGCCGGCCTCGTCCTCTACTGGACCGTCAACGGCACGCTCTCGCTGCTGCAGCAGTGGATCATCACCAAGCGCATCGAGAACGCCGACAAGGCCAAAGCGTGAGCGCATGACGCCGCGCGACACCATCGCCGCCGTGGCCACGCCACCCGGCGCTGGTGGCGTCGGCGTGATCCGCGTCTCCGGCGCGAACGTCGCGGCGCTCGCACGGAAGCTCCTCGGCCGCGATCCCGAGCCGCGCCACGCGTACTACTGCGCGTTCGCCGACGCCGCCGGCGCGCCGATCGATCGCGGTCTCCTGCTTTATTTCAAGGCACCGCACTCGTATACCGGCGAGGACGTGCTGGAGCTCCAGACGCACGGTAGCCCCGTCGTGCTGCGCCTGCTGCTCGCGCGGCTCGTCGAGCTCGGCGCACGCCACGCGCGGCCCGGCGAATTTTCCGAACGTGCATTTCTCAACGGCAAGCTCGATCTCGCGCAGGCCGAGGCCGTCGCCGACCTCATCGCGAGCAGCTCGGAATCGGCGGCGCGCGCGGCGCTCCGCAGCCTCGACGGCGAATTCTCCAAGCGCGTGCGTGCGCTGACGGCGTCGGTCGTGCGGCTGCGCGTCTGGATCGAAGCGGCGATCGATTTCCCGGAAGAGGAGATCGATTTCCTGTCGGCGCCGGAGCTCCGTAGCGATCTCGCCGCCGTGCGCACCGACCTGTCAGCGCTGCTCGACGGCGCGCGCCGCGGCGTGCGCCTCGCCGACGGGCTGCACGTCGTCATCGTCGGCCGGCCGAACGCCGGCAAGTCGAGCCTCCTCAACGCGCTCGCCGCGAGCGAGCGCGCGATCGTCACCGAAGTGCCCGGCACGACGCGCGATCTCGTGCGCGAAACGGTCGACCTCGACGGCGTCGTGCTGACGCTCGTCGACACGGCGGGTCTTCGCGACGCCGCCGACGTCGTCGAGCGCGAAGGCATCCGCCGCGCGCGCGCCGAGCTCGCGCGCGCCGACGTCGCGTTGCTCGTCACCGACGCGGACGACGAGGACGCCGACGCGAAGCTCCTGGCGGGCACGCCGGCTGCGGCGACGCACGTCGTCGTCCACAACAAGATCGACGTCACCGCGCGCACGCCGCGTCGCGAGCGTCGCGGCGACGCGATCCATCTGTGGCTCTCGGCGAAGACCGGCGCCGGCCTCGATCTGCTGCAGGCCGAGCTTCGTCACCTCGCGGGCGGGGAGGGCGCCGACGGCGCCTGCACGGCGCGTGCACGCCATGTCGCCGCGCTCGAGAGCGCAAA
>DATFRS010000253.1:0-21947 GCA_035263065.1 Rhodanobacteraceae bacterium
GCTCGAGCACCGCTTCCTTGAAGTTGACGGTCGCCTGCGGCGCACCGGTGCCGCCCGACTGGAACGTCACGTAGCCGACTTCCTGGCCCTGCTTGATGTCGGCTTCCTTCTGGCTCGCGGTGATGACGCGCGGCGTCGAGATGACTTCGCCGCGGCCTTCGGTCTGCGCGGCCGAGAGCTCGAGATCGAGCAGGTAATCGGCACCTAGGATCGCAAGGCCGAAGCTGCCCGCCGGGTTCGACACCGGCATGTTGACGTTGAGGCGGTCGCCGAGGCTCGGCACGGCGATGCCGCCCTGCGCGCCCGGCTGCGGCTGCGAGGGTATGTTGCCCGGGCTTGCGCCGCCGAGGCCGCGCGAGCCGCGGCCGCCCGGCGTCGCCGGGTTCGTGCCGAAGCGGTTGTTGAGGATGACGTTGTTCATCTCGTCGGTGCCGAACGCGGTGCCCGACGTCGTGATCACGTTGCCGTTGCTGGTCTCGTAGCCGCCGCTGACGCCGAACTTGACGCCGAGCTCGCGCGCGAACGAGTCGCTCGCGATGACGATGCGCGACTCGATCAGCACCTGCTGCACCGGACGATCGAGGATCGAGACGAGCTGGCGCACTTCCTGGATCTTCGACGGGATGTCGGAGACGAGCAGGATGTTCGTGCGGTCGTCGAACGTGACGCTGCCGCGCGAGGAGAGGAAGCCGCGCTGCTGCGACCCGCCGCCGCTGCTGCCGCCGCCCGTGTTGGCGGCCGCTTCCTTCGTGAGCAGCGCCGCGACGTCCTTCGCCTTGCCGTAGCTGATCGGGATGTAGTCGGAAACGAGCGCTTCCTTGTCCTCGATCTTCATGCGCGCGTCGGCGATCGCTTCTTCGCGCTCGGCGATTTCCTTCTGCGGCGCGACCCAGATGACGTTGCCGCGGCGGCGCTTGTCGAGGCCCTTCGCCTGCAGCACGATGTCGAGCGCCTGGTCCCACGGCACGTTGATGAGGCGCAGCGTGACGTTGCCCTGCACCGAGTCGGCGACGACGATGTTGAGGTCGGACACGTCGGCGATGAGCTGCAGCACCGAGCGCGTCGGGATGTCCTGGAAGTTGAACGTCACGCGGCTGCCGGTGTACTCGGGCTCCGCGTTCTTGCCCTTGAGCTTCTGGTCGTCGCGCTTGGGGGTGATCTCGACGACGTACTCGTTGCCGGTCTGGTAGGCAAGCTGCTCGTACGGCGGCTGTGCGGCGATCTCGACGCGCACGCCGCTCGAGCCGCGCGCACGCGTCTCGATGCTCTGCACGGGCGTCGCGAAGTCGAGCACGTCGAGGCGCTGCGCGAGGTTCGGCGGCAGCGTCGCGTTGGCGACGTCGACGACGACCTTGGTGCCTTCGCGCTTGAGGTTCGCCGCGGCGCCGGGGCCGGAGAACGCGACGATGACGCGGCCTTCGCCGTTCTTGCCGCGGCGGAAGTCGACGTTCGAGACGCTGAGGCCCTGCACGGGAATCGCCTTGGTCGGGTCGGTCGCCGCGGCCGAGACGGCGGCGACGGTCGAGCCGTTCACGCCGCTGTTGACGGTGAGGACCAGCGTGTTCCCGCTTTCGTTCTTCTCGTAGCTCGCGGGGCGGAAGAGATCGATGACGACGCGCGTGCGTCCGGCCGCTTCGATCGCCGAGATGCCCGCGGTCGCCCCGGCACCGACTTCGATGCGCTTCTGCGCCATGCCGTTGCGCGTGTCGGCGAGATCGATCGCGATGCGCGGCGGCGATTCGGTCGTGAAGATCTGCGGCGCCTGCACGGGCGCTGCGAACTTCAGCGTGACCTCGACCTTGCCGCCGGGCAGGGCCGTGTACGCAATGTCCTCGAGCACGTTCTCGGCGTGCGCGGTCCCGGCGATCAGGAGCGCCAACAGCACGATGAGCCGCATGAGGCCCGATCGAACCGTCGGCTGGGCGAACCCGCGCTCCGAGCACTTAGCTGATGTCGTGATCATGTAATACCCCCAACGGGACCTCATTTCTTGGTGTCGCCCAAGGCGATCGTCGCCTGCCGTTCCATCCAACCACCGGAGCCGTTTGGAACCAGCTCGACGAGCTCGATGTGGTCTTCGCTGATGCCGGTGATGCGCCCGTAGTTCTGGCCGAGATAGTTGCCGACGTGCACGCGGTGCACGACGCCATCGGGATCGCGGACCAGACCCTCAATCGCCTTGGCGAGACCGAGCGTGCCGGACATCTTGAGGCCGTCGAGCGGGAACGACTCGAGCGGCTCGCGCGCGCGATCCTGGTCCGGATGCGGACCATTGGCCGCCGACTGATCCTGCTCCTCCGCGCCCACGTTGAACGGATCGCGCAGGTCCTGATCCTTGTATTCGAACGTCTCGAACGTCTTGATCACGGGCAGCGGATCGAGCGGTGCGCCCTTCTTCGCTTTTTCCTGCGCGACCCACTGGCGCAGATCGTTGCCCGGCGTGCAGCCGGCGACGGCGACCAGCACGATCGCGATCGCGGCGAGGCGGAACGCGGGAATGCTCTTCTCCATCATTCGTCCCCCTTCTTCGCCGCTGCCTTGGCCGCGGGCTTCTTCGCCGGCACGGCGCCCTTCCTGGCGGGCTTGGCGGCCGCCTGCGCGGCGGCGGCTTCCTCGTCGTCGACGTAGCGGTACGTCTTGACGGTGCCTTCGAGCGACAGCTGGCCGGTCGCGATCGGTGCGTTCTGAGAACCGCCCTTCACCGGCTTCAGCGACACGTCGTGCATGGTCAGGATGACGACGCGCGGCAGCGATGCGACGCCGCTGATGAAGGTGCCGAACTGGTGGTACGTGCCGAGCATCTTCAGCTGGATCGGCTTCTCGGCGTAGAACTCCTTGACGACTTCGCCGCCCGGCTGGAAGAGATCGACGACGATGCCGGCCGCGAGCGCGGTCTGCGAGATGTCGACCAGGAGGTCCGGCATCTCGGTCTTGCTCGGCAGCTGGCGCAGCATCGTGCGCAGCATTTCCTTCATGTCCTCGAGCTGCTTGCGATAGGCCGGCAGATTCACGACCTTCGCCTGCTTGGTCTCGAATTCCTTCTTGAGCGAGAGCTCCTTCGACTGCTGCTGCTCGAGATCGGCCTGCTGGTCGCGGATCTTGAACCACCAGCCGCCGAGCAGGATCAGCGCGATGATGAGCAGCGCGAAGAACGTCTTGATCGAGCGCGGCCAGCCGCCGACGTTGTTGCGATCGAGATTTCGGAGATCGTCGAAGAAACTCATTTCTTCTCCCCCTTCTCCGCATCCTTGGCAGGCTGCGCGGGTGCCGGCGCGGGCGGTGCCGCCGCGGGCGTCGCGGCCGGAGCCGTGCCGACCGCCGCTGCGGGAGGCGCTTTCGCCGTCGCGACGACCGGCGCGGGTTCACCGGCGGGCGGCGTCGCGGCACCGGAAGCCGCCGCGGGCGCTGCCGCAGAAGCCGTCGTGGCGCCGGCCGGTTCCGCTGCCTCGCCGCCTTCGGCGACCTGGTTTTCCTTCTGCGCGTCTTCGGGCTTGCGCAGCTTCACGTCGAGCGAGAAAACGTACGGCGCCTTCTTGTCGGCGTCCCGGGTGCCGGTCTTGTTCTCGATCTTGCGAAGGTCGGTGCGGCCCATCCACGGCGAGTTGTCGATGCTGCGCATGTAGCTCGCGACGCGCGCGTTCGATTCGGCGACGCCTTCGAGCGTCAGCACGTCGCCCGCCTGCTTCATCGAGGTCAGGCGCACGCCGTCGGGAATCGTCTTCACCATCTCGTCGAAGAGGTGGACCATCTGCGATCGGTTCGACTGCAGCTGCTCGATGATCTGCTTGCGCGTCAGGAGCTGGGAGCGCGTCTTGTCGAGCTCCTTGATCTCCTCGATCTGCTTGTCGAGACCCTTGATCTCGTTCTGCAGATACGTGTTGCGCTCGTTCTGGTTGTCGATGCGCGCGCCCATCCAGCCGACCAGTGCGAGCAGCGCGACGATGCCGCCGATCGCCGAAGCGAGCAGCAGCATGTAGAACTCGCGCTCGCGCAGCTTGCGTCGATCGGCACGCCACGGCAGTAGATTGATTCTGGCCATCAGTCGAAGCTCCTCAGCGCGAGGCCGCACGCGATCATCAGCGCGGGCGCGTCCTGGGCGAGCGTCTGGGCCTGCACGCGCCCCGACAACGACATCTCGGCGAGCGGATTGGCGACCACGCACGGCACGCCGATCTGCTCCTCGACCATGTCCGCGACGCCGGCGATCGAAGCGCAACCGCCCGCCAGCACGACCTGGTCGACCTTGCTGAATTCGGAGCCTGCGAAGAAGAACTGCAGGAGTCGGCTGATCTGCTGGACCATCGCCTCCTTGAACGGCTCCAGCACTTCGATCTCGTAGGATTCGGGCAGGCCGCCCTGGCGCTTGGCGAGGCCGGCTTCCTCGTAGGAAAGCCCGTAGCGGCGCATCACCTCGTCGGTGAGCTGCTTGCCGCCGAAGACCTGCTCGCGCGAGTAGATCGTGCGCTGGCCCTTCAGGACGATCAGCGTCGTCATCGTCGCGCCGACGTCGACCACCGCGACGACGGCGTCCTTGGGCACCGCGAGCTGGTCGGAAATCAGCTTGAACGCGTTTTCCATCGCGAACGCTTCGACGTCGACGACCTTGGTGCCGAGGCCGCCCAGATCGAGCGCCGCGATGCGCAGGTCGACGTTCTCCGTGCGCGAAGCCGCGAGGAGCACGTTGACCATGTCCGGATTGTCCTTGACCGGGCCGAGCACCTCGAAGTCGAGGCTGACTTCCTCGATCGGGTACGGGATGTACTGGTTGGCCTCGACCTGGATCTGCGCCTCCATGTCCTCTTCGCTGAGGTCGGCAGGCATGGGGATGATCTTGGTGATGACGGCAGAGCCCGCCACCGCGGCTGCGGCGTACTTCGTGCGTGCACCGGAGCGGTTGAACGCGCGCCGGATCGCCTCGCCGACGGCTTCGACTTCGACGATGTTTTTCTCGACGACGGCGTTCGGCGGAAGAGGCTCGACCGCATAGTGCTCGACGCGATAACGGCCGCCGACCTGCCCCAGTTGCAGCAGCTTGACCGCAGTCGAGCTGATATCGACGCCGACTAGCGGCGGCGCTTTAGGTGTGAACAGGCCCACACTTTTTCCCCTTCCCACGCGCTCTTACGAGCGAAAGATGCGCCACAACATTAAATCCAAACTTTAACGATTTATCAACACCCCGCCCTCACGCAGGGCAAACCGACGGCCAAAAGGTGGCTGAACGCTGACCGAGACCCCTGCGAGCACACGCCGCGATGTCCGCTGGCGTGTGAGCGATCTATACTCCGTTACTTGCCGCGTTTACTTTGACTAGCATCACAAGTCCCGCCCGCAAGATGAGAATCCTCCTCCGTTTGTTGCGCTACGCGCTGTACCTGGCAGTAGCGGGCGTACTGCTGGGCGCACTGGCCATCGGCACCGCCTACTGGCTCATTTCGCCTCGGCTCCCCTCGGTCGAGACGCTCAAGGACGTGCGCCTGCAGGTTCCCCTGAGGGTCTACTCCTCCGACGACAAGCTCATTGCCGCATTCGGCGAAACCAAGCGCACACCGGTGCGCATCCAGGACGTTCCCGACCGCCTCAAGCAGGCCTTTCTCGCCGCCGAAGACGCCGACTTCTACTCGCACAAGGGTATCGATGTCGGCGGAATTTTCCGTGCCGTATGGCTCGTCATCACAACCGGAAGCAAGCACGTCGCGGGCGGCTCGACGATCACCCAGCAGGTCGCGCGCAACTTCTTCCTGAGCCCCGAAGTCAGCTACACGCGCAAGCTTTCCGAGATCTTCCTCGCGTTCCGCATCGAGAACGCGCTGACGAAAGACGAGATCCTCGAGCTCTATCTCAACAAGATCTTCCTCGGCCACCGCTCCTACGGCGTCGCCGCCGCGGCCGAGTTCTACTACGGCAAGACGCTCGACGAGCTCACGATCCCCGAGTGCGCGATGCTCGCCTCGCTGCCGAAGTTTCCGTCGACCGGCAACCCGATCAGCAACCCGACGCGCGCGATCGAGCGGCGCAACTACGTGCTCGGGCGCATGCTCGACAACCGCTTCATCGACCAGGCGGCCTACGACACGGCGATGAAGGCGCCCGACGTCGCCTACCCGCACGAGCCGCCGGTCGAGGTCGACGCGCCCTACTTCGCCGAGATGGTCCGCCTCGAAGCGATGGAGCGCCTCGGCAACAACGCGCTGACCGACGGCTACGTCGTCAAGACGACGCTCGATTCGCTGAAGCAGGACGCCGCCAACAAGGCGCTGCGCACCGATCTCCTGATCTACGACCAGCGCCACGGCTACCGCGGCGCCGAGGCGCACGCCGATCTCGGCGCGAGCGCGACCCAGGCCGAGTGGGACAAGGCGCTGCTCGACTACCGCCCGCTCGCCGGCCTCGTGCCCGGCATCGTCACGCGAGTCGACGCGCAGGCGGCGACGGTCTACACGGTCGACGGCCAGACGCTCACGCTCGACATGTCCGCCGTCGAATGGGCGCGCCCGCACATCGACGAGGACCGCCGCGGCGCGACGCCCAAGCACGTCGACGAGGTGCTCAAGCGCGGCGACATCATCCGGCTGCAGCACAACGAGAACACCCTCGCCGCAACCGACAAGACCGACAAGGCTGCGAAGGACGACAAGACCGAGAAGGTCGTCAAGGCGCCGTGGACGCTCGCGCAGCTCCCGGCCGCCGAAGCCGCGTTCGTCGCGATCGATCCCGAGGACGGCGCGATCGAGACGCTGGTCGGCGGCTTCAGCTTCCTGCGCTCGAAGTTCAACCGCGTCACGCAGTCGAACCGCTCGCCGGGCTCGAGCTTCAAGCCGTTCCTCTACTCGGCCGCGTTCGAGCACGGCTTCACGCCGGCGTCGGTCGTCAACGATGCGCCGCTCGTGTTCCCGGATCCGTCGAAGCCGAACGGCCTGTGGACGCCGAAGAACGACGACGACACGTTCCAGGGTCCGATCCGCCTGCGCGAAGCGCTGGTCAAGTCGGTGAACCTCGTCTCGGTGCGCGTGCTCGACGCGATCGGCGTGCACTATGCGCGCGAGTACATCACGCGCTTCGGCCTCGGTGCCGACCAGATTCCCGAGAACCTCTCGATGGCGCTCGGCACGGCCTCGGTGTCGCCGCTGGTCATGGCGCGCGGCTACGCCGTGTTCGCCAACGGCGGCTATCTCGTCGATCCGTACTTCGTGCGCGAGATCGACGATCGCGACGGCAAGGTCGTCTGGACGGCCGATCCGGTCGTCGCCTGCGCAACGTGCCCCGAGCGCCAGGCCGCCGACGCGGCCGAAGCGCCGCGCACGAGCGCCGCGACGACGAGCGCGCTGAATCCGATCGGCAACGCGAGCGCGGCCGCGACGCCGCCGCCGCGCGCGACCGGCCAGCCGCATCTCGCGCCGCGCGTCATCGACGTGCGCAACGCGTACCTCGTGAGCTCGCTGATGCGCGACGTCGTCCGCCGCGGCACCGGCGCCGCCGCGATGGTGTTGAAGCGCAACGATCTCGCCGGCAAGACCGGCTCGACCAACGATCACCGCGACGCGTGGTTCACCGGCTTCAACGCCAAGCTCGTCGCGAGCTGCTGGGTCGGTTTCGACGATTTCGGCTCGCTCGGCCGCGGCGAGTTCGGCGCGAAGGCGGCGCTGCCGATCTGGATCGATTTCATGCGCGCGGCGCTGAAGGACGTGCCCGAGCAGCCGTTCGACATGCCGCCCGGCATCAGCAAGGTGCGCATCGATCCCGCGACCGGCGCGCTCGCCTCGGCGGCGGATGGCGGCGCGATCCTCGAAGTGCTCAAATCCGAGGACGTCGCGCGGCTCGCGGCGCAGCCGCCGCAGGACCTGCAGCAGAACGGCGAGCAGCGCGAAGCGTACGACGTGTTTTGACCGGCTCGCGAACGCGCGCGATGGCGCGCGGTCCAAGCTCGCGAAGTCGCAACGCGGATTGACGATGCCGAACCGGGAAGACCACGCACGCTACGCCCACAACCGCTCGAACGAGCTGCGCCGGCGCATCGCCGTCGAAGCCGCGCGCCTGATCGCCGAAGGCGGTCTGCGCGATTACCGCCAGGCCAAGCTCAAGGCCGCCTCGCGGCTCGGCATCACGGACGACCTGAGCCTGCCGAAGAACGGCGAGATCGAGGAAGCGCTGCGCGAGCACCAGCGCCTGTTCCGCAACGAGCAGCCGGCGACGCTGCAGGCGCTGCGCGAAGCCGCGCTCGAGGCGATGCGCTTCTTCGCGGACTTCGAGCCGCGGCTCGTCGGTCCCGTGCTCGAAGGCACGGCGGACGAGCATTCGGCGGTGTGCCTGCACCTGCACGACGACGGCGCCGATCGCGTCGCGATGTTCCTGCAGGAAAAAGGCATCCCGTACGAGGAGCGAACGCGGCGCCTGCGCCTCGAGCGCGAGACGACGGCCGACGTGCCGGTGTTCGTGTTCAGCGCGGGCGACAGCGCGATCGACATCACCGTGCTGCCGTACGATCGGCTCCGGCAGGCGCCGCTCGACCGCATCGACGAGAAGCCGATGCGGCGCGCGAACCTCGCGACGGTCGAGGAGCTCGTGCGCGGCGACGACGCCGCGCCGCAACCGTTCAGCGCCGGGTGATATCCGTGTAGTCGCGCTTCGCGGCGCCGGTGTAGATCTGGCGCGGACGGCCGATCTTCGTCTCCGGATCCTCGTGCTGCTCGAGCCAGTGCGCGACCCAGCCCGCCGTGCGCGCGATCGCGAACATCACGGTGAACATCTCGGTCGGGATCTTGAGCGCCTTGTAGATGATGCCCGAGTAGAAATCGACGTTCGGGTACAGCTTGCGTTCGACGAAATACGGATCCTTGAGCGCCGCCTGCTCGAGCTCCATCGCGACGTCGAGCAACGGATCGCTGACGTGGAGATCGTCGAGCACCTTGTGGCACATCTCGCGGATGTTCGTCGCGCGCGGATCGAAGTTCTTGTAGACGCGATGCCCGAAGCCCATCAGGCGGAAGCCCGATTCCTTGTCCTTGGCGCGCGCGACGGCCTTGCCGACGTTCTTCGCATCGCCGATTTCGCCGAGCATCTTCAGCACGGCCTCGTTCGCGCCGCCGTGCGCCGGGCCCCAGAGCGCCGCAATGCCGGCCGCGACGCACGCGTACGGATTCGCGCCGGTCGAGCCGACGAGGCGCACGGTCGACGTCGACGCGTTCTGCTCGTGGTCGGCGTGCAGGATGAAGAGGAGGTCGAGCGCCTTCGCCGCGACCGGCGAAAGCTGCAGCGGCTCGCTCGGCACCTCGAACATCATGTGCAGGAAGCGCGTGACGTACTCGAGATTGTTGCGCGGATAGCGGATCGGCCAGCCGATCGAATAGCGGTACGCCGCGGCGGCCATCGTCGGCATCTTGGCGATCAGCCGGATCGCCGCTAGGCGGCGCTGCTCGGGATCGTTGATGTCGAGCGTGTCGTGGTAGAACGCCGACAGCGAGGCGACCGACGCGCACAGGATCGCCATCGGATGCGCGTCGTAGTGGAAGCCGTGCAGGAAGTTCTTGAGCGCCTCGTGCATCATCGTGTGATGCGTGACTTCGTCGTCGAACGCCGAGAACGCCGCGCTCGACGGCAGCTCGCCGTTGATCAGGAGATAGGCGACCTCGAGGAAGCTCGACTGCTTGGCGAGCTCTTCGATCGGATAGCCGCGATAGAGCAGCACGCCCGCGTCGCCGTCGATGAAGGTGACTGCGCTTCGCACCGAGGCGGTCGACATGAAGCCCGGATCGAACGTGAAGTAGCCCGTTTCCTTGTTGAGCTTGCCGATGTCGAACGCGGGATCGCCGAGCGTTCCGCTGACGACCGGCAGCGTCGCCGACTTGTTCGCGGCGGGATCGATGATCTGGACGGTTTTGTTGGACACGGGGCGGACTCCTTGGCGGCGCCCGGCATCGTCATCGCGGACGCGGATATTCGTGCAGCGGGCATGCGGGCAAGGCTGAACGCCGTGCCAAACGCCTGATTATTGCATAGCACAAATGGTGTGCGTCGCCGGTGTAATCAAGCTGAAACGTAAAAACGAAACGCCGGCGCGAGGCCGGCGTTTTTGGGCGTGTTTCGAATGGCGTGCGGGCAATGGACCCGGATCAGCGTACGTCCATGTACTGTCCGGGGTGACCGCATCCTGCGGTCACTTCGCGTAGCGCTTGCGGAACTTGTCGACGCGGCCGCCCTGATCGATCACCTTCTGCTTGCCGGTGAAGAACGGGTGCGAATGGCTCGAAATTTCGACCTTGATCAGCGGATATTCCTTGCCGTCTTCCCACTTGATCTTCTCGCTGCTCGACATCGTCGAGCGCGTCAGGAACGAGAAATCGCTCGAGATGTCCTGGAAGACGACCGGCTGATATTTCGGATGCGTATCGGTTTTCATGCGTTTGAGCCGCTTTTGGGCGGGAAAAGAGCGGCATGATAACCGGGCCCGGCGATTCGGCGCAAGTTTTGGCTCAGGCGGACGCCCCGAGCGCCCTCGCCGCCAGCGCCTCGAACCGGCTCCGGTCGACCTCCAGCACGATCCGTGCGTTCGCGGGCCTGCCGAGCCGGTTTTCCCAGTCGACGACGGTCGCGCCGCGCGAGAGGCCGCCGCCCGTCTCGACCGCGACGTGGCGCGATTCGGCGCGCGTCACGATCTCGGGATCGAGCGCGACCGCCATCGCGAGCGCATCGGCCGCGACGACGCCGGGCCGCCCGCGCGACCGGTTGAAGGCACGCGTCTTGCGCGAAATCGCCGCGTAGAAGCGCGCGCGCTCGTCGCCGCCGGCCAGCATCGCTTCGAAGCGATCGAAATCGAACGTGTGGCGCAGGCACGCTTCCCAGTCGACGAGATCGAACGCCGGCCACGCCGAGAACACGACGTGCGCGGCCTCGGGATCGAAGCCGATGTTGAACTCGGCCGGCACGTGATGCGTGTTGCCGCGCCCGGTCACGGCGCCGCCCATCACGACGAGCCGTGCGATGCGCGACGGCAAGGTCGGATCGAGACGCAGCGCGAGCGCGAGATTCGTCAGTGGCGCGAGCGCGACCAGCGTCAGCTCGCCGGGCCGCTCGCGCGCGAGGCGCACGATCGCGCTCGCCGCGTGTTCTTCCTCGGGCAAGCGCGTCGCCGCGAAGTAGCCGGTGTCGCCGAAGCCGTCGGCGCCGTGCACGAAACCCGCGTCGGGCGCGCCGAACACGAGCGGCGTCTCCGAGCCCGGAAATACCGGTGCTTTCTCGCCGAGTATCTCGACGAGCTTCAGCGCATTGCGCGTCGTGTGCGCGAGGCCGACGTTGCCGCCGACGATCGTCAGCGCGGCGATCCCGGCGTGCGCGTGCGCCATTAGGATCGCGAGCGCATCGTCGATGCCGGGATCGGTGTCGATCAACAGTTGCGGCCTCGACATTCAAGTGCTCCGTACGGGCTTGCGTGCCATGATCACCGGCGAATCCCACGTCCACGGCACGCGGTCGTGCAGGAGCACCTGCCGCGCGTCGACGAAGCCGAACCCGGTGAGGCGCTCGACGAGGCTCCAGCCGTAGTCGCGAAACGCGAGGATGCCTTCGCGGCGCAAGGGATCGAGATGATAGACCGGCTCGAGCAGATGCTCGACGCGGCCGTCGACGAGGCGCGCGCGCTCGATCGTGTCGTAGCCGCGGTGCAGCGGCACCGTGAAGATCATCGTGCCGCCCGGACGCAGCACGCGGAACAGCTCGGCGAAGGCGCGTGTATCGTCCGGCACGTGCTCGAGCACCTCGGTGTGCGTGACGAGATCGAAGCTCGCGTCGGCGTAGCTCAGGCGCTGCACGTCCTCGCAGCGCACGCCGTTGCGCATGCTGCCGGGCTCGGCGTCGGCGAAATATTCCGAGAGCGCGACGCTCTTCGCCTTGCGCCTGAGATAGGCGACGAGCGGGCCGCGCGCCGACAATTCGCACGCGTCGCTGGTCTCAAGCGGCGGCGCGTAGTCGACGAGCCCCCAGCCGAGCGCAAGGTGCACCGCGCTCGCGCCGCAGCGCACGCAGCGGATGCCGATCGGCTCGTTGCACAGGCGCACGAACAGCGAAGGTCCGCAGAACGGACAGCGGAATGCCTTGACCGCGAACTCGCGCAGCCGCAAGAGCTTGAGCCCGGCGCTGATGCGCGAGAACGGATTCATGCTCACGCGCCCGCGAACTGCACGGCGCTGCCGATCCAGCGCTCGATCAGCCGCTGCACCGAGGCCGGATGCTCGCGCATCAGCGCTTCGCCGACGCGCTGCACCGACGGCAGGAGATGCGCATCGCGCGCGAGATCGGCGACGCGGAACTCGAGCTGGCCGGTCTGCCGCGTGCCGAGCAGCTCGCCGGGACCGCGCAGCTCGAGATCCTTCTCCGCGATGCGGAAGCCGTCGCCCGTCTCGCGCATCACTTCGAGCCTTGCGCGCGCCATCGCCGACAGCGGCGTGCGATAGAGCAGGACGCAGCTCGACGCCTGGCTGCCGCGGCCGACGCGACCGCGCAACTGGTGCAGTTGCGCGAGGCCGAGCCGCTCGGCGTTCTCGATGATCATGAGGCTTGCGTTCGGCACGTCGACACCGACCTCGATCACCGTCGTCGCGACGAGCAGCTTGATCTCGCCGGCCTTGAACGCCTGCATCGTCGCCTGCTTGTCGGCGGGCTTCATGCGTCCGTGCACGAGGCCGATGCGCAGGCCGGGCAGCGCGGCCGTGAGCTCGGCGTGCGCGACCTCGGCGGCCTGCGCTTCGAGCTGCTCGGATTCCTCGATGATCGTGCAGACCCAGTACGCCTGGCGCCCTTCGCTGCACGCGGCGCGGATGCGTTCGATGACGTCGCCGCGCCGCGCGTCGGAGATCGCGACGGTCTGCACCGGCGTGCGGCCGGGCGGCAACTCGTCGATGACGGACACGTCGAGATCGGCGTACGCGGTCATCGCCAGCGTGCGCGGTATCGGCGTTGCGGTCAGCACGAGCTGGTGCGGCACCGCGCCGTTCTTCGCGCCCTTGTCGCGCAAGGTCAGGCGCTGGTGCACGCCGAAGCGGTGCTGCTCGTCGATGATCGCGAGCCCGAGCGCGCGGAACGCGACGCCTTCCTGCATCAGCGCGTGCGTGCCGATCACGACCGGCGCGCCTTCGGCGACCGCATCGCGCGCCGAATCGCGCGTCTTCTTGCTGCCTTTGCCGCCGAGCCACACGGGCTCGATGCCGAGCGGAGCGAGCCACGCCGAGAACGTGCGCCAGTGCTGCTCGGCGAGGAGCTCCGTCGGCGCCATCAGCGCGACCTGGCGATCGGATTCGACGGCGGCGAGCGCCGCGAGCGCCGCGACGACGGTCTTGCCGGAGCCGACGTCGCCCTGCACGAGCCGCAGCATCGGCACGTTCTTCGCGAGATCGCCTTCGATCTCGCGCGCGACGCGCTGTTGCGCGTTCGTCAGCGCGAACGGGAGCTTGTCGCGCAACGCCTTGCGCAGGCGGCCGTCGCCCTTGAGCGCCGACGCGCGATGCCTGCGCAGCGAGGCGCGCAGGCGCTTCAGGCTCAGGTGATGCGTCAGGAGCTCCTCGAACGCGAGCCGCTGCTGCGCCGGATGCGCGCGCATCGCGAAAAGCGCGACGTCGGTGCCGGCCGGAGGGCGATGCACGGTGAGGAGCGCGTCGCGCAGCGAGCTCAACTTCAGCGGCGCGCGCAGTGGTTCCGGTATGAGCTCGAGCTTGTCGTCGTCGGGCAAGCGTTCCAGCGCGCGTGCGATCACGCCGCCGAGCCGTTTCTGGCCGAGGCCTTCGGTCGTCGGATAGATCGGCGTGAGGCGATCGTCGATGGCGACTTCGCCGTCCGCGGCGAGCCGCGAGTACTGCGGATGCACCATCTCGAGCCCGTGCGCGCCGTGCCGCACGTCGCCGTAGCAGAGGATCCGGACGCCCGGCGCGAGCTGGTCGGCCTGGCTGCGATTGAAGTGGAAGAAGCGCAGGATCAGCGTCGCGCGCGAATCGTCGCCGATCGCGACGCGCAGCTGCGGCCGGTAGCGGAAGCCGCGCTCGACCGCCTCGACGACGCCGGCGACCTGCGCGCTCTCGCCGGCGCGAAGCTCGCGGATCGGCGTCACGTGCGTGCGGTCCTCGTAGCGCAGCGGCAGATGGAACCAGAGATCCTGCACACGCTCGAGGCCAAGCTTCTTCAGCGACTCGACGAACGCAGGCCCGACGCCGGGCAGCGAGCCGACCGGCAGCGACCCCGGATCATCGATCGGCGGCAGTGGACGGCGGGACGACTGCGGCATGTCGGCGGAGCCGCGCGGCGTGCCTCGACTCAGTCGAGCACGAGCACCGCATCGATTTCGACCTGCGCGCTCTTCGGCAACGCGCTGACGCCGATCGTCGAGCGCGCCGGATGCGGCTCCTTGCAGTACTCCGCCATCACGGCGTTCACTGCAGCGAAGTTGCCGAGATCCGTGAGATAGATGCCGACGCGCACGATCTGCGCGAGTGAGCCGCCGGCTTCGGCGCAGACGGCGCCGAGGTTCTCGAACACGCGGCGCGTCTGCGTCGCGATGTCGCCGGTGACGAGATCGCCGGTCGCGGGATCGATCGGGACCTGACCCGAAAGATAGACCGTGTTGCCGGCGCGGACGGCCTGCGAATACGGCCCGATCGCTTTCGGGGCCTTGGCGGTGTGGATGATCTGTCGAGCCATGGGATTCCTGTCCTAGCGTGCGGCGGGCTTCGGCGGCCCGTCGAGGGTTTCGATCGTAACCTGTGCGGGAAGCTCGGTCGCGCGAAGGCGCGCCGCGACCGCCTCGGCGCCTTCCAGTGCGCGCAGGAGATTCGCACCGGCGAGCTTCGCGAGGTCGGCGTCGCTCCAGCCGCGGCGCGCGAGCTCGGCGAACAAGGCGGGATATTTGTCGACGCCGTCGAGCCCGGCGGGCGCCTCGGGAATGCCGTCGAAATCCGAGCCGATGCCGACGTGATCGACGCCGGCGACGTCGCGGATGTGCTGCACGTGGTCGGCGACGTCACCGACGCCGACCGGCGGCGCGGGATGCGCGGTCTTCCAGGTCTCGAGCTCGATCTTCGCGCGCTCCGGATCGCCGATGTGGAGACCACCGAACGGCGGACTGTTGAGGCGCGCCTTCTCGGCGGCGAAGTCCGCATCCCAGACGCGGCGCGCTTCGGACACGTAGCCGGGCGCGAAGTTGACCATGACCACGCCGCCGTTCTTAGCGACCAGACGCAGCACGTCGTCCGGCACGTCGCGCGGATGATCGACGATCGCGCGCGCGGACGAATGCGAGAAGATGACGGGTGCGCGGGCGACTTCGAGCGCCGAGCGCATCGTCGCTTCCGACACGTGGCTGAGATCGACGAGCATGCCGATCCGGTTCATCTCGCGCACGATGGCCTTGCCGAACGGCGTCAGGCCCTTGTGCGCCGGCGCGTCGGTCGCCGAATCGGCCCACGCGGTGTTGGTCGCGTGCGTCAGCGTCATGTAGCGGACGCCGAGGTCGTAGTACTCGCGCAGCACCGCGAGCGAATCGTCGATCTGGTGGCCGCCTTCGACGCCGATCAGCGACGCGACCTTGCCTTCGCGCTCGGCCTTGCGGATGTCGGCGACCGAGTACGCCATCGCGAAGTCGCGCGGCCAGCGCGCGGCAATGGCCTTGACGAGATCGATCTGCTCGATCGTCGTCTGTACGGCCGCGGGGCCGGTCGTCGTGACCGGGATCCACACGGACCAGAACTGCGCGCCGACGTGCCCGGCCCTGAGGCGCGGGATGTCCGTCATCAGCGCCGGCTCGCCGGCCGGCGGCGCGATCTTCGCGGTGTCGGACGAAAGGTCGATCTTCGAAAGGTCGCCACCGAAGCGCTCGCGGATGTTCCACGGCAGATCGTTGTGGCCGTCGATGACCGGCGTCTTCGCGAGCACGGCGTCGACGCGCGCGGCGACGCGGTCGGGCGCGTCCTTGGCGGAAGCGGCACTTGCAAGGATCGACAGGCAGGACAAGAGCAGGATCGACCGGCGCATCGCAGGCCCTCGTGGAAACGAGGCGCGATTCTAAGCGGAAAAAGCGTGCTTCCGCGGCGCGAAGTCAGACCGGATGGCGCCGGACCGCGGTGACGACCGCGAGGCGCCGCACGCGCCGCATCACGTCGGCGAGGTGCTTGCGGTTCTTGACCTCGATCGTGAACAGCAGGATCGCCGAAACGCCGTCGCGTTCCTTGTACTCGACGTTCTCGATGTTCGAGCCGGCGTCCGCAATCGCGGCCGCTACCTGGGCGAGCACGCCCGGCTTGTTCGCGACCTCGATGCGCAGCTCGACCTTGTAGTCGCCGCGCACGCTCGCGTCCCAGGCGATGTCGACGATGCGCTCGGGGGATTTCAGCAATTCGGGCACATTCGGGCATTCGACGCGGTGCACGACGATGCCCTTGCCGGCCGAGAGGTAGCCCATGATCTCGTCGCCCGGCACCGGATGGCAGCAGTTGCCGAACGTGAGCACGCCGCGCTCGGCGCCGGTGATCAGGATCTTCTCGTCGACGTGGCCGCGCTTCCTGCGCGGCGTCGCGGCCGTCGGCGCGGACAGGAGCGCGCGCGCGACGGCGTCCGGCATGCGGTTGCCGAGCGCGACGTCGGCGAGGAGCTCCTCGAGCCGCTTGAACTTGTTGTCCGAGAGATAGCGGTCGAGCACGGGGTGCGGGATCGCCTCGAGCGAGCTGTCGAGCGCATCGAGCGCGCGATCGAGCATGCGGTGGCCGAAGTCGACCGCGTCCTCGTGCTGCAGGTGCTTCAGGTGCTGGCGGATCGCCGTGCGCGCGCGGCCCGAGACGACCCATTCGAGCCACTGCGGGCTCGGCTGCGCCGACGGTGCGGTGATGATCTCGACGCTCTGCCCGCTCGAAAGGCGCGTGCGCAGCGGCACGAGCTTCTTGTCGACGCGCGCGGCGACGGCGTGGTTGCCGACGTCGGTGTGCACGAAATACGCGAAGTCGAGCGCGGTCGCGTTGCGCGGCAGCGCGAGGATCTCGCCCTTCGGCGTGAAGAGGTAGACCTCGTCCGGGAACAGGTCGATCTTGACGTTCTCGATGAACTCGAGCGACGAGGGCGTCTGCGTCTCGCGGTCGACGAGGCCCGACACCCATTCGCGCGCGCGGCTCTGCGCCGAGTTCGCCGGCGTCGCGTCGGTCTTGTAGACCCAGTGCGCGGCGACGCCGCGCTCGGCGACGGCGTCCATTTCCTCGGTGCGAATCTGGATCTCGATCGGCGCGCCGAACGGCCCGAACAGCACCGTGTGCAGCGACTGGTAGCCGTTCGCCTTCGGGATCGCGATGAAATCCTTGAAGCGGCCTTCGAGCGGCTTGTAGAGCGCGTGCACGGCACCGAGCGCCTGATAGCAGTGCGCGACCGAATCGACGACGACGCGGAAGCCGTACACGTCCATCATCTGCGCGAACGACTTGTGCTCGCTCTTCATCTTCGAATAGATCGAGTACGGCGACTTGATGCGACTCACCACGCGATGCGGGATGTGCTCGCCGGCGAGGCGCGCGTCGAGCGCGTGCTCGATGCGCGACATCGCCTCGCGCCGGTTGCCGAGCACCGAGCGGATGCGCGCCGCGATGACGCGGTGGCGATCCGGGAACAGCGTGCGGAAGCCGAGGTCCTGCAGCTCGGACTTGAAGCGGTTCATGCCGAGCCGCTGCGCGATCGGCGCGTAGATGTCGAGCGTCTCGCGCGCGATGCGGCGGCGCGAATCGGCGTCCATCGCGCCGAGCGTGCGCATGTTGTGCAGGCGATCGGCGAGCTTGATCAGGATGACGCGAAGATCGCGCGCCATCGCGAGCAGCATCTTGCGGAACGATTCGGCCGCGGCTTCCTGGCGGCTCCGGAAGCGGACCTTGTCGAGCTTGGTGACGCCGTCGACGAGCTCGGTGACGGTCGGGCCGAACTCGGCCGTGATCTCGTCGGAGGTGAGCTTGGTGTCCTCGAGCGTGTCGTGCAGGATCGCCGCGATGATCGTTTCGGCGTCCATCGCGCCGAGCGTGCGCATGTTGTGCAGCCGGTCGGCGAGCTTGATCAGAATCACGCGAAGGTCGCGCGCCATCGCGAGCAGCATCTTGCGGAAGCTCTCGGCGGCGGCTTCCTGGCGGCTGCGGAAGCGGACCTTGTCGAGCTTGGTGACGCCGTCGACGAGCTCGGTGACGGTCGGGCCGAACTCGGACGTGATCTGCTCGGAGGTGAGCTGCGTGTCCTCGAGCGTGTCGTGCAGGATCGCCGCGATGATCGTCTCGGCGTCCATGCCGAGCTCGGCGAGGATCGCGGCGACCGCGACGGGATGCGTGATGTACGGCTCGCCGCTCTTGCGCGTCTGCCCTTCGTGGGCGAGCGCGCCGACTTCGTAGGCGCGGCGCACGCGCGCGACCTGCTCGGGCGCGAGGTAAACCGAAAGGCGCTGTTCGAGCCCGCGCACGTCGGCGGGCGGCGGAGTGGCCGATGGAGCCCGGGCGGTCAGGGCCGCGCTCATGGCTTCCCTGCCGCGGCCGTCAGGCCGCTCCGCGTAAGCCCGCCGGCCGGAGCTGGCGGACTTGGGGAATCACAGGTCGTCGCCGCCCTTGGACAGATCGTCGTCGACTTCGGCGGCGGCCCACTCGAGCGCTTCGCGCTCCTTCTTCTCGCGCTCCTGGCGATCGATCTCGTCGATCAGCGCCTGGTCGACCTTGCGCTCGGCGATTTCGCGCAGCGCGATCACGGTCGGCTTGTCGTTGTCGCCGACGACCGCAGCCTGCGCGCCCTTGGCGACCTGACGGGCCCGCTTGGTGGCCATCAGCACGAGCTCGAAGCGGTTGTTCACCACTTCGAGGCAATCTTCAACGGTAATGCGTGCCATTTTTCGAGTTGCTCCGGCAAAAAAGGCGTCAATTCATGACGTTAGATGAAGGCTATTCTAGCGTTGCGCCATTGTGCAGTGCAAACAAGGCGGCGCCGGCCCGAAATGGGGGCGTCCGGCACGAAAATCGCCCTCGCGGCACTGGGAAAAACGCCCGCCGCACCCACGTTCAAACCGCATTTATGTAAGGGGCGGCCTTTTCGCGTAGCCTTACCCCTTGCGGGGAACGCACTTAACGACAAGGACGAACGCGCACCGCGCGTCTTCGAAACAACAGCCAATGCGATCGATTGAACGACGTACCGGCCTCACGGCTGGCCTGCCCGGTCTATTTGCGCCCGCTTTGCTGATGGTGGTCCTTCTGGCCGGCTGCACGGTAGCCAAGCCGCGCATGGACGATCCGTGGGAAGGCTTCAACCGCAAGATGTATGCGTTCAACGACGCCGCCGACCGCGCGGTGATCCGGCCGGTCGCGGCCGGCTACCGCAAGGTCACCTCGGCGAACGTGCGCCGCGTGATCGGCAACTTCTACACGAATATCAAGATGCCGATCACGATCGCCAACAACGTGCTGCAGGGCGATCCGCGGCGCGCCGCGAAGAACACCGGCCGCTTCGTCGTCAACACGACGCTCGGTTTCGCCGGCCTCTTCGATCCCGCGAGCGAGATGAGCCTGCCGCTCGACGAGACGGATTTCGGCGTGACGCTCGCGAAGTGGGGCGTGCCCGACGGGCCCTATCTCGTGCTGCCGCTGGTCGGCTCGACGTCGGTGCGCGACTTCTGGCGCCTGCCGGTCGACCAGTACTTCGATCCCCTGGCCTGGTACGCGGACGAGCACGACTTCGAGTACAACGCGGAGTACCTGCCGAGCCTCTTCTATCTCGTCACGCTGCGTGCGAGCGGCATCGAGGCCGAGAGCCTGCTCGAGGGCGTCTACGATCCCTACGTGTTCTATCGCGACGCGTACCGGCAGCGGCGTCTCTACGAGATCTTCGACGGCAGCCCGCCCGAGCAGTACATCGAGCAGATGCAGGGCGTGAACGACGAGGACGTCGACAAGCTCCTCGAAGAGCAGCAGCAGTACGAGAAGAAGCAGCCGCAGCCGCCGCCGCCGTCCGATCCGTCGACCAAGAACGGTTGATCCGGTTATGCGATGCCGAGCAGCGGCCCGGCATCGCAGAGCTGCGCGAGCGCTTGCAAACCCGCGGGCACGCCGGCGAATCGCAGTTTGACGCCGCGCACGGCGGCGGTAGCCGCCCACAGCAAGGCGACGCCGAGCGTCGCGCTGTCCGCACGGGAAAGGCCGCCGAGATCGACCGTGACGACCGGCGCGCCGTCGAACAGCTCGCCGGTGCGCGCGACCGCGTCGCCCGCGTTCGCGAACGCGATCTCGCCGCCGACGCGCACGGCGCCGGCACCGGTGCGCTCGATGCTGAGCGCCGTCACTGGCCGCCCTTCTGTTCCTGCTCCATCGTCTCGAGCGTCTTCTCGCCCTGCGTCTCGAGGCGCGCGATCAGCGCGTCGAGGCCGGACTTCGCGATCTCCGCGCCGACCTGGTTGCGGTAGTTCGTGATGTACGAGATGCCTTCGATGATGACGTCGTAGGCCTTCCAGCTGCCGTCCTTGGTCTTGCGGAACGCGTAGTCGACCGGCAGCGTCTTGCCGTCGTCGAGCACGACCTCGGTGCGCACGATCGTGCGCTTGTCGTTGAGGTCGCCCTTCGACGGCAGCACGCGCACGCGGCCGCGCGTGTAGTTGAGGAGGCCCTCGGCGTAGCGGTGCGCGATCGAGTTGTAGAACGCCTTGGCGAAGCGCGCGCGCTGCTCCGGCGTCGCCGTGCGCGCCGACTGGCCGAGCACGAGGATCGACGCGTAGTCGATGTCGAAATGCGGCAGCAGGATGCCGTCGATCAGCTTGATGAGCTTCTCGCGGTCGTTCTTGAGCTCCGCCTGGTGGCCTTCGATCGCCTTGCCGAGGTCGTCGGCGATGCCCTGCACGACCTGGTCCGGCGCCGCCGACGCGGCCGTTTGCGCGCGCGCGCCCGCGCTCGCGGCGACGCCCAGCACGAGGGCGAACGCGAATCCGAAAATGCGCAGCATGAATGAAGCTCCTAGTGTTTGACGTCGGTGTCGGACTTCGGCTCGGCCGGCTTGGCGGCGTCGTTCGCGCCGGCATCGGCGGGCTTGGAAGGCCCGCCGCTGACGAGGAACTTGCCGATCAGGTCTTCGAGCTGGATCGACGATTGCGTCAGCACGAATTCGTCGCCGTCCTTGAGCATGTCGGGCGAGCCGCCCGGCTGGATCGCAACGTACTGGTCGCCCAATAAACCACTGGTGAATATCGCGGCCGCCGAATCGTCCGGGAGGTCCGCGTAGCGCTTGTCGACCGAGAGCTTGACCAGCGCGTCGAGCTTGGCGGCGTCGAGATCGATCGCCTGCACCGATCCGATGCGCACGCCCGCGACCTTGACCGGCGCGCGCAGCTTGAGCTGCCCGACGTTGGTGAAGCGCGCCTTCAGCGTGTAGCTCGGCCCTTGCTGGAAGTTCGCGACCGACGTCGTCTGCGTCGCGAGATAGGCGAGCGCGCCGAAGCCGAGCAGGATGAAGAGGCCGGTGCCGATCTGGTAGGAGCGTCGCTGGTTCACGGATTCATCTCACATCAGGAATGCGGTCATCACGAAATCGAGCGCGAGCACGACGATCGACGAGAACACGACCGTGCGCGTCGTCGCGTAGGCGACGCCTTCGCTCGTCGGCGGCGTCGTGTAGCCCTGGAACACCGCGATCAGCGCGACGACCGCGCCGAACGCGACGCTCTTCCAGACGCCGTTGACGACGTCCTTCCAGACGTCGACGCTCGAGGTCATGTTCGACCAGAACGTGCCGTTGTCGAGGCCGAGCCAGCTGACGCCGACGAGATGCGCGCCGAAGATGCCGAGCGCGTTGAACACGCAGGCGAGCAGCGGCATCGCGACGATGCCGGCGAGGAAGCGCGGCGTCGCGACGTACGCGATCGGATCGACCGCCATCATCTCCATCGCCGCGAGCTGGTCGGTCGCGCGCATGAGGCCGATCTCGGC
>DATFRS010000254.1:0-3669 GCA_035263065.1 Rhodanobacteraceae bacterium
GAGACGCTTGAGCTCGAGCACGAAGCGCAGGTGAAGGCGCAGGTTCGTCGCGTCCGCGACGCAGACGACGAGATCCGGCAGCGCTTCGCCGGGATAGCGCCCATAGCAGACGTCGCGCGTGATCGCTTCGTCCGGACTCGCCGCGTTGAGGCTGTACGCGCCCGGCAGATCGAGCACGCGCACCGTGCGGCCCGACGGCGCCGTGTAGAACCCTTCCTTGCGCTCGATCGTGACGCCGGCGTAGTTCGCGACCTTTTGCCGCGTGCCGGTCAGCTGATTGAACAGCGCCGTCTTGCCGCTGTTCGGATTGCCGACGATGGCGATACGCAGCGCAGCCGCGGACGCGTTCATGCGAGCCCTTCCGGAATCACCTGCACGCGCGCCGCCTCGGCGCGCCGCAGCGCGAAGCGCGTGAACCCGATCTGCACGAGCAGCGGATCGCCGCCGATCGGCCCCTGCGCGACGATGCGCACCGGCTCGCCGCGCACGAACCCGAGCTCGCGCAGGCGGCGGGAGATCGGGTCGTTCAGGTTCACGTCTTCGACTTCGTGGATCACTGCGGTGGCGCCCTTGGCGAGTTCGGAAAGCCGCACTGGGAAAGCACGCGCAAATAAGAATGGTTCGCATTATACGCTGAATGGGGGCGTTGGCGACGCCCTGCGCTCTTTGCCCCCTCTCCCGCACCCTCTTTTCCCCCTCTCCCGCTTGCGGGAGAGGGCTGGGGTGAGGGCGCTCTTGCGTTGTCCTCGCCCTTCCGACCCGCATCCCTGCGGGTCTTACCGGCCATCCCGGCCGGCGCGTTACTTTCTCTTGCGCGTGCAAGAGAAAGTAACCAAGGAGAACACGCCCTCGGTGTCGCGCCCTCGGCTGCGCCGAGGATTCGCTACGGACCACCGAGGTCCTCGAAGTCAAAAGCAAGCAGCTCAGCCGCTATGATCTCGGAAAGCCAAAAGAACAACGCGCCATGAGCGAAACCGTCCTCGTCACCCGCACCGGCCCCGTCGCGCAGATCGCGCTCAATCGGCCGAGCGTCCACAACGCGTTCGACGACAAGCTCATCGCCGATCTCACGGCGGCGCTCGTCGACGCGGAGCTCGATGCGAACGTGCGGTGCGTCGTGCTGACCGGCGTGGGCACGTCGTTCTCCGCCGGCGCGGATCTCGGCTGGATGCGCGGGATGGCGAAGGCGAGCGAGGCGGAGAACCGCGACGACGCGCTGCGCCTTGCGGCATTGATGCGCACGCTGAACTTCCTCGCCAAGCCGACGATCGCGCGCGTCAACGGCGCGGCGTATGGCGGCGGCGTCGGGCTCGTCGCGTGCTGCGACATCGCGATCGGCGTCGAGAGCGCGAAGTTCTCGCTGAGCGAAGTCAAGCTCGGGCTCGTGCCGGCGGTGATCTCGCCGTACGTCGTCGCGGCGATCGGCGTGCGCCAGGCGCGGCGCTATTTTGTCGGCGGCGAGGTGTTCGACGCGATGACGGCGGCGCGGATCGGGCTGCTGCACGAAAGCGTCGCGGCCGACCAGCTCGATTCGGCGGTCGATCGCATGGTGCATTTCCTCGGCAAGGGCGGGCCGCTCGCGCAGGGCGAAGCCAAGCAGCTCGCGCTTCGCGTCGCCGGCTTCACGCGCGAGGCGGCCGAGCGCATCGATCACGACAACGCGCGGCTGATCGCGCAGCTTCGCGTGTCCGACGAAGGCCAGCACGGCCTCGCGGCTTTCCTCGACAAGCGCGCGCCCGACTGGGCCAGGGAGTGATCCGATGCTCGACCATATCGGTTTTGCGGTCTCGGACTTCGCGCGGAGCCGCGCGTTCTACCTGAAAGCGCTCGCGCCGCTCGGCTACGCGCCGGTGATGGACGTGACGCGCGAGCAGACCGGCGGCTACGAAGGCACCGGCTTCGGCACCGGCGGCAAGCCGTCGTTCTGGATCGGCAACGGCGAGAAGACGAGCGGCCCGTCGCACGTCGCGTTCAAGGCACCGACGCGCGAGGCGGTCGATCGTTTCCACGCCGCTGCGATCGCGGCCGGCGGGCGCGACAACGGTCCGCCCGGGATCCGCGCGCACTACCATCCCGACTACTACGGCGCGTTCGTCTTCGATCCCGACGGCAACAACGTCGAGGCCGTCTGTCACGTGCCGGCGTGACGTTCAGCTGTCGCCGGCGGAAAACTGCATCAGCTCGGGCACGTGCGGCGCATACGCGCGCCAGCGGCCGATCGAGCGCGTGTAGACCGGCTGGCGCACCTGCCAGAGGCTCGACGTGCTGATCGTCGCGGCGCCCGAGGACGTCGAGTCTCCGAGGCCGAGCCACGTCGCGAGCTCCCGCATCGAGGCTTGCGCATCGCTCGCGAGTCGCTCGTAGCTCATCGTGCGGATGTCGGCGATGCCTCTCTTCTTCGCCTGCGCCATCAGCTTGTCGCAGCCCTGCATCACCGCCGCGATGTCGGCGAAGTCGTACGCGAAGTTGTGCTCGGGCCCCGCGAAATACTGCATCCAGATCGACAGCGCCGTGTCGCGCTCGTTGCGCTCGCAGTGGATGATGCGCGCGTTCGGGAACAGCGCCGCGATCAGGTCGACGTTGAGGAAGTTGAGCGGCTGCTTGTCGATGTAGAAGCGTGCCGGCGCGTCGTCCTGCCGCACCTGCGTGCGATAGGTCGCCGCCGCGTCTTCGAGCATTTTCGCACCCGGACGCGCCGACCGGCCGAGCTCAAGCGCGAGGAACGGCATCCAGCCGAGCTCGCCGCGATAGCGCACGTCCGCGTGCCGCGACAGGAGGTCGGCGACGAGCGTCGTGCCCGAGCGCGGCATGCCGACGATGAACACCGGCACGAAATCGCTCGACGGCGCGACGCGCTCCGCGATCGGCTTCGCATCGAGCCGCGCCGCGACCGTGCGCCGGAAATTCTTGCGCGACCAGTCGACGATGCCGGCGACGACGCGATTGCCGTCACGGAAATGGCCGGCCGCGCGCGCGGGATCGCCGATGTCGTCGTACGCCTTGCCGAGCGCGAACAGCACCGACGCGCGCGCGCGATCGGTGAGATCGGAGCGTCGCAGGCTCTGCTCGAACAGCGCGAAGTCCGCGTGATTCGCATCCGCGTAGCGCTGCGCCGCGGCCAGCCCGTTCGCGACCTGCCAGTCGAGCGCCTGCGCGCCGTGCTCGAGCGCGTACGTGTAGCACTCGCGCACGCGCGCGAAGTCGCCGAGCTGCAGATGCAGCATGCCCGAGTACGCGTAGAGGCGCGGATCCGTCGAGCCGCGCGCGATCGCAGCCTCGGCGATCGCGGCGGCGGCGTCCTTCATGCCGGCGTCGTCGAGCAGCTCGATCGCCTGGATCGTGAGGCCGACGGGCTGCGGTGCGCGCGCGAACAGCGCGCCGACGACGTCCGCGACCGCGTTCATGCGGGCCTGCTCCTTCAGGATCTTCGCGAGCAGCAGCGTCGCGGCGGCGTGCTCGGGATGCACCGCGAGCAGCCGGCGCAGCAGCGCTTCGGCATCGTCCGCGCGCTTCGCCTGCCAGTAGAGCCCGGCGAGCGCGAGGCCGATCTCGCTCGACTGCGGATGCTCCGCATGTGCCGCCGCGAACACCGCGAGCGCACCGGCGACGTCGCCGCGCAACACGAGCGCGCGGCCGCGCTCGAGCCAGACCGGCTCGGCATGTCCGGAT
>DATFRS010000255.1:0-13539 GCA_035263065.1 Rhodanobacteraceae bacterium
AGCCTCGACGGCCGCACGGCGCTCGCGAGCGGCGCGTCGAAATGGATCACCAGCGCCGCGTCGCGCGAGGATGTGCAGCGCTGGCGCGCGCGAAGCTCGGCGATACTCACCGCGAGCGGCACGGCAGGCGCCGACGATCCGCGGCTGACCGTGCGACTGGACGGTGACATCTGCAAACCGCTGCGCGTCGTGCTCGATGCGCGGCTCGAGGTGCCGGCCGGGGCGAATCTCCTCGACGGCACCGCGCCGACGCTCGTGCTCCACGCGCCGGACGCGCGTCCCGACACGCGTCACGCCAACGTCGAGACCGCCGCCGTTGAAATCCGGGACGGCCGCCTAGACTTGCAGGCCGTGCTCGCGCTGCTCGCTGCGCGCGGCGTCAACGAGCTGCAGGTCGAGGCGGGGCCTCGTCTCTGCGGCGCGCTGTTCGCGGCGGGCCTCGTCGACGAGTTGCTGCTCTACGTCGCGCCGAGCCTGTTCGGCGACGACGCGCGGCCGCTGCTGGCGTTGCCGCCGCTGGCGTCGATGGACGTGCGGCCGCAATTCCGCGTGATCGACAGCCGCCGGATCGGCGACGATATGCGTCTCCTGTTGCGGCCTTTGCCGAAGCAGGCATAAGGAGAACGGAGACCCGATGTTCACCGGAATCGTCCAAGCCGTCGGCCGCATCGCCGCGATCGAGCACCGCGACGGCAACGTGCGCCTCGACATCGACGCCGCCGCGCTCGGCCTCAACGACGTCGGCATCGGCGACAGCATCGCGGTCGGCGGCGTGTGCCTCACGGTCGCCACGCTCGACGGCGCGCGCTTCGGCGCCGACGTTTCCGGCGAAACGCTCGCGCGCACGACGCTCGGCGCGCTCGCTGCGGGCGATCCCGTCAATCTCGAAAAATCGCTGCGCCTCGCGGATCGACTGGGCGGCCATCTCGTCTCGGGCCACGTCGACGGCGTCGGCAGGGTCGTCAAGGTCGAGAACGACGGCGCCGCGCAGCGCTGGACGTTCTCGACGCCGCCGTCGCTCGCGCGCTACATCGCCGTCAAGGGCTCCGTCGCGATCGACGGCACGAGCCTCACCGTCAACGAGGTCGACGGCGACACGTTCGGCATCACGCTGATCCCGCACACGCTTGCGGTGACGACGTTCGGTGCGCGCAAGCCCGGCGATGCCGTGAACCTCGAAGTCGATCTCGTCGCGCGCTATGTCGAGCGGTTGTACGGAGATCGCCGATGAGCTTCGCGACCGTTCCCGAGCTCATCGCCGAAATCCGCGCGGGCCGCATGATCGTGATCCTCGACGACGAGGACCGCGAGAACGAAGGCGATCTCATCATGGCCGCCGAGAAGGTGCGGCCCGAGGACGTCAACTTCATGGTGCGCGAAGGCCGCGGGCTCGTCTGCCTGCCGCTGACGCAGGCGCATTGCCGACAGCTCGGCCTGAAGCCGATGGTGGATCGCAACACCTCGCCGCACCACACGAACTTCACCGTGTCGATCGAGGCCGCGAGCGGCGTCACGACCGGCATCTCCGCGTACGACCGCGCGCACACGATCCGCACGGCCGCGAGTCCGAACGCGCGACCCGACGACATCGTGCAGCCTGGCCACATCTTTCCGCTCGCCGCACAACCCGGTGGCGTTCTCGCGCGCGCGGGCCACACCGAAGCGGCCTGCGACTTCGCGGCGCTCGCCGGTCTTGCACCCGCCGGCGTGCTCGTCGAGATCATGAGCGACGACGGCACGATGGCGCGCCGGCCCGAGCTCGAGGCATTCGCCGCGAAGCACGGGCTCAAGCTCGGCACGATCGCCGATCTGATCCGCTACCGCCTCGAAACCGAGAAGACCGTCGAGCGCGTGCACGAGAGCGACGTCGACACGGAGTTCGGCCGCTTCCGCCTCGTCGCGTTCCGCGACCGCCTGCAGAACGCGCTGCACTTCGCGCTGACGCGCGGCCGCATCGACGACGGCCTGCCGGTGCTGACGCGCGTGCACGTCCGCAACACGCTGTCCGACGTGCTGCATCTCGAGCGCGAGGATCTCGGCGTCACCGTGACCGCCGCGCTCCGCCGCATCGCCGACGAGGACCGCGGCGTCGTCGTCGTGCTCGCCGGCGACGAGACCACCGATGCGCTGATCGAGCGCCTCACCGCGAAGCCGAAGACCGACGAGCAGGCCGCGCCGCCGTGGCGCCAGCTCGGCCTCGGCGCGCAGATCCTGGCCGATCTCGGCGTGCGGCGCCTTCGCGTGCTGGGCACGCCGCGCCGGCTCGTCGGGCTGCGGGGCTTCGGGCTCGAAGTCGAAGGCCACGAAGGCGCGGCCGACGCGGTCCGCTAGACTAATCCGATGTCTGAACGAACCGGCGCCGTCCGCCACCACCCCAAGGCGCGCTACGCGATCGTCGCGAGCCGCTGGAACCCGCGCATCGTCGAGGCGCTGGTCGACGGCGCGCGCCGTGCGCTCGCCGATCACGGGGTCGACGCCGACGCGATCGACATCGTGCGCGTGCCGGGCGCCTGGGAAATTCCGCTTGCCGCCGCGACGCTCGCCAAGGCCGGCCGGCACGCCGCGATCATCGCGCTCGGCTGCGTCGTGCGCGGCGAGACGCGCCATTACGAGCACGTCGCCGACGGCTGCAGCAACGGGCTCATGCGCGTCGCGCTCGATTTCCGGCTGCCGGTGCTGAACGGCGTGCTAGCGGTCGAAAAACACGCCGACGCCGAGGCCCGCGCCGGCGGCGCGCACGGCAACAAGGGCGAGGAGGTCGCGCTCGCGGCGCTCGAAATGGCCGATCTCATGGTTCAATGCGCGCCATGAACGAGCGCCCCCGCACCGCAGGCATCGATCCCGTCGCGCGCTCGCGCGCGCGCCGTCGCGCGCTGCAGGCCGTGTACGCGTGGCAGCTCTCCGGCAATCCGATCGCGCGCGTGATCGACGAGTTCCGCCACGAGCAGGACATGGAGATCGCCGACCTCGACTATTTCGAGGATCTCGTGCGCGGCGTCGAGCAGCACTGCGCCGAGCTCGACGCGGCGCTGCTGCCGCACCTCGACCGCGAGATCGACCGCGTCGATCCGATCGAGCGCGCGGCGCTGCGCATCGGCGCATACGAGCTGCGCCATCGCATCGACGTCCCGTATCGCGTCGTCATCAACGAAGCGGTCGAGGTCGCCAAGCGCTTCGGCACCGACTACGGCCACACCTACGTCAACGGCGTGCTCGACAAGCTCGCCGCCGAGTGGCGCGCGGCCGAGTTCAGCGCGGGCCGCACCTGAGCCTCGCCGTCCCGATGGCCGGCGAATTCGAGCTGATCGATCTCATCAAGGCGCGCTGCGCCACGGCGCGCGCCGACGTGCGCGTCGGCATCGGCGACGACGGCGCCGTGCTGCGCATGCCGGCGGGCCACGATCTCGTCGCGTCGACCGACACGCTGATCGGCGGCGTGCATTTCCCGGTGTCGACCGAGCCCGAGGACATCGGCTGGAAGGCGCTCGCGGTCAACCTGTCCGATCTCGCCGCGATGGGCGCGACGCCGGCATGGGCGATGCTGGCGCTGACGCTGCCGTCGGCCGACCGGGACTTCGTCGAGCGCTTCGCCGACGGCTTCGCCGCGCTCGCCGCGCAGCATCACGTCGCGCTGATCGGCGGCGACACGACGAGCGGCGCGCTCGCGATGACCGTCAGCGTGCTCGGCTTCGTCACGCCGGGGCGCGCGTTGCTGCGCAGCGGCGCTCGCGCCGGCGATCTCGTCTTCGTCACAGGTACGATCGGCGATGCCGCCGCGGGCCTGCGCTTTCCGTTCGAAGGCCTGTTCGGCACGTCGGCCTCGCGCGAGGCCTGCGACGCATTGCGCGCGCGGCTCGACCGCCCGGTGCCACGGGTCGCCGCCGGCGTCGTGCTGCGCGGCGCGGCATCCGCGTGCATCGACGTGTCCGACGGACTCCTCGCCGATCTCGGCCACGTCGCGAAAGAGAGCGGCGTCGGCATCGAAGTCTCCGGCCCCTCGCTGCCGGCATCGCCCGCGCTCCTGCAGGCGTTCGACGCGCCGACGCGGCTCGCCCTGCAGGCGAGCGGCGGCGACGACTACGAGCTCGCGTTCACGCTGCCGCCGTCGCGCGAAGCCGCCGTGCTGCGCGATCTCGCGAAAACCGGCTGCGGCGCGACCCGCATCGGCCGCGTCGTCGAAGGCGCCGGCGTGCGCCTGCTCGACGCGGGCGGCAACGAAGTCGCGCTGCCGCGCAGGGGCTGGGAGCATTTTGCATGAGGCTCGACGCGACGCAGCGCCGCTCGCTCTTCGCGCACCCGGCTGGCTGGATCGCGAGCGGCTTCGGATCGGGCCTCGCGCCCATCGCATCCGGCACCGTCGGCTCCGCCGTTGCGCTGATCCCGTGGCTCGCGCTGCGAACGCTCGACTGGCCGCTGTACGCCGTCGTCGTCGCCGCCGCGTTCGCGCTCGGCGTCTGGGCCTCCGGCGTCGTCATCGCGAAGCTCGGCGTCGAGGATCCCGGCGTCGTCGTCTGGGACGAATTCGTCGGCCAGTGGATCGCGCTTGCACCGCTCGTCGTGGCACCGCGCGGCTGGCCGTGGATCGTCGCGGCGTTCGTGCTGTTCCGCGTGTTCGACGTGTGGAAGCCGTGGCCGGCGTCGTGGGCGGATCGGAGCGTCAAAGGCGGGTTTGGGGCGATGCTCGACGATGTGTTCGCGGGCGCATACGCGGGCGTCGTACTCACAATGCTGATGTCCTTCGCGTAAGGCGGGCTTTGCGCCCGCCCTGCCGTGTCAGACATTTGCCGCGAGCTAGCGCGGCGGTGGAACCTGTCCCATGCCTGGACAGCCAAAACTGTCGCCGACGCACTGGACTCTCGTTCGATGCGGAAACGCGCCGCTGTAGTTGGCGAGCACCCCGGGCTGCGCATTCGCGTTGACGACGTTGTAGACCATGAAGCCAGTGACTGGCAGGCCGAACAACGTCACCGGGCCGCCGTGCACGGCATCGATTCCGCCATCGAGGGTTCGCACATGCGTCGATGTCGAGAATTGCAGCGTCGCGTTGCCGGCATCACCCGCCGCGGGGATGAAGAATGCGTTGAAGGTGGACAGAGTCGAGCCGAGAACCGGTGATGTGAAGTCGGCATTGAGGTGCCCGATGCCTACGACATTGACCTCGAACGGCAGCGAACTTATTGGACAATCGGCGCCGCATCCAAAGACTGCAGACATCTGTTCACGATCGAACGAAGCGCCGGAAACTTCGACATCCGCGGCACCGGGTTCGGTGAACGCGTGGTCGAACGGAGCCATGGGCGCCTCGCCGTAAAGGTGGTCGACATAAAACCGCTTTGTTGGAAACGTTACAACCCAGTCCGTGGCGGCACCCAGAGTCTCCGAAACCAAGTACTCGTTGTACAGACCATCGGCCATGAACGCAGCGCTCACGGCATCGATACCCTTGGCGTAGTCGACACCGATCTGATGGCCATCGTCGGTGGTCACGAATGCACGGGCGATCCCATGCACGCCTTCGGCGTTGGATGCGTTGTCTAGCCCGGGGCCCGGATAGGGCAAGTCCGGCAGGAACATGACGTCGTCGGATAGATCCTCTAGCGCATCAGCGTTGTAGGCGTAGAAGGTGCCTTGCGCCACGTTGACGATCGATGCCGAGCCGAAGACGTCGCCAAGCGTGTCGCTGAGATCGGCGGCGAAGTCGTCGAAGTTGTCGTCGCATGGCGGCGCGCCGCCTGTCGCCGGGTGCTCGATGGCATGATCGGTGGGAGTTCCGGGATCAACATCTCCGCCGACGATGAATTCGATCGAACCTTCGCGTGTCCGCGAGATGTCGGTGGAGCCTCCGTCCGCGGGAAGCGTAGTGCCATCGTAGGCGGCGCTCCGGAAGTCGATGCCGCCCGGCGGAAGGGCAGGACGCGTGCAGCTCGTGTCACTCGTTGCGAGGTGCGCGCCGCCATCCTCTCCGGATGGCGAGATCGAGGCAGTCCACGTGTCGTGAGCACCCAGAAACAGCACGAAGCCCAGTACTTCGCGCCCGTTCTGGCCCTCACGAAAGTGGACCTGCACCGCCTTGCCGGCATCGCTGATGTTGGTGATCGAGACCAACGTATCCTGATGGTTGTTGACGGTGTAGTACGGATAGATCAATGCCTGGCCAAGTCCGCGCGGGTTGAGTGTGACGGCGCCGGCAGCATGTGCGGCAAGAAGCGTCGCCCATGCGGCGACGCGGACAAACCAGAGCGCGCGGACGCTCCGCGGCGCATCGTTCGAAATCGCAGTTCCCATATCCCACATCTCTCGCTCATGAAGCCACGCCCAACCGCGCCAATCGGGCTGCCGAGGATAGGGAAGAAGTTGTGGAGCCGTGTTGCCGATCTACGCGCGCGGGCTTGTCGCGGTTTGAGGGAATGCGCCGCGAAGCGGTGAAATGACAGTGGAAAGCGCAGTTATCGCGCCCACACATCCGCGTGGGCGCGATGAAGTCGCACTACTGCGTCGGAATCGGATCCGAACACTCACTCGCCGGCCCCTGGCACTTGAACGTCGCGTGATGCGCGAACGCACCGCCGTAGTTCGCGAGGCGGCCGGGCTGCGCCTGCGCGTTGATGATGTTGTAGACCATGAATCCGGCCGCGGGCGCGCCGAGCAACCGCACGCTGTTCTGGTTCTCGTCGAGCATCAGGAGCCCGCCGTTGGCGTCGCGCGGCGGCAAGTCCAATTCAACGATCTCGAAGTCGAAGCTGAGGCGGAGCGAGCCCGCGTTGCCGAAGGGTTCCCATTCCACGTTGTTGAGCGGCGAGCCAAGGACACCGGTCGGCGTGCCGGGCGTGTAGGTTGCGTCGTAGGTGACGGCGATCACGTTGACCACGTGCGTCAGCTGGGTCGGGAACGTGCAGAAGTTGCACGGTGGCGTGACGATGCCCTCTTCGCGGTCGCGGATCTCGGGCTGAGCGCTGTACACGTTCGGGAATGAACGCGGATCGGAGTACACCGTCGCGGCGGGAAACGTGATCACCCAGTCGGTCGCGGCGCCGAGGCCCGGGTCGACGATGTAGTCGTTGTAGATCGCGTCGGTCATGAAGACCGACGTGACCGCGTCTTCGCCGTAATTGTGCCGCAGGCGGATCGGGTGTCCGTCGTCGTCGAAAACGTCGCTGTCGACGTCGGCATTGCCGTTGCCGTTGTTGACGTCCTTGAGACCCGGCGGCGACGCGAGATGACTCGTGAGCAGCACCGTGCGCGTGAAATCGGCGAGCGCGTCCGCGTTGTACGCGAAGTAGGTGCCGATGCCGACGTTGACGATCGCACCGGAGCCGTAGATGCCGCCCGCCGGCGCCACGAGATCGTCGAAGTAGTTCGCGGCGTCGAGGGATTCGCAGGAGGGCGCCGCGCGCGGAACGGGGGGAACGGGTGGTTCGGGGAAGTTGTCGTCTGGGTGTTGCGTCGCGAGGTCGGTCGGGCTTCCCGCGACGATGTCGCCGCCGACGACCATGTCGAACATGCCCTCGCGCAAGCGCGAGATGTCGTACGGACCGCCGTCGTTCGGATAGCCGAGCGATCCGTCGTACGAGGCGCTGCTGAAGGCGAGGCCGCTGGCCGGAACCGCGGGCAGCGTGCAGCTCGTGTCGCTGGTGCGGAGCACCGCGCCGCCGCTCGCGGCGTCGGCGCTGACCGACGCGGTCCACACGTCGTGCGCTTTCAGGAACACGACGAGATCCTGCACGTGACGGCCGCTGTAGCCTTCGAGGAAGCTCACCTGCACGGCCTTGCCGGTGCCGCTCGCGTTGACGACCGACAGCAGCGTGTCCTGGCTGTTGTCGGCCGTGTAGAACGGATAGACCAGCGCCTGGCCGATGCCGGTGCGGCTCAGCGACACCGCACCGGCGGACGCGCACGCGACGAGCGCGACGAGCGCGCACGCGAATCGCAACGACGTATTCATCGTTTCCCTCCCTTCGCGTCGCGTGCGATCAGGGCGTGCTGCCGGTGTTGACCGGAACGCAGCCCGTGACGTTGGCCTGGCACGTCGTCGTCGAGCGGTGCGGGAACACGCCGCTGTAGTTAGCGAGCAGGCCCGGCTGCGCGTTCGCGTTGATGACGTTGTAGGCCATGAACCCCGCGACCGGGAGGCCGGCGAGCGTCACCGCGACGCCGTTCGGATCGAGCCCGCCCGACAGCGCGTGCGCGACGCCGTTCGGCGTCGCGAGGTTGAGCGCGACGTTGCCGTCGTCGCCGTTCGGCGGGATCGCAAGGCTCACGAGGTTCGAGCCGAACACGCCGGACGCCGTCGCCGCCGGCGTGACGTCGTTGCGCAGCGGCAGCACGTTGACCTGGTACGACACGCCCGGAAGCGGCAGCGGCGGCGGGCAGATCGTGCACGGCTGGCCGAACGACACGACGCCTTCCTCGCGATCGAACACGTCACCGCCGATGTCGACGTTCGAGACGCCGGGTGCGACGAACCCGCTGGTGAACGGCGGGACCGGCCCGCCGGGGTAGATCTCCGTATCGACGTAGTACTCCTTGGTCGGGAACGTGACGACCCAGTCCGTGTTCGCGCCGAGCGTCGCCGCGACGATGTATTCGTTGTAGATCGTGTCGGCCATGAACACGGCGCTGACGGCATCGATCGCGAACGCGTAGTCGAGCGCGAGCGGCGCGCCGTTGCCGTCGGCTACGTACGCCGTCGCGACGCCGCTGACGGCTTCGGGCGAGTTCGCGTCGAGCAGCGAAGGCCCGATTTCATCCGCCGGACTGAACAGGGGAATCGCCGTGAACCCGTCGAGCGCGTCGGCGTTGTACGCGAAGAACGTGCCTTCGCCGACGTTGACGATCGAGCCCGAGCCGAAGATGCCGTCGGTCGGCGCGACTTCGTCGGCCTGCGTCATCGCATCGTTCAGCGCGTCGCAGCCCGGCGGCACGCCTTGCACGTGCGTGATCGCAATGTCGGTGGGACTTCCCGGCGTGATGTCGGCGCCGGCGATGAGCTCGATGAACCCTTCGCGCGTGCGCGTTATGCTGGTCGGGCCGGCGTCGGCGGGGACCGGGCCCGTGCCGTCGTAGCCGGCGCTGCGCAACGCGACGCCGGCGGCTGGAATCACGGGAGCCGTGCAGCTCGCGTCGCTCGTCTTCATCGCCGCGCCGCCGTCGTCGGCGACCTGGCTGATCGACGCGGTCCAGACGTCGTGCGCCGAGAGATACAGCACGAACGAGAGCGTTTCGCGACCGTTGAGGCCTTCGCGGAAACGCACCTGCACGGCCTTGGCGACGCTCGACGCGTTGACGACCGAGATCAGCGTGTCCTGACTCTTGTTGACCGTGTAGTACGGGTAGATCAGCGCTTGTCCGACGCCGCGCGGATTCAGGCTGACGGCGAAAGCGCTGTGCACGACGAACGACAACACGAGCGCGAGCGCGCTCACGACATGTTTCGCAGGCATCGCACGACTCCTCGTCACTGGGCTCGAAGTCTTCGCTTCGATTCCATTTGATTATTTTTGTACTGCGCGGCCGAGCTTACTCCTCGCTCGTGACCCGCGCTATACGAAAAAACTCGTGGGTCTGGTGATGTCGGCAGTCTTTACACAGCCTGGGCGGCCGGCAGCAGCTTTCCGGGGTTCAGGATGCCGTCCGGATCGAACTCGGACTTGATGCGCCGCATCATCGCAAGCGCACCGGCGTCGATCGCGAGCGGCATGAAATCGCGCTTGGCAAGGCCGATGCCGTGCTCGCCGGACAGCGTCCCGTCGAGGCGCACGACGACGTCGAACACCTCGCGCAGGCAGGCTTCCGCGCGGTCGAGCTCGGCATCGTCGCGCGGCAGGAGATTGACGTGGATGTTGCCGTTGCCCGCGTGGCCGAACGACACGATCGGCAGCCCATGGCGGGCCGCAAGCTCGCGCATCGCGGCGACGAGCTCGGGAATGCGGCTCACCGGCACGACGACGTCCTCGTTGATCTTCTTCGGCGACAGCGTGCGCAGCGCCGGCGAAAGCGCCTTGCGCGCGGCCCAGAGCTCGGCGGTTTCCTTTACAGATGTGGAGACGGCGAGCTCGAGCAGCCCTTCGCCGCGCGCGGCGCGCGCGATCGCGTCGGTCGCGGCGCCGAGCGTCGCCTCGTCGCCGTCCGCTTCGATGAGGAGCAGCGCGCCGGCGTCGGGAATCGCCGCGCCGCCGTGAGCGCGCGCCAGCTTCAGCGATTCGCCGTCGAGGAACTCAAGCGCGCACGGCGTCGCCGGCTGCGCCATGATCCGCGCGACCGCGGCGGCGGCGGCGGCGACGTCGACATACGTCGCGCGCAGCGTGCGCGTCGCGGCCGGCAGCGGCGTCAGCTTCAGCGTCGCCTCGGTGACGATCGCGAGCGTGCCTTCCGAGCCGATCAGGAGCCGCGTCAGGTCGTAGCCGGCCGCGCCCTTCGTCGTCGGCTTGCCGCAGCGGAACGCCTCGCCGGTGCCCGCGACGGCGCGGAGCGCGAGCACGTTGTCGCGCGTCGCGCCGTATTTCACCGCACGCGGACCGCCGGCGTTGCACGCGAGATTGCCGCCGATCGTGCAGTACGGCGCCGAGGTCGGATCGGGCGGCCAGAACAGCGCATGCGGTCGCAGCGCCGCCTGCAGGTCGCCATTCAGCACGCCGGGCTCGACGATCGCGAGCCGGTTGCCGGGATCGATCGCAACGATGCGGTTCATGCGTTCGAACGAGACGACGATGCCGCCGTCGACCGGCACGCTCGCGCCGGTCGTGTTCGTGCCGCGCCCGCGCGCGACGAGCGGCACGCGATGCGCGCGGCATGCGCCGACGAGCGCGACGACGTCGTCGTGCGTCGCCGGAAACACGACCGCGTCGGGCAGCGCCTCGCGGCGCGAGTTGTCGTAGCCGTAGACGAGGCGCTCGGCTTCGTCGGTGACGAGGCGGCCGTCGCCGAACGTCGAGCGGAGCGTCGCGAGGAGGTCCGGCGGCAGGGTCATGGCGGGCATGATCCGCGCTCGCCCTGCCGGATCGCAACTACGGCGCCGGCGTCGGCGTGTCCGTGTACTCGAACACCTTCACGACGCGCTCGACGCCGTCGGTGTCGCGCGCGATCTGCGTCACCGCGTCGTCTTCCTCGTGGGTCACCATGCCCATGAGGTAGACCACGCGATGCGCGGTCGTGACGTTGACGCGCAGCGGATCGAAGCCCGGCAGGCTCGTCAGATCGAGGAGGCCGGTCTTCACGCGTGCCGTGAGACCGTTGTCCTCGCGGCGCGTCCACCAGCCTTCGGGCTCCTGCACAGCGAGCTCGTTGACGATCCTGCGCGTGCCTTCGAAGCCGCCGACGAGCTTCTCGGCGCGCTGCTTCAGCTCTTCCGTGCGCACTTCGCCGACCAGCAGCATCACGCCGTTGTAGACGACGATGATGACGTTGTTCTTGAGCGCGAGCTCCTTGTCCTTGTTCAGCGCGTCGTAAGCGCCGAGGTAGATGCGCTTGTCGTCGAAGTAGGTGCTGCTCTCGCGGCGGTCGTGCGCGGCGCCGCCGGCCATGGCGGCCCCGCCGACGACGGCCGCGGCGCAGCCGCCGAGCAGCGGAGCGAGAGCGAGGAGTGCGGAAAGAACGAGCTTGCGATGCGACATGAAGGACTCAGCTGGCTTCGAAGGCGTTGCGGCGCCAGTCCGGCGCGGTGGCGTCGTCGCCGATCGCGAGCACGTCGAAGCGGCACGCGAGCGCGGCGAGGCGCGGATGATCGGCGAGGAAGACGCTTGCCGCGCGCACGAGCTTGGCGCGCTTGGCCGCGGTCACCGAATCGATGCCGTCGCCGAAGCCGCCGGCGCTGCGATGGCGCACCTCGACGAAGACGACGGTGTCGCGCTCGCGCATGACGAGATCGATCTCGCCGTAGCGGCATGCGTAGTTGCGTGCGATCAGCGCGAGGCCGGCGCGTTCGAGATGCTCGAGTGCGAGCGCTTCGTAACGGGCGCCGGCGTCGCGCGTGCTCGAACGCCTCGATGCGGCCGGCACCGCCGCGGCATCGGCCCGTCTCATTGCGTCGCCGGCATCGCCGCGAGCGCGCCTTCGACCGGCCGCGCGATGCCTTCGCTGAAGCGCGCCCAGCCGATCAGGCGGTGGATGCGCCCGAAGCTGTCCGACGCGAGATCGCCGGTCGCGCCGTCGAGGTACGCATCGGGATGCGTCAGCAGCCAGTCCATGAACGGCAGCAGCGCGTACGCGTCCATGCCGAAGGCGAAGAGCCGCGCGCCGACGCCGTTGGCGCTCGCGATCTGGCGCGAGATCAGCTCGCGATCCGGACGGCCCGGCACGGGACCGAACAGCCACGGCGCGTCGCAGAACTCGACGCCGTCGAGGTCGCGATCGAGGCCCGGATTCGCGTCGCCCGAATAGACGTGCGAGGTGCCGAACACCGGGGCCGCGATGCTCGCGATCTTGAGCTGCGGCAACAGGAGGCGCGCCTGCTGCGGGCGCATGCTGATGAAGATGCCGCTGTCCGCGCCGTCGCCGAGGTTCGGCGTCGCCTGCAGGATCTCGGTCTTGTAGTTGACCTCGTTGTCCTTGAGCCTTGTTTCGCCGACGACCTGGCCGCCGTTTGCCTCGAACTGCGCGCGGAACGCGAGCGCGGCGCGGTCGGCCCAGTCGGTATCTGCGACGATGACGGCGGCGCGCGCGATGCCGCGCTCGCGCATGTGCTCGGCGACCTGCGCGCCTTCGGCGTCGGGCAGGAGGCCGAACTCGGCGCTGCCGGGCGGCGGCACTTCGCCGGTGTCGGGATGGTTCAGCGCGAGCACCGGCGCCGGCAGTTGCTGGTGGAACAGCTCGCCGACGGATTCGCGCTGCAGCGGTCCGACGACGTGATCGGCGCCGTCGGCGACGGCCTGCTTGTACGCGGCGACCGCATCGGCCGGCGACTTGCCGGCGTCGTAGATGCGCACGTCGGGGCGATGTTGATCGTCGCTCGCGTAATACGCGGCGAGGAAGCCGTCGCGGATCGACTGCGATACCGCGGCGAGCTGCGCGCCGAGCGGCAGCAGCAGCGCGACGCGCTGAGGCGCGACGTAGCCTTCGGTCTCGTACGCGCCGGCGTGGCCGGCCTGGATCGTGCCGACGGGACGATTCGGCTTCGGCATCGTGCGCGCGAGCGCCTGGCCTTTCGCGCGCAGCGCCTGCTCGAGCCACGGACGCAACGGATCGCTCGGGGCGAGCGCCTCGGCGCGCGTCTTCAGGGCGTCGGCATCGAGCGCCGCGAGCGTGTCGATGATTTCCTTGCGGTTCTGGTCCTTGTCGCCATCGTCGAGGTAGCGGTCGAGTTGCGCGCGCGTGCGCGCCGCGGCGTAGCGATCGCCGCCGGTGACTTCGGCGCGCGCGGCGAGCTCGAGTGCGCGCACGCGGAGATTCTCCGGAAGCTGATCGATCGGCGTCGCCAGGAGCGCCTGCGCCTGCGCGGCGTCGCCATGCTTCAGCGCGATTTCCGCGTCGAGGAGGTCAAGCCGGATCTGCTCGTTGCCGTGCAGCCGGCGGCGCTTGAGATCGCCGAGCACGCGCGCGGCGCCA
>DATFRS010000256.1:0-10736 GCA_035263065.1 Rhodanobacteraceae bacterium
ATGGAGGCCGCGCGCCAGCTCTGCGGCGTTACCATGCGCGAACCCGGCGTGTCACGCCTCGTGCAGGTCGATCTCGAAGAAGCAGCTAAACTCGCCGGCGCTGCCTAAACGTCAGGAGCGGCCCCATGGACCAGCAGGCACTCAGCGCGACCGAGCTCCGCGTCATCGTGGCGGTCATCGGCATCGTCGTGCTGGCGCTGATCTACTTCTTCGGCCGGCCACGCCGTCCAGGGCAGGGCGAGCGGCGCCTCGGCAAGCGCTCCGACGACGAGCGCATCGAGCCGACGCTGGGCCCTGCCGACGGCGAGCCGGAGCAGGGCGAGCTCGATGTCTCGCTGCGCGCCGAGCTCGATCGACTCGGTCAGGGGAGTGCCGCCAAGCCGGCTTCGCGCTCGCCGGTCGGCGCGCGGCCCGACCGCAAGATCGAGCGCATCGTGACGCTGTTCGTCGCGGCGCGTCCCGGCGAGATGCTCGGCGGCGCCGACGTCGTCGTCGCGGCCGAGAAGGCCGGCCTCGAATTCGGCGACATGGGCATCTTCCATCGCCTGGTGTCCGGCAAGACGGCCGACGGCCCGGTCTTCAGCATGGCCAACATGGTCAAGCCCGGCAACTTCGACATGAGCAAGCTCGACGGCCTCGAGACGCCGGGCGTGACGCTCTTCATGACGCTGCCCGGCCCGTTGCCCGCGCTCGATGCGTGGGAAATGCTGCTGCCGACGGCGCAGCGGCTCGCGGAGCTCCTCGACGCGACCGTGCTCGACGAGGAACGCAACGCGCTCGGCCGCCAGCGCATCGCGCATCTTCGCGACGAATTGCGCGCGTGGGATCGCAAGCAGGAACGCAACCAGATCCGGCCGGGGCACTGAGCCGCCGCATTTCCGTCGTCCCGGCGAAAGCCGGGACCCATTTTGATCTTTGGTAGAAGAGCACGATGGATTCCGGCTTCCGCCGGAATGACGGCGTGTCGGGAGCGGCCAGCTCATGAGTAGGCGTCGGCCAGCCTGTTGAGATGCTCGCGCTCCGCTTCGCGCAGGAACGGCGCGATCAGCACCATGACCTGGTGGATGCCGCGACCGAGCTCGATCTCCTCGGCCTGCGCCTTGCCGCCGCGCACGGCGCTGAAGCTCTGCCAGAACGTCGCCACCAGCAGCACGTTTTCCGCGAGCCCGCGGATCTCGGCCGCGCTCGCGCGCATGATGCCGGCGCGCACGAGCCCGTGCATGAGCTCCGCGGCGCTGCCCGAGGCGCGCGTCATGATGCGCGAGAAGCGCAGCTTCAATTTGCGATTGCGGGCGAGGATGTCGACGAGATCGCGATAGAGGAAGCGATACGCCCACATGCACTCGAACACGAGGTGCAGCTGCAGCCAGATGTCTTCGAGATCCGGCAGGCGCTCCTGGGGAATCAGCAGCGCGTCGTCGATGCGCGCCTCGTAGCGCGAGAACAGCTGCTCGACGATGTCGTCCTTGTTGCGGAAGTGATAGTAGAGATTGCCGGGGCTGATCCCGAGCTCGTCGGCGATGTGATTCGTCGTGACGTTCGGCTCGCCCTGCGCATTGAACATCGCGAGGCTGGTGTCGAGGATGCGCTCGCGGGTCTGGCGCGCCATGCGCGGCGGGACAGGGCGATCGGCGTCAGCCGCCGAGCTTCTTCACGAGGTCGACGTACTTCTGCATCGCCTCGTCGCTCTTCGTGCCCTTGAGTTTCGCCCAGGCCTCGTACTTGGCCGTGCCGACGAAATCGAAGAAGCCGGGCTTGGGTCCCGACACGTCGCCTTCCGATCCCTGCTTGTACAGCGCGTAGAGCTTGAGCAGCGTGTCGTTGTCGGGGCGCTCGGGAAGTTTCTTGACGTCTTCCGCAGCCTTCTCGAAGCGCGCTTTGAGATCGGACATGGGGCTACCCGGCAGTGTGTTGCATGCGGATGCTGAGCTTACATCAGCGCGACGCGGGTGCGTAGCCACGCGAGCCGGTGCAAAGCTATGCTTCGGCGAGCATGAGACGAACCCGCGGGGAGGTTGAGCCATGAGCTACTTCGTCACCGGTGCGACCGGTTTCATCGGGCGCCATCTGCTCGAAAAGCTCCTCGCGCGCAAGGGGACCATCTACTGCCTCGTGCGCAAGGATTCGCTCGCGAAGTTCAAGGACCTGCGCGACCGGCTGGGTGCCGACGACAAGCAGCTCGTCGCGGTGACCGGGGATCTCACCAAGCCCGGGCTCGGCGTCGCGCCGCAAACGGCGCGCGAGCTCGCCGGCAGGATCAAGCACGTCTTCCACCTCGCCGCGATCTACGACATGAAGGCCGACGCGGCGAGCCAGGCCGCCGCCAACGTCGAAGGCACGCGCCACGCGCTCGCGTTCGCCGACGCGATCAAGGCCGGCGTGTTCCATCACGTGAGCTCGATCGCGGCGGCCGGCATGTACACCGGCGTGTTCCGCGAGGACATGTTCGACGAGGCCGAGAACCTGGACGATCCGTATTTCCGCACCAAGCACGACGCCGAGGCGCTGGTGCGCAAGGAATACGCGCGCCCATGGCGCGTCTACCGCCCGGGTCTCGTCATCGGCGACTCGCGCACCGGCGAGATCGACAAGATCGACGGGCCTTACTACTTCTTCCGGCTGATCAAGAAGCTGCGCCAGACGCTGCCGCCGTGGATGCCGACGATCGGCCTCGAAGGCGGGCGCATCAACCTGGTGCCGGTCGACTGGGTCGCGGCGGCGCTCGATCACATCGCGCACAAGGCGGGGCTCGACGGCCACACGTTCCACCTGACCGATCCCGCGCCGCGCCGCATCGGCGAGATCCTCAACATCTTCGCGCGCGCCGGCCATGCGCCGCTGATGACGATGCGGCTCGACGCGCGCATGTTCGGGTTCATTCCCGGCGGCGTGCGCGCGGCGCTCGGCAGCCTGCCGCCGGTCAAGCGCTTCGTGAACGTGCTGCTGCGCGATCTCGGCATTCCGCCGTCGGTGCTGAAGTTCATCAACTGGTCGACGCGCTACGACTCGCGCGAGACCGAGCGCGCGCTCAAGGGCTCGAAGATCAAGCTGCCGAATCTCGAGGACTACGCGTGGCGGCTCTGGGACTACTGGGAGCGCCATCTCGATCCCGATCTCTTCGTCGACCATTCGCTCTCCGGCAAGGTCAAGGGCCGCGTCGTCGTCATCACCGGCGGATCGTCCGGCATCGGCAAGGCCGCCGCGCTCAAGGTCGCCGCCGCCGGCGGCAAGGTCGTCATCTGCGCGCGCGGTGCCGACGAGCTCGACGCGACGAAGAAGGAAATCGAGACCGCCGGCGGCGTCTGCCACACGTACATCGTGGATCTCGCCGACCTCGCTTCCTGCGATGCGTTCGTCAAGCAGGTGCTGACCGACCACGGCCACGTCGACATCCTCGTCAACAACGCCGGCCGCTCGATCCGCCGCGCGATCAGCGCGAGCTACGACCGCTTCCACGATTTCGAGCGCACGATGCAGCTCAACTATTTCGGCGCGCTCCGGCTGATCATGGGCGTGCTGCCGGGCATGGCCGAGCGGCATCGCGGGCACATCATCAATATCTCGTCGATCGGCGTGCTGACGAACTCGCCGCGTTTCTCGGCCTACGTCGCCTCGAAAGCGGCGCTCGACGCGTTCTCGCGCTGCGCACAGGCCGAGTATTCGGACAACGGCGTCAGCTTCACGACGATCAACATGCCGCTCGTGAAGACGCCGATGATCGCGCCGACCAAGATGTACGAATCGGTGCCGACGCTGACGCCGGACGAGGCCGCCGACATCATCGTCGAGGCGATCATCGAGCGGCCGGTGCGCATCGCGACGCGCCTCGGCACGTTCGCGCAGATCTTCTACGCGCTCGCGCCGCGCGCGTACGAGATCGTCATGAACACGGCGTTCCGGCTGTTCCCGGATTCGGCGGCGTCCAAGGGCATGAAGGGAAGGGCGGAGATCGAAGGGCCGACCAGCGAGCAGATCGCGTTCGCCTCGCTGATGCGCGGCGTGCACTGGTAGGAAAAACGACACGTCGTCCCCGCGAAACGCGGGGACCGCCGCCTTCTCGTGCGCAAATCCGAAGGGGGCGAATTCCCGCCGGAGCGGGAACGACGCTGAAAACGCCGAACCGTCGTCCCGACGAAACCGGGACCCGTTTGCTTCTTGTGGTCGGTGGCTCCCGGCCGGAACCGGGAGGACGTTTCGACAGACCGACGCGGGGAGGGCGCGTCAGTGTTTGGCGGACTTCGTCGCGCGCTTCTTCGGCGCTGCGCCGCCGTTCAACTTGCGGACTTCGTGCGAGAGCTCCTCGACGCGGCTGGTCAGCGTGCGGATCTCGTCGCGGCCGGGGACGCCGAGGCGGCCGAGCGCGCGCGAGACGCGATCCTCGAACACCTTCTCGAGCTTGTCCCAGGTTTCCTGGCTGCGCTCGCGCACCTGGCCGAGCGTCGACTCGACGCTGCCGCGCGCTTCGGCGACCTTGGCGTCGGTGAACTTGCGCGTCTTCGCGTCGAGCGCGGCGCCTTCCTTGACCAGCGACTCGAACAGCTTGCCGCCTTCGGCCTGCGCCTTGACGAACGCACCGAGGCCGGCGAGCCAGATCTGCTGGGCCGAATCCATCACGGTCTTGCTGACGCCACGCGCCTGCTGCACGGCCGCTTCGGCGGGAGTGCGCTTCTTCAGCTTCGGCTTGCTCATGTTCGCTCCGTCGGTTGCGCGCGGCGACGCGCCGCGTGTGGCGCGACTTTAGGAAGCGCGGCTAGAGCAGACACACTATCGCGCGGCGGCGGTCCGGCGCGGCTTCAGTTTTCCGCCGAGATCGTCGAGCGCGGCGCCGAGACTTGCCGTCGTGACCGTGTTGGCGCGGCGGCGCAGGCCGGACGCGAGCGTGCGCTTGCCGTCGTCGAGCACGTCGCGGCGCAGCGCGAGGCCATGCCGGTCGAGCAGCGCGTCGACTTCGTCGCGGCGGGCGCGAAGGTCGGCGCGCGTCGCCTGGTAGGCATGCTCGGCGAGGCGCTTCCTGTGCGCGTAACTGAAAACATTCGTGAAGAACATCTCGACGTCGTCGGGATTCGGCTCGATCAGCGCGATGTCGGCGTGGCCGTAGCGGTCGGCGTAGCGCGAGAGGCCGGTGTCGACGCGCGACTTCAGCAGCGTGCGGAACGTCTGCGACAGCACGGCCGGGAGCCCGCCGTCGAGCAGCGTCTCCGGCGCGCGCTTGCCGTTCGCCTCGGCGCGCTCGGCGTCGAACGGCACCAGCGGATTGATGCCGAGCACGAGGTCGGCGCCGGCATCGAGGGCGACCGACGCGTGCAGCGTGCGGCGCAGCGCGCCGTCGACGTACCAGCGGCCGTCGACTTCGACGGGCGGATAGAGGCCTGGCAGGGCGGCGCTCGCCTGCACGGCGCGCGAGATCGGCACGTGATCGTGGCCTGCGGCGCCGAAGCGCACCGCTTCGCCGCTGTCGAGCGCGACGGCGACGATGTAGAGGCGGCTCGCGAGCTCGCGGAAATCGTCGCTGCGACCGTTCGCGTTGAAGAGATCGACGAGGAAGCGCTCGATCGCCGCGTTGTCGAAAAGGCCGGTCGGAAGGACGCTGCCGAGACGGAGCAGCGCGTCGGAGGCGCGAAGGTCGAAAGGATTTCTTGCGACATCGCCGGCCCAGCGCCACAGCATGCGCGGCACGCCGGCGGCTCGTCGCAGGTATTCGTAGAACGCGGGCCGGAGGAACGTCTCCGGGTTGAACGTCGCCTGCTCGGACTCGCCGGTGACGAAGATCCGGCACATCTCGGCGGAATCGAGCCCGTTGGCGAGGCCCGCCGCGACGAACGCGCCGGAGCTGACGCCGACGTAGACGTGCAGGTCGCGCAGCGCGAGGCCGTCGATCGCCTCGTCGAGCGCGCGCAGCGCGCCGAGCTCGTACATGCCGCCGATCGGGCCGCCGCCGGCGACGGCGAGGCCGACGCGCGCGGCACCCTTGCGTTTGCGCGGCCGCTGCGCGGCTTTGAGCTCAAGCATCCGTGAGACCCGATCGAAAGTGCGGACCGATTGTATCGGGGATCGTTCGCACCGCCAGCGCGTGTCGGTCAGCTCTCGCCGAACTCGTGGTCGAGCTTCTCGACGATTGCGCGCTCGATCACCGACCTCAGCGCGCCCATGAGGAAACCGAGCTCGGCGTGGATATGCAGGTCGTGCTTGGCAACGCTGATCGTGCCTTCGACGCCGCTCCGCGAGAATTCGAGCGTGCTGCCGTCCCAGCGGTGGTCGATGCCGTATTCCTTGCCGATCGCCTTGGCGACGCGCTCGACGGCGGCCTTGGCGTCCTTGACGCTGCGGCCGTGCTTGCGGCGGATATCGATGACGGCCATGCGCAGAGGCTCCCGGAAATACCGGCCGCCATGATGCCTCAGCGGGCGCGCGAACCGCCAATCGCGGCGCCCGCCTGTTGACGACACTTTGCACAAGTGACGATGGCAACGCCGCTATACTGGCGCACCTTCGCGGCCGGTCCGATCCTTGATGCGACTCAGCTTTCTCAACGGCGAGCATGCCGATTTCGTCGTCGAGGATGGCGTCATCAGTCTCGGCCAGGCGGACGGCAACACCGTGGTCCTCGCCGGCCGCGACATCGCGCCGTGGCATGCCCGCATCAACGTCGACGCGCGCGGCATCGTGCTCGAAGTGCTCGACTTCGCCGCGCGCACGCACGTCAACGCGCGCCCCGTGCGCGAGAAGGCGCTGCTCCGGCTCGGCGACGTGCTCTGCCTCGGCGTCGTCGCGATGATGCTGAAGCCCGACCGCGACGACGCGATCGAAACGGCGCTCCCGGCCGAGAGCGACGACACGACCGACCCCGCCGACAACGCGCCGACGCGCGTCGTGCTGCGCGGCGTGTCCGGCGGCCATTTCGGCCGCGCGATCGCGCTGCGCCAGCGCCTCGTCGTCGGCCGTGCCGCCGACTGCGACATCGTCGTCGACGACGCGCAGATCGCGCCGCATCACGCGAGCATCGAGAACATCGACGAGACGATTTGCCTGCGCGACATGGGCTCGGGTGCCGGCGCGCTCGTCAATGGGCTGCGCCTGACGACGGCCGTGCTGCATACCGGCGACCAGATCGCATTTGGCCGCGATCATTTCCTGATCGAGGCGCCCGGCATGCCGCTCCGCGGCGAAGTCGTCGCGAAGCCCGAGCTTACGGCCGAGGAAGCCGCCGCGGCCGAAGCGGTGCAGGCGACGCCGCCCGACACGCGCGGATCGATCTGGTGGCTGATCGGCGCGGCGGCGCTGATCGCGCTCGGCCTCGTCTGGATCCTGCTGCGCGGCGCCTGACCCTCGTCGCTGCGATTCCCTGAGAGTCGGCCGCAATGGCCCCTCCGGGCCCATTGCGCGCGTGCTGCACTGCGGCATAATGCGGTCAGGTTTCGAGGGAGCATCGCGTGAGCCGCGGATACAACTTCAGCGCCGGACCCGCCGCACTGCCCGAGGACGTGCTGCGCCAGGCCCGGGACGAACTGCTCGAATGGGACGGCGCGAGCGCGTCCGTGATGGAAATCAGCCATCGCGGCAAGGAGTTCGTCGCGCTCGCGGCCGAGTCCGAGCGCGACATCCGCGAGCTCATGGCGATTCCGTCGAACTACAAGGTCCTGTTCCTGCAGGGCGGTGCGACGCAGCATTTCGCGCAGATTCCGATGAACATCGCGTCGCGCGGCCAGACGGCGGACTACGTCGTCACCGGCGACTGGGGCGAGAAGGCGGTCAAGGAAGCGAAGCCGAGCGTGAAGGCACGCGTCGCGGCGAGCTCGGTCGATACGAACTACGACCGCATCCCGGCACGCGCGACGTGGGATCTCGATCCGAAGGCCGCGTACTTCCACTACACGCCGAACGAGACGATCCGCGGCGTCGAGTTCGCGGACGTGCCCGACGTCGGCGACGTGCCGATCGTCGCGGACCTGTCGTCGACGATCCTGTCGCGGCCGATCGACGTGTCGCGCTTCGGCCTCATCTACGCAGGCGCGCAGAAGAACATCGGCGCGTCGGGACTCGTCGTGATGATCGTGCGCGAAGACCTGCTCGCGCGCGCGCCGAAGGATCTTCCGAAGATCTTCAACTACGCCGAGCAGGCCGCGCAGGATTCGATGCTCAACACGCCGAACACGTTCGGCTGGTATCTCGCCTCGCTCGTGTTCAAGTGGCTGAAGAAGCAGGGCGGCCTCGCGGCGATGGCCGAGCGCAATCGCGCGAAGGCGGAGCTGCTCTACGGCTACATCGACGCCTCGGGCTTCTACAGGAATCCGGTCGAGAAGAGCGCGCGCTCGTGGATGAACGTGCCCTTCACGCTGCCGCGCGAAGAGCTCGACGCCGCGTTCCTCGAGGAATCGCAGGCGGCGGGCCTGCTCGCGCTGAAGGGCCATCGCGCGGTCGGCGGCATGCGCGCATCGATCTACAACGCGATGCCGATCGAAGGCGTGCGTGCGCTGGTCGATTTCATGAAGGACTTCGCGAAGCGGAACGGCTGATCGGGACCCGCATGTTCAACATCCAGACGCTCAACAACATCTCGCGCAACGGACTCGACCGCCTGCCGGCGAATCTCTATCGCGTCGCCAACGACGTCGGCCAGCCCGATGCCGTGCTCGTGCGCTCGGCCGACATGCACAAGGCGCCGATCCCGGCGAGCGTCAAGGCCGTCGCGCGCGCCGGCGCGGGCGTCAACAACATTCCGGTGAGCGATCTTTCCGCGCGCGGCGTGCCGGTATTCAACGCGCCCGGCGCGAACGCGAACGCGGTGAAGGAGCTCGTGGTCGCCGGCATGCTGCTCGCGGCGCGCAATCTCGCCGACGCGCTCGGCTTCGTGCGCGACCTCAGGAGCGACGAGGACCTGCATCATCGCGTCGAAGCCGAGAAGAAGCGTTTCGTCGGCTCGGAGCTGTCGGGCAAGGTGCTCGGCGTCGTCGGCCTCGGCGCGATCGGCGTCAAGGTCGCGAACGCGGCGTATGCGCTCGGCATGCGCGTGCTCGGCTTCGATCCCCACATGACCGTCGAGGGCGCGTGGCAGCTGTCGTCGGAAGTCGCGAAAGCGGGCTCGCTCGGCGAGCTGTTCGCCTCGTCCGACTACATCACGTTCCACGTGCCGCTCAACGACAAGACGCGCGGCATTTTCGGCGCGCAGGCGCTGGCAGCGGCGCGGCAGGGGGTCGTGCTGCTGAACTTCGCGCGCGAAGGGATCGTCGATCCGGCGACGCTGCGCGAGGGTCTCACCAGCGGGCGCATCGGCCGCTATGTCAGCGATTTCCCCGATGCGGACCTGCTCGGCAATCCGCGCGTCATCGCGCTGCCGCATCTCGGCGCATCGACCGGCGAAGCCGAGGAGAACTGCGCGGTGATGGTCGTCGATCAGCTTCGCGATTTTCTCGAGCACGGCAACATCCGCCACTCCGTGAACTTTCCCGAGACGCGCATGGCGCGCACCGGAACGGCGCGCATCTGCGTCGCGAACCAGAACCGCCCGAACATGATCGGCCAGCTCTCGCACGTGCTCGGCGAGGCCAGCGTGAACATCGCGCAGATGCACAATGCGTCGCGCTCCGACCTCGCCTACACGCTGATCGACGTCGATTCGCCGGTGCCGGAGTCGCTCGTCTCCGCCATCGCCAAGATCGATGGCATCCTGTCGGTCCGCGTGATCCCGGGTTGACCATGGCCGCCAAGCCGAAGCCTCCGAAGACGGCGCCGAATCCGCAGCTCGCGGAAGTCCGCGCACGCATCGACGCGATCGACCGCCAGATCCAGGCGCTGATCGCCGAGCGCGCCGACTTCGCGCTGCAGGTCGGCAAGGCCAAGGGCAAGCTCGCCGCAGCGGTGGACTACTACCGGCCCGAGCGCGAGGCGCAGGTGCTGCGCATGGTCGTCGACCGCAACGAAGGGCCGCTCGCCGACGAAGTGCTCGTGCACGTGTTCCGCGAGATCATGTCGGCGTGCCTCGCGCAGCAGGAGCCGCTCAAGATCGGCTACCTCGGTCCCGAGGGCACGTTCAGCCAGCAGGCCGTGCTGAAGCATTTCGGCCGCTCGGCGCACGGCATGCCGATGGTGAACATCGAGGAAGTGTTCCAGGAAGTCGAGAACGGCAACGCCGACTTCGGCGTCGTGCCGGTCGAGAACTCGGGGCAGGGCACGATCCAGATCACGCTCGACATGTTCCTGACGTCGAAGCTCAAGATCTGCGGCGAGGTTGAGCTGCGCGTGCACCAGTTCCTGCTGTCGCGCTCGGGCCGCATCGAGGACATCGAGCGCATCTACTCGCATCCGCAGTCGTTCGCGCAGACGCAGGCATGGCTGCGCGGCAATCTGCCGAAGGTCGAGAAGGTGCCGGTGTCGAGCAACGCCGAGGCGGCGCGCCGTGCGCGCAACTCGGACGATTCCGCGGCGATCGCCGGCGAGAGCGCGGGGCTGATCTACGGCCTCAAGAAAGTCATCATGGGCTCGATCGAGGATCACGCCGACAACACGACGCGCTTCCTCGTCATCGGCCGCCAGATCTTTCCGCCGTCGGGCCACGACCGCACGTCGGTGCTCGTCTTCATCAAGGACCAGCCCGGCGCGCTGTTCAACGTGCTGAGCCCGTTCGCCAGGCACGGCATCAGCATGAACCGCATCGAGTCGCGGCCGTCGCATCAGGCGAAGTGGGAATACGGTTTCTTCATCGATCTCGCCGGTCACGTCGACGATGAGCGCATGAAGAA
>DATFRS010000257.1:0-5307 GCA_035263065.1 Rhodanobacteraceae bacterium
CATCCTGATGATCGTCTCGATCGCGCTGATCACGACGCGCGGCCTCAACTACGCGCTCGACTTCACCGGCGGCGTGCTCGTCGAGGTCACCTACGAGCAGCCGGTCGAAGTCGGCCAGGTGCGCGAGGCGCTCGAGAAGGGCGAGATCCACAATGCGCTCGTGCAGAGCCTCGGCGGCACGCGCGAGGTGTCGATCCGCCTGCAGCCCGAAGGCGGCCAGAAGGACGCCGACAAGATCGCCGCGAACGTGCTCGAGAAGCTCAAGGCGAGCCGTCCGGACGTGACGCTGAAGCGCCACGACTTCGTCGGCCCGCAGGTCGGCGAGGAGCTCAAGACCGACGGCATGATCGCGGTCGTGTTCGTGATCATCGGCATCATGATCTACATTGGTATCCGCTTCGAGAAGCGCTTCGCCATCGCCGCGATCGCCAGCGAATTCCACGACACGATCCTGACGGTCGGCTTCTTCGCGCTGACGCAGCGCGAGTTCGACCTCACGGTGCTGGCCTCGGTGCTTGCCGTCGTCGGCTACTCGATCAACGACAAGGTCGTGGTCTTCGACCGCGTGCGCGAGCTGTTCCGCCTGACGCGCAAGGCCGAGCCGTACGAAGTGCTGAATCGCGCGATCAACCAGACGCTCTCGCGAACGATCATGACGTCGCTGACGACGGCGCTCTCGATGTTCGCGCTGTACTTCTTCGGCGGACCGGCGGTGCACGGCTTCGCGCTGACGATGCTGATCGGCATCGTGATCGGCACGCTGTCGTCGATCTTCTTCGCCAACCCGATCCTGTACTGGCTCGGCGTCTCGAAGAAGGACCTGATGCCGGTGTCGAAGGAAAACCCGGAGCTCGCGCGCCGGCCCTAGGCGCTTCGCTCAGCCCTCGGTGTCGCCGACGGGCACGATGGGCGGCTCGATCACCGGCGCCGCGGCGCGCCGGTCCAGCACGTGCTGCGGCTTGGGCGTCACCGGCCCGTTCGGATCTCGCGGCAAGCGCGACGCCGGGCTCGGCGTGATGCGCGCCCCGGGGATCGGCGTCGAATGCCGTCCGCTGTTGACGCGCTCGCGCGGCGGCGGCGGCGTGTACCACGCGAACGTCTCCGCGTCGTTCGGCCAGCCCTTCGGCGGGATCGGCACGAACACGCTCGTCGTCTTCTGGTACGCGCGATAGCCGTCGCCGCGCATGCGCAGCGCCTCGGCTTCGATGGCCGGAATGCGGCGCCACGCCATCGCGGCCGTCGCGACGGGCGCGATCAGCGTGAGGCTCCAGACCGGCCACGGCAGCCCGACCGCGAGCAGCGCATAGCTGCACCAGTGCACGAACGCGAAGAAGTAGTTCGGATGGCGCGAATAGCGCCAGAGCCCGCGCCGGCACGTGCGGCCGGCATTGCGCGGCTGGTCGCGGAACTGCGACAGCTGGATGTCGGCATACGCCTCGCCGGACAGGCCGACCAGGTAGACGCCGGCGGCGAGGAGCGTCCACGTCGTCGCGCCGTCGCGCGGATTGCTCGCGGCGACATAGAGCGGAATCGAGAACAGCGTGGCCGACACCGCCTTGGAGACGAAGAAGCCGAGCGTCCAGTACGGATTGCCCTTCGCGCGCTCGAGCAGCGTGCGATAGCGCGCGTTGCGCGGCTCGACGAGCATGCGCTGCAGGAGATGCATGAACAGGCGGAAGCCGCCGATGCCGCCCATCATCGCAACGAGCAACCGCGGCAACATCGCGCCGTGCGCGACGAGCCCGTAATACAGCGCGGCGATCACGATGCACGCGGCCCACAGGAGATCGGCGAGCGCGGGATTGCGCCTTCGCTGCTGCACGAGCCAGCCGCCGAGCATGACGGCCGTGCAGAAACCGAGTACGACGACGAGCGGCTGTGCATTCATCGCTGCGATCGGTCAGATCCGGCCCGCGCCTCGTCGACGTGCGACGCGACTCCCCGCGGAGCCGCTCGAGTCGCACTGCGGGACGTCACGCCAAGCTCCCTCACCAGCGCCGCGGCGGCATCGCAACGCGACGGCCCGCGGACGCCCCCGAAAAAATCAGCATCGTATATTCGAGGTCGAGGGAGAGTGAAGTTCGTCTCGCCCCCGATTCAGTCTCGCGACGGAATCCAGAACCGCTTGTTCGGCAGCCGCTCTTGCCCGGGCTTGCCGACGAGGCGGCGCAGCTTCAGCGGCTGATCCTGCGGAGCGCGCTCGGGCAGCTGATCGAGCAGATGCCGGATCAGGTTCAGCCGTCCGCGCCGCTGGTCGTTGAAATCGGCGACGAACCACGGCGCGTGCTTCGTATGCGTCGCGCGCAGCATCGCATCGCGCGCGCGGCCGTACGCCGCGTACTGTTCGCGCGCCTTGAGGTCGATCGGCGAGATCTTCCAGCGCTTGAGCGGATCGCTGGCGCGCTCGTAGAAGCGCTCTTCCTGCTCCTCCTGATCCACCGCGAGCCAGTACTTGATGAGGATGAGGCCGTCGCCGGTGATGAGCTTCTCGAACACCGGGCAGTCGTCGAGAAAGCGCCGGTACTGCTCGTCGCTGCAGAAGCCCATCACGCGCTCGACGCCGGCGCGGTTGTACCAGCTGCGATCGAACAGCACGAGCTCGCCGGCCGACGGCAGGTGCTCGACGTAGCGCTGGAAATACCACTCGGTCGCCTCGCGCTCGCTCGGCTTGGGCAGCGCGACGATGCGCGTGTAGCGCGTGTTGAGCGGCCCCGAGATCGCCTTGATGACGCCGCCCTTGCCGGCCGCGTCGCGGCCTTCGAAGATCACGACGACGCGCTTGCCGGTCGCGATGATCCAGCGCTGCAGGTCGACGAGCTGGATGTAGAGCTCGTCGAGCACCTTCTCGTAGTCCTTGCGTTTGATCGGCTTCACGCTCACGTCTCCTTGAGCCGCCCGCGGAGTCCGGCGAGGTTGCACGGCCGCGTCGTCGCGTCGAGCTGCGCGCGGATCAGCCTCTCCCACGCCGTCCGGCACGCCGACGTCGAGCCCGGCAGGCAGAACACGAACGTCTCGTTCGCAAGCCCGGCGAACGCGCGCGACTGCAGCGTCGACGTGCCGATCTCATCGAAGCTCAGCACGCGGAACATCTCGCCGAAGCCCGGCATTTCCTTGTCGAGCAGCGGCGCGACCGCTTCGGGCGTCGAGTCGCGGCCGGTGAAGCCCGTGCCGCCGGTGACGAGCACGCCGTGCACGGTGTCGTCGGCGATCCACTGCGACAGGATCGCCCGGATCTGATAGCGGTCGTCCTTGACGATGCGCTTCTCGACGAGCCGGTGCCCCGCCTGGCCGAGCGAGAGCGCGAGGTAGTCGCCCGATGTGTCGTTCTCGGGCGTGCGCGTGTCCGACACGGTCAGCACGCAGAGATTGAGCGGCACGAAGTCGGCTTGCGCGGTCATGCCGGCGAGCGTAGCGCGCGGGCGCACGATCGGGAAGCGACCGGCTCAGTGAAGGTCGGCGGGGCCGAGGCCCCCGCGGCGCCTATCGGCCATGCGCAGCAGAACCGCGGCGAAGTCGTGCGCGAACGCGCGCATGTCGAAGAGCCCGCTCGCCGCGCGCCGCTCCGCGAGCGCCGCGTGCAACGCGTCGCGATGCGCGCGGTCGCGCCCGACGCGCACGGCCGCCTCGACGAACGCGGCATCGTCGGCGGCGACGAGCTCGGGAAGGCCAAGATGCGTGACGAGACTCGCCGCGACGCGCGCCGCGAACGTCGCGCCGGCGACCGTCAGCACGGGACAGCCGGCCCAGATCGCATCGGACGCCGTCGTGTGCGCGTTGTACGGCGCGGTGTCGAGAAAGAGATCGGCATGCCGGTAGCGCGCGAGATACTCGTCGTGCGGCAGCTTCGGCATGAAGACGAGGCGCGCCGCGTCGACGCCGTCCTCGCGCGCCGCGGCGCGCAGGCGCTCGTCCGCACCTTCGGGCCCCGACAAGAGCCACAGCACCGCATCCGGCACGCCGCGCAGCACGGCGAACATGCGGCGCATGCTCTCGGGATTGAGCTTGTAGCTGTTGTTGAACGACACGTAGACGGTGCCTTGCGCAGGCAGTCCGCATGCCGCGCGCGGCAGCGGCGTGCCGACGACGCGCGTCGGGTCGGACGGCTGGAAAGAGCGCGGCAGATACGCGACCGCTTCGGAAAAATTCGCGCGCACCGCGTCGGGCAGCACGACGCGATCGGCGATCGCGTAGTCGATCCACGGCGCGCCCGACGTGCCGGGATACGCGAGCCAGTTGACCTGGATCGGCGCCGGCCGGAGCGCCAGCGACTCGGCGATGCCGCCGCCGCCGTAGCCGCGCAGGTCGACCAGGATGTCGAGCCCGGCTTCGTGCAGGCGTTCCGCGAGCACGACCGGCGCGAGATCGACGACGTCGTGCCACGCGGCCGCCGCCGCGCGCAGGCGCCTGCGGATCGGGCTGCCGTCGTCGGGCGAGGTCGCGAAGAGGATCGCGTCGATGGATTCCGCGCGCAGGGCTTCGAGGATTGCGACGATCAGGAGGCCTGTCGGGTGATTTCCGAAGCCGTTCGAAACGAAGCCGACACGAAGGCGGTCGGCGGCGGGCGAGTGCGCGAAGGCGAGGTGCATTCGCAACGGCGCTGCAGCGGCCTCGATCGCCGCCGCGGCCGTGCTGGCGCAACGCAGCTGCTCGTCCGCGCCCGCGGGCTCCGACAGGAACGCGAACGGCGCGAGGCCCGGCGCGCGTTCGGCCACGCGCGCACGAAGCTGCGAGGACAGCGTGTCGAGATCGCGCCAATCGCACAGCTGGCGCTTCAGGAAAACGAGCTGGCCGAGCGCGTGATGCAGCGACGGATCGAGCGACAGCGCACGCGCATGGAACGCCGCGGCCGACGCGAGCTGCTTCTGCTCCTCGGCCATGAGCCCGGCCTGGTAGGGAAAGCGCGCATCGGCCGGCGCCGATCGCGCGCCGGCTTCGTAAGCCGAACGCGCGTCGGCGAACCGCCGCTGCGCCGCGAGCACGTGGCCGAGCAGCAGCAGGCCTTCGGGATGGCCGGGCGCGAGCGTCATCGCATGCCGCGTGTCGCGTTCGGCATCGGCGGCACGTCCCAGCGCCAGTTCGACGGCGGCGAGATTGAGCCAGGCGCCGGCGTTGCCGGGATTCGCTCGGGTGCCTGCGCGATAGGCCTCTTCGGCGCCGAACAGATCGCCCGCCGCACGCCGCGCATTGCCGAGCCCGAGCAGCACCGCCGGATGCGAAGGCGCGATCGTGAACGCGTGTTCGAGCGCGACGATCGCGGCCGCCGCGTCGCCGCGCGCCAGCTCGACGCTGCCGAGATTGCAAAGCACC
>DATFRS010000258.1:0-2909 GCA_035263065.1 Rhodanobacteraceae bacterium
CCGATACTTGGCTGTGACCGCCGCCGGAATCCAGAGGCCTCGACTCCCATGTCAAGCAAAATCAACGGTTTGCCGCCGATCGGCTCGACACCCGACGTTCCGGCCGTCGCGGCACGCAAGGCCGAAGCGCCGAAGAAGGACGCGTTCGCTCCCGACGGCGACAGCCTCGAGCTGACCCCGTCCGCGCGCGTCCTCGGCGAGTCCGGCGCCGACGCGCCGGTCGACGCGCATCGCGTCGAGAAGCTGCGCCAGTCGATCGCCGACGGCAACTATCGCATCGACGCCGATCGCATCGCCGGCAAGCTCCTCGACATCGAACGCAGCGGCCGCAAGGACTGACGCCATGAATGCCGAGGTCGAGCTCGCCAAGGCGCTGGTCGCCAACGTCGGCGAGATTGCCGTCGCGGCGCATCGCCTGCACGCGGTGCTGAAGGACGAGAGCAACGTGCTCGCGACCGGCGACGACGCGACGCTACTGGAGTTGACGGGCGTCAAGACGCAGCTCCTGCAGCAGCTCGAGGCGCTCGAAAGCGAGCGCATGCACCTCGTCGTCGAGCTGCGCACGGGTTCGCGCCACGCGCCGTTCGCGATGGTGCGCGCGCTGACGCCCTACCCCGCTGCGCTCACCGCGTGGGACGACGCGGTCGAGACGCTGAAATCCTGCCGCGCGCTCAACGAGGCGAACGGCACCGCGGTCGAGCTGCGCCTGCGCCAGGTGCGCCAGGCGCTCGCGCTCCTGACCGGCGCATCGCCGGGCGCGGGCCTCTACGGGCCGCAAGGCGCGCCGGAGAGCCTGAGGCGCTCGAACGTCATCGCACGCATCTGAGGCCGGCCATGCTGACCGACCCCGACGTCATCCGCGTCATGCTCGCGCGGCTGATCGCCGCACGCTGTCCCGTGTTCGTCTTCTTCGAAGGCGACGACGAGCGCTACGCGACCTCGCTGCTCGAGATCGACGCCGCCGCCGGCGCGCTGATCGTCGACGAGCTCAATCCGCGTCACGGCCACGAGCGCGTGCACCGCGGCACCCGGCTGCGGTTCTCGACGCGCCTCGACGGCGTCGAGATGCGCTTTCGCGCCAACGTGCGCGCGATCGACGGCGACGGCGCGGTCGCCGCGTACATGCTCGACCTGCCGATCGCGCTCGACCATCGCGAGCAGCGCGCCGTGCTGCGCACGCGCACGCGCGAGGTCGCGGCGGAGCTGCGCGCCGACGACGCGACGACGATCAACGCGCGCGTGCTCGATCTCTCGATGGGCGGGCTCAGGCTTGCCGTACGCGCGCCGCATCCGCTCGCCGAGGCGAGCGAATGGGACTGCACCGTCGTGCTGCCGACCTGCTCGTTCGACACGCGCATCGCGATCACGCACGTGCGCCGCGCCGCCGGCCGCCCGCACCCCGGAACCCCGAACGAGGACGTGCTGGGCGCGCGCTTCGATGCGCTCGGCACCGGCGCCGCGCGCCGCCTCGGACGCTACATCGCCGAAACGCAGCGCGCCCTCCTGCGCGCGCGGCGCGAGACCACGGAGAACCGCGCGCCATGAACCTGCCCGCACGACAAGCCGCCCCCGAAACGACGCCGGCCGAGACCGTCGTCGTGACGCGCGTCCCGATCCTCGACGGCACCAACCGCCTGCTCGGCTACGATCTCATCGCGCACGGCGCCGAGTGGAGCGAGGACTCCGCCGACCCCGAAGCGACGCGCGACGCCGTGCAGCGCACGCTGATGCACGTCTTCATCGATCTCGGCATCGAGCGGCTCGTCGCGAACGCCGACGCGTTCATGAGCCTGCCGCGCAGCGCGCTCGCGACCGCGAGCTCGCTGCCGATCACCGGCAGCCGCGCCGTGATCGCCGTCGACTGCCGCACGCCGCTCGATCAGGACACGGTCAACCATCTCGCGACGCTGCGCCGCAAGGGCTTTCGAATCGCGCTCGAGAACGCGCCCGCCGGCGCGCACAGCCCGGCGATGCAGCGCGCGCTCGAGCTCGCGCAGTTCGCGAAATATCCGATCGACGGCAAGCCCGACGCGGCCGCGCTCAAGTGGGTGCGCTCGTACGGCCTGCGCACGCTCGTGACCGGCATCGACACGCGCGACCAGCTGCAGTCGGCGGCCGCGCTCGGGGCCGACGGCTTCCAGGGCTGCTATCTCTGCGAGCCCGACGCGGTCGTCTCGACAACGCTTCGCGAGAACAAGGTGTCGGTGCTGCGCCTCCTCGCCGCGATCGAGGACCCGGCGAACGGCCCGGTCGAGCTCGACGCGATCATTCGCACCGACGCGACGCTGTCGTACAAGGTGCTGCGCTGCGTGAACTCGGCGTATTTCTCGCTGCCGGTCAAGGTGCGCTCGGTGCTGCACGCGACGGTCTATCTCGGCGTCAACCGCATCCGCAACTGGATCCGCATGATCGCGATCTCCGGTTTGAAGGACTGCCCGACCGAGCTCCTGAAATTCGCGCTGATCCGCGGACGCATGTGCGAGCTGCTCGCCGCGAAGCTGCCGAACGACCAGCGCGAGATGGCGTTCACGGTCGGCCTCTTCTCGCTGCTCGACGCGCTGCTCAACGCGCCGCTGCACGAGCTGCTCGCGCGCATTCCGCTGACCGACGAGATCCGCGACGCGCTGGTCAAGGGCGCGGGGCCGCTCGCGAAGCTCCTCGAGCCCGTCGCGGCCTGCGAACGCGGCGACTGGCGCCGGCTCGAATCGTCGGGCACGCCGGTCGCGGTCTGTGCCGGCGCGTACGTCGACGCGGTCGCCTGGGCCGAGAACGTGTTCGAGATCGGCGAGGCCGAGCCCGCCTGAATTCGTTGCCATTCGGCGCTCAATTTTTCGCGGGACGTGCCGAAGGATTTCTGAGAACCGCCGCCGGAACAGCCCCATGCTCCTCATCATCGGATCCATCGTCGT
>DATFRS010000259.1:0-3306 GCA_035263065.1 Rhodanobacteraceae bacterium
CGGCCGTCAGCGTGTGCTGGCCGTTCTTCACGAGCAGCGCGAGGCCGATGTAGTAGCGCTCGATCGCCGGCAGGATGTTGCGCGCGAGCGCGCGCAGACGGAACGCGGGATCGCTCTGGCCGGCTTCGCGCGTGATCACGCGGCCGTCGGCGTCGGTGGCGAGGAGTCCGCGCGCGACGAAGAAGTCGATCGTCGCCTGGATGCGCTGCGTGAACTCATCGCTCGTCCACGGCAGGAACAGCTCGGACTGGATGAACGGGTAGACGAGCCGGCCGAGGCGCAGGATCGACGCGCGCGCCATGCGCCGGTTGTTGAGGAAGCAGCACGCGACCCAGCCCGCGGTCGCGTACAGGTGCATCACGTTGTTGCGGAAATACGAGAGCAGCACGCCGGGCTTCTCGTCGACGCTCAGCACGTCGCCGAGCGGATGCGGCGTGCGGCGAATCCAGCCCATCTTCTCGCCGTAGGCGATGACCTGCGCCGGCGAAAGCTCGGTCATCGTGACGCGATCCGAATACGGCAGCGCGGCCGTCAGCGCCTTGCCGAGCTCGATCTGCGCGGCGAGGTCGGCTTCGGTCATCGCGTGCTTGGGCGTCGGCAGCAGCGACGTCGCCAGCAGGTTGATCGGATTGATGTGCGCCGCGCGATTGACGTTTTCGAGGATGCGCGTCGCGAGCGTGTCGACGGCGCGGTTCAGCCACTCGGGCTTCGCTTCGGGATCCTGCGTCGCGGCCTGCCAGTCGGGCGCGACTTCGTCGAGCAGTGGACGCAGGAAAATGGGTTCTCCGAAATTCAGCGCGACGCGGCCGTAGTGCTGTTTCAGCGCGCCGAACGCCTTGAAGAGGCCGAGCAGCGATTCCTTTTCCTTGGGCTTCCCGGAAAGCTCGCCGATGTAGGCGTCGCCTTCCATGATCTTTTCGTAGCCGATGTAGACCGGCTGGAACACGACCGGCCGGCGCGACTCGCGCAGGAAGCTGCGCAGCGTCATCGACAGCATGCCGCCGCGCGGCGCGAGCAGGCGCCCCGTGCGCGAGCGTCCGCCCTCGATGAAGTATTCGAGCGACACGCCACGCGCGAAGAGCTGGCTGATGTACTCGCGGAACACCGTCGAATAAAGCGGATCGCCCTTGAACGTGCGGCGCAGGAAGAACGCCGAGCCGCGGCGCAGGATCGGGCCGATCACCGGCACGTTGAGATTGATGCCGGCGCCGATGTGCGGAATCGCGATGCCGTTGACGAGGAGCTGGTACGACAGCAGCAGGTAATCGACGTGGCTGCGGTGGCACGGCACGAAGATGACTTCGTGTCCGGGCGCGACGCTGCGGATCGTGTCGAAGTGATGGACGTCGATCCCGTCGTAGAGCTTGTTCCAGAACGTCTTCAGCATGAACGACAGCGAGCGCACGACCGGATGCGAGTAGTCGGCCGCGATCTCCATCGCATACTTGCGTGCGCGCTCGCGCGCCTGCTCGCGGTCGATGTTTTCCTTGCTCGCGGTCGCCTCGATCGCGGCGCGCACGGGATCGGTGTTGAGGAGTGCGTCGACGACCGTGCGCCGGTGCGAAAGATCGGGCCCGATGACGACGGCGCGGATGCGGCGGAAGTGCACGCGCAGGATGCGCTGCAGCTTGCGCACGCCGCGCTCGGGCACGGCGAGATCGCTTTCGTCGCGGATCGCTTCGCGCATCGACACGGGCGCCGCGAACTGCACGATCGTGTCGCGGCCGTTGAGGAACAGCGCGAGCAGGCGGCGGAAGCGGCCGACGACGACCCAGTTTTCCGCGAACAGCACGCTGAACCAGCCGGAATCGCGATCGGGCGCGCGGCCGACGAAGATCGAGACCGGCACGAGCCGCACGTCGGTTTCGGGATCGTCGCGGACGACGTCGGCGAGGCGGCTCAGCGTCTCCGAGCGCGTCGGATGCGGCCGGCGGCCGAACGCGCGCGGACGGCGCGACAGCGCGACCATCGCGCTGCGCCGCTTGATCGGGAGCTTCTCGGCCAGGGCATACGGCGACGGCAGCCCGGCTTCCTTGCAGGCCTGCTCGAGGATCAGCGTGTCGGACAGGCCATAGCGCTCGACGACGTAGATCGTCGGCGTGCCGTCGTCGGGCACGAGGCGCGCGGCGTCGGCGGGCTCGCGCCGGATGCGCAGCCACGGCCGCAGCAGCGCACCGAAGAATTCGATCCACGCCGGCGGCCGGGCGGCGCCGGCGGTCGCGCGCGGCGCGGATTGCAGGTCGTTCATGCGTCGATTTTAGCCCGCCGGCCCGGCGAGGGCGGCGGTCGTGCCGGCGATCAGCCCTTCGCGGGCGGCGGCGCTTCCGGCGCGGGGGCCGTCACGTCGCCCTTGGCCGCGTTGTCCGCCGCTTCCTTCATCTTGTCGATCGTATCCTTGCCGTACCAGCGGCCGTCGACGTTGACCATCTGCGCCGTCGACACGAGCGGCGTGCCGAGCAGCGTGTAGCTGACCTTCACCTGCGCGGTCTTGCCGTCGTTGTTGAGGACTTCGGGCTTGATCGAGTCGAGCGTCTGGTCGAGCGAGAAGCCGTAGACGTTGAGCGCGTCCTTGAAGCCGAGCATCGCGACGCGGCCGCGCTGCATCGCCTGATCGAAGTCGAGCGCGCGCGCCTCGTCGAGCGTCTTGAGGTTGAGCTCGCGCGCCGTGCGCGAGGCGATCGCCAGCACCTTCTTCACCGAATCGGGATCGGTGAAGCGTGTCTTCTGCACCCAGGCCGCGACCGCGTTGATCGCGGCGACCGCCTGCTGCTTGTCGGCGTCGGAGAGATCCTTGTTCTGCTGCACCATGCCCTGCAGCCAGCCCGAGCCCATCGCGACGTACATCGGGATCTGCTGCTGGTACTGCGCGTCGAACTGCTTGAGCTGCGGCTCGATCTCGGCGTAGATCGTCTGCTCGGCGTTCGGCGCGGTCAGGCGCGACATCGCCTCGGCGAACTTCTGGCGATCCTCGTCGGTGACGGGCTTCTCGTCCTTGTCCTTGCCCCACTCCGTCTTGAGCTTGGCGAACTCGGCCGGCGGCAGCGCGTTCTCGAGCAGGTGCGCGATGTCGCCCTGCTTCATGAGATCGGCGGACTTGCGGATCGTCGCGTCGGGCGTGTTCGCGTTGACCGCTGCGGTCGGCGTGCCGGACTCCTGGTTTCCGCAACCGACCGCGAAGGCGACGAGCAGGCCGAGGACGGCGCTACGGACGAGACGCGTGAACATGGCGGTTCCTGTCGATGCGAAAGGGCGGCGAACTCTAGCAGGGGCCAACCCGGCCAGCCAGCGAATACGGCGCGTTTCGGA
>DATFRS010000260.1:0-2824 GCA_035263065.1 Rhodanobacteraceae bacterium
CGGCTCGGCTACGAGAGCCGCGCGGTCACGGCAGGCGACGTGTGGCTCTTCGACACGTCGACGGGCGTGCTCGCCTCGGGCGATCTCGTGACGCTGCCGGCGCCGCTCTTCGACACGGCGTGCGCGCAACACTGGAAGACCGCGCTTGGCGATCTCGCGAACGCCGACTTCAGCGTGCTCGTGCCGGGCCACGGCGCGCCGATGCATCGCGCCGAGTTCGCGACGTACCGGCGCGCGTTCGATGATCTCCTCGAATGCGCGTCCGGAAAATCGGACAAGCAGGCCTGCATCGACGGCTGGATGCGCGACGCGGCCACGCTGATCCCGGCGTCCGACGACAAGCTTGCGCGCACGCTGCTCGACTACTACGTCGACGGCAGCCTGCGCGCGCCGGCGGCGCAGCAGACGAAGCTCTGCGGCGCGTGACCGGTCACGGGAACGACGCGCCCTGCGCGCGTCCGTGCTGCGTCGCCTCGTCGTAGCTCGCTTCCTTGTCGCGGTATTCGCGCAGCGTCGCGTCGGCGACGCGGCCGAGCGAGCGCTTGAGCTTCGCGCAGTCCGCTGCCGGCGACACCTTCGAGACGCGATCGAGGATCTCGTGCGCGCTTTCGACCGCGATGTCCCGATGGCCGTCCTCGTGACGGCGCAGCGCGGCCGCAAACGTCTGCCAGCGCCGCACGAGCGGCGGCGGTGCGTCGCGCGGCGCCTGCCAGCGCGGGAGGCTCATCGTGACGTCGAGCGTCGCCGTCGCCGACACGAGCCGGCAGCGCTCGCGCGGGGGCGATTCGACCTGGAAATTCCAGGCGAGCCGCCACTTCGTGTTCGCGGCGAAATAGCCGTCGCCGTTCGGCTCGGCGTACGAGAGGCGCCGCATCGCGGCGGAAAGCTCGGCCGCGGTGCTGCCGCCGATGTCGTGGTACTCGACGCTGTCCTGGATCTGCGGCGCCTCGATGCGGGGCGGTTCGACGGGTGCCGCGAGCAGCATCGCCGCCAGCGCCGTGGCGATCATGCGGTCGGCACGGCGGCGCCGCGCCGGCGCGCGCTCGCCGCGGGCTCGGCCTTCGGCAGCGGCTGGCGAAGGTCCGCGGCATCGGTCGTGGCGCGGAACGTCGCCGCTTCGTCGAGCAGCCATTCGCGGAACACGTTGAACGCGCCGTGCTGGCGTGCACGCTGCGGATAGACGAGGTAGTGCGCGTAGCGCGCGCGCAGGCGCTCGGGAAAGAGCGCGATCAGCATGCCGCTCTCGATGAGCGGCCGCACCATCGTCGTGCGGCCGAGCGCGATGCCGATGCCCTCGACGGCGGCGCGCTGGCGCGTCTCGGATTCGCTGAAGCTCGCGACGAAGCGCTTCGGCGCGTCGCCGCCGAACTTCTCGAACCACTGCGGCCACGGATCCTCGGGGCAGAGCAGCGGCCATTCGGCGAGATCGTCGAGCGTCGGGCGCTTCTTGCCGGCGAGGAGGCTCGGGCTCGCGACCGGCGTCAGCCATTCCTCGAACAGGAGCTCGGACACGACGCCGTCCCACTGGCCCGGCCCGTAGCGGAGCGCGGCATCGAAGCGGCAGTCGGCGAAATCGACGACGTCGATCGACGAATCGAGATTGAGCTCGAGGTCCGGATGCAGCGCCACGAAGCGCGGCAGCCGCGGCATCAGCCAGCTCGACGCCATCGACGGCAGCGCGGACAGGCTCAGCACGTTGTTGCGGCGCGTGCGCAGCGGCTTCAGCGCGCCGTCGATCGCGTCGAGGTGCGGGCCGACGCGATCGAGCAGCAGCGTGCCCTCGGCGGTCAGCGCAAGGCCGCGCGGGCCGCGCGTGAAGAGGCTGTAGCCGAGCCGCTGCTCGAGCGCGCGCACCTGGTGGCTCAAGGCGCTCACGGTGAGGTGCAGGCGCTCGGCGGCGCGGGTCATGTTCTTCGCCCGGGCGGCCGTCACGAAGACCTGCAGGGCGTTCAGAGGGGGTCGTTCCATCTTGAATTAGTCTCAAGTCTGGCTTTCAAACATGTCGCTACTGCAAAGCTTCAACAGCGCGTATCTTCTCGCTTCCGAGGCATTCGGCGCAAGCAGAGGAGGACGCCGCCATGTTGAAGGAATTTAACCGTATCGCTCGTGAAATGCTGTTCCTGCACGGCCACCTGACCCGCCCGACGGACTGGGCGCAGAACAAGGCCCCGGACCCGAAGCCGAAAGGCCGCCGGATCGAAGCCGCCGCCCCGAAGCGGCCGCGCCAGCGCCGCCTCGCGGCGATCGCTGCGGCCTGCTGCGAGGTCGTGACCCCGAACCGGCTCGTCGTCGCGCAGTTCCGCTGAGGTCGCCATGACGACACCCGTCGCCAGCCAGCGTCTCGATGGTGCGACCCTGCTCGCCGCAGGGTTCGCCATCGTGATCTGGTCTTCTTCATTTGCGGCTATCGCCTACGGTCTCAAGGCGTTCTCGCCGGCCGAGCTGTCGCTGCTCAGGTTCGGGATCGCCTCGGCGGTGCTCGTCGTGCCGGTGGCGGTCGGATGGATCAAGCTGCCGCCGGTCCGCGACTGGCCCGCGATCCTCGCGCTCGGCTTTTCCGGCATCACGCTGTACCAGCTCATGCTCGGTTATGCGATGACGCGCATTCCGGTCGGCGGCGTCGCGGTCATCATCGCGCTGTCGCCCGGCGTCACGGCAGCGCTCGCGGCGTTCCGGCTCGGCGAGCGAATCACCGGCCACGCGATCGCGGGGCTCGGCGTCGCGTTCGGCGGCGTCGTGCTGATCACGGTCGGCAGCGGCCGCGAGATCCGCTTCGAGCCGATGGCGCTCCTCGCGCTCGTCGCGGTGTTCGCCACCAGTTTCT
>DATFRS010000261.1:0-4060 GCA_035263065.1 Rhodanobacteraceae bacterium
CCACGCAAGGAGCCGGAGAATCCGCTGCCCGCGCAGCTTGCCGCTGCCGCGATAGTCCTTCGCTTCGAAGCGCGGCGCGGGACGCAGGTCGGACTCGCGGCCCGGCTTGACGAGATGCTGCGCGGGCAGCGGATTCTCCGGCTCCTTGCGTGGGCCGGCCTGCACGGGTTTCTTCTTCGGCGGCGCATCGCTTTTCCTCGCATCGCGCCGGTCCGTCGCGCGCTGGATCGTGCGCTGGCTCGCTACGGTCGTCTTCGTGCTGCCCTTCGTGCTGCTGCGCTTCATCGGTCGAGCCTCGCGTTCGCCGCCTTCCGCGAGGTCAATTGTTGCGATACCAGCTGAACACAGGCTCCGGCACGAGCGGCTCGATGGCGATGCCGAGCTCATCAAAGCAGTCGAGCGCATCGCGGAGCGCGCGCTCGAAGGCGCTTGGCGACGTCGCGGCCGGCGCGTTGAAGCGCTCGTACTCGATCGCGTCGAGCATGCGCGCCGACCACGCGAAGAGCAGCGGCGCGCGATCCTCGAAGACCTCGCGCAGCCACGTGCGCAGCGGGGCGTGCACGACGAAGCCTTCGCGCTCGCCGAACTCGCGCGCGATCGCGACCGATTCGGGATATACGCCGCGATACCACTCGGTGTAGCCGGCCGCGGCGTCCGGCACGACGAGCGGCGCCGGCGAGCGCTCTGCGGCGAACGTCGTGATGTAGCGGCGCTCGATGCGGCGCGCGTCGCGCACGGTGTCGGTCGCGATCAGGAACGCGCGGTCGAGATCGAAGAAGCGGAAGAAGCGCGCGTGCAGCGTCTGCAATCGTTGCAGCGGATCGCGCGAGAAGCCGACCTTGAGCAGGTCCTCGTCGCGGCACGGCAGAACGTAGACGAACGCGCGGCCGCGGCTCGCGAAGCGGGGGATGGGGCTGTCGTGCGCGTCTTCCACGCGCGTAGATTCGGCGCCGCCGCCCGCGCGGGCAAGCGGCGGCGCCGAGGTCGTTCAGATGCGGATCACGACCTTGCCGAAATGCTGCGACGAGCCGAGGTATTCGTAGGCTTCGCGCACGTGCTCGAAGTCGAACAGCTTGTCGATGACCGGGCGGATGCCGGTCTGCTCAACGAAGCGCGACACGTCGTCCGTCATCGCGCGGCTGCCGACAAGGACGCCGGCGAGGCGCTTGCTGCCGCCGAACAGCGCGGCAGGATCGATCTTGACGCCGCCGGTGCCGGTGAGGCGGCCGATCACCGCGACCGTGCCGCCGACGCGGACGGCTGCGATCGAGCGCGGCAGCGTGTCCGGGCCGCCGATGTCCAGCACGCGATCCGCGCCGCGGCCGCCGGTGAGTCGCAGCACTTCGTTTTCCCAGTCCGGCGTGCGGCGATAGTTGATCGTCGCGTCGGCGCCGAGCGCGACGGCGCGATCGAGCTTGGCGTCGTCCGACGACGTGATCACGACGCGCAGGCCCGCGGCCTTCGCGAGCTGCAGCGCCCAGATCGACACGCCGCCGGTGCCGAGCAGCAGCACGCTGTCGCCGGGCTTCAGCGGCGCGGCGACGAAGAGCGCGTTCCACGCCGTGACGGCCGCGCACGGAATCGTCGCGGCTTCGACGAAGTCGAGGTGCGCAGGGATCGAGACCCATGCGCCTTCGTTCATGACGACTTCTGCGGCGAGCACGCCGTCGGCGGTACCGCCGAGCGCGCGCGTCGCGACCGTGCCGTCGGGAAGGCCGTCGTGCCAGTCCGGGAAGAACGAACCCATGACGCGATCACCGACGCGGAAGCGCGTGACGTCCTGGCCGATTTCGACGACTTCGCCGGCGCCGTCCGACGCGGCGACGACATCGAGATCGGGCACGCCCGAATCGCCGCGCGCGATCATCAGGTCGCGGTAGTTCAGCGCGACCGCGCGCATGCGCACGCGCACGTCGTGCGGGCCGAGCGCCGCCCGCGTGCGCGTGACGCGCGTGAGCCCGTCGACGCCGGCGCCGCGGCGGATGCGGTACGCCGCGAATTCTTTCGATTTCGTCGAGCCGTCCATCACGCCGCCTCGCGCTTCGGGCGCTCGGCCGCGAGCGCTTCCTGCACTTTCGGCCGGGCGGCGATGCGAGCGAGATAAGCCGCGAGCGCGGGATACCCGTCCAGGTCCATCTTGAGGAAATTGACCCAGTTGACGATCGCGAACGCGTACGCGTCGGCGACGCTGAAGCGATCGCCGAGGAGGTACGGTTGCGTCGCGAGCTTGCGATCGAGCTCCGCGAAGCGCGTCGCGATCTTGTCCTTGATCGTGCGCACGGTCGACTCGGCCGTGTCCGCGTGCCAGAGCCACGGGCTGAACTGCTTGTGCAGCTCGCTCGAGATGAAGGTGAGCCACATCTGGAGCTCGACGCGCTCCATCGTGCCGGCCTTCGGCGCGAGGCCGGACGCAGGCTTGAGATCGGCGAGGTACTGCACGAGCGCGGCGACTTCGGTCAGCACCGTGCCGTCGTCCAGCTCGAGCGCCGGTACGTAGCCGCGCGGGTTGACGGAGAAGTAGTCGCCGCCGCCCTTGATGCGGTGCGTGGCGAGATCGACCGGAACGAGCTCGATCGGAATGCCGGCCTCGCGCGCCACGATGTGCGGGGCGAGCGAGCAGGCGCCGGGCGAGTAGTAGAGCTTCATGGCGGACTCCCTTGGGTCGGATCGGCGGCGGGTGCCGCGTCGGGAGCGAACATTAGTGTCGGCCAATTCGCATAACAATTCGCAAAGAGTGCATACTTGGTATGCGGAAATGCATAGGCGGGGGGGGGTTGGGAGCGCGCCATGGCCGAAGCGCTGAGCTGGGACGACCTGCAGTACTTCCTCGCCGTCTGCCGCCATTCGACGATCGGCGGCGCCGCGCGCTGGCTCGGCGTCAACCATTCGACCGTGCTGCGGCGGATCTCGAGCCTGGAGGCGACGCTCGACCAGCGCCTCTTCGACCGGCTGCCGGGAGGCTATGCGCTGACCGAGCACGGCCACGAGCTCGCCGCGAGCCTCGCCGGCGTCGCCGAGCAGATCGAGACCGCCCAGCGCCGCATCGCCGGCGGCGATCTCGCGATCCAGGGCGTGATCCGTCTCACCTCGACCGACACGCTGCTGCAGGGACTCCTGCTGCCGTACATCGGCGAGTTCCACGCGCGGCATCCGGCCGTGCAGGTGCAGATCGTCATCAACAACAGCTTCCTCAATCTCACGCAGCGCGAGGCCGACGTCGCCGTGCGCGGCTCGAACCGGCCGCCGGAAAACCTGATCGGGCGGCGCGTCGGCACGATCGAGACGGCGCTCTACGCATCGCGCGATTACCTGAAGTCGCTCCCGAAAAGGCACGGGCACGACGACTACCGCTGGATTGCGCCCGACGACTCGCTCGCGCACATCGAGTCGGCGAAATGGATGCGCCAGCACGTCAAGCCCGATCGCATCGCGATGCGCGTCGACAATCTCGTCGGCATCGTCGACCTCGTCGCGGCGGGCCTCGGCGTCGGCCTGCTGCTTTGTCCGCTCGCGGATCGGCGCAGGGAGCTCGTGCGCATCGAGGAGCCGATGCGCCAGATGGACACGCAGATCTGGGTGCTGACGCATCCCGACCTGAAGCACGTCGCGCGCATCCGCGCGCTGACCGATTTCCTGTTCGAGCGGCTCAGCGTCGACGCGAAGCTGCGGCACGACGTCGCGCCGCCGCGCCCTCGCTGAGCGTCACTTGAGCTTGGCGATCGCGGGCTCGAGCACCGGCCAGACGTTGTCCAGCACCTTCGGCTCGCCCTCGGCCCTGGGGTGCAGGCCGTCGTCCTGCATGAGATTTGGATCGGTCGCGACGCCATCGAGCAGGAACGGGACCAATGGCAGATTGAATTCCCCGGCCAAGTCCCGATACATCGCGCGAAGGCCGTCGCGATACTGCGGCCCGTAATTGATCGGAAGCTCGATGCCGAGAAGAACGACCAACGCGCCGGCCGCCTGGCAGGCGCGGATCATCGCGGTGAGGTTGTCGCGGATCTGCGCCAGCGGCAGGCCGCGCAGGCCGTCGTTGGCGCCGAGCTCGAGGACGACGAGG
>DATFRS010000262.1:0-3675 GCA_035263065.1 Rhodanobacteraceae bacterium
AATTGTCCAGCTCTCTGGCGAGCGCCCCGAGCTTCGGCGCGATCGCCACGTAGCTCGTCGGCCGCTCGAGCAACGCACGCAGCGACTCCGGCACCGCAATCGGGTGGCCGATCAACGGCTCGACCACGCCCTCGAACTTCGCCGGATGCGCGGTCGCGCTCACGATCCACGGCTTCGCCGCTTTGCGGCCGGCCGGCAAGTGGTCGTAGACCCAGAAGCCCGTCGCGGTGTGCGGATCCCAAATCTCGCCATAGCGCTGATAGTCGTTGGCAATCTGGCTGCGGATCGCGTCGTCGTCAACGGGATAGGCCTCCACCGCCTCGCGCAAGGCGCCGAGCTCGGGCAGGAGATCGCGCAAACGCTCCATGTTGCTCGGGTTGCCGACGTCCATCGCCGACGCAAGCGTCGCCTGGCTCGGCCGCGGCTGCCACTGCCCGGTCGCGAGGAAGTCGGACAGCGTGCGGTTCGCATTGATCGCAAACACCACTTCGCGGATGGGCAGCCCCATCGCCTGCGCCCAGACGCACGCGACGCCGTTGCCGAGGTTGCCGGTCGGCACGATCGAGCCCGAGGCCGAGCCGTGCTTGCGCCAATGCCAGAGGCTCCCGGCCGCGTGATAGGCGGCCTGCGGCAGTAAGCGGCCGATGTTGATGCTGTTGGCCGCCGTGAGCCGATGTCGCGCACGTAAGGCGGGATCCGAGAACGCCGCCTTCACGAGCGCCTGACAGTCGTCGAACACGCCGTCGACCTCGAACGCGAGGATGTTGTCGCCCCAGCACGTGAGCTGATGCTGCTGCCGCGGCGAGACCTGGCCTTTCGGGAACAGCACACCGACGCGGATCCCCGGCCGGCCGTGGAACGCGGCGGCCACGGCGCCGCCCGTGTCGCCCGAGGTCGCGACGAGGATCGTGAGCGGGCGCTCGTCGCGGGTCGCGAGCGCCAGCGCGCGCTCCATGAGCTCGGCGAGGAAACGCGCGCCGATGTCCTTGAACGCGGCCGTCGGCCCGTGAAAGAGCTCGAGCACGGAGAGCTCCCCGTGCCCGTCGATCACCTCACGCAGCGGCACCGGGAAATCGAGCGCGCGCTTGCAGATCGCCCGCACCTCGCGCTCGAGGCCCGAGCCCGCGAAGAACGGCGCGAGCAGATCGGCCGCGATGTCGGCGAGCGACTCGCCTTTGAAGTCGCCGGCGCTGAACCGCGGCAGCTCCGCTGGCACGTAGAGGCCGCCGTCGGCGGCGAGCCCGCGCATCACCGCGTCGACGAGGCCGACAGTTTCTCCGCCACGGGTACTGAGATATCGCATCGAGCGAACCCTCGCGCGCCGCTCAGCCGCGCTGGCCGCCGAGCATGCTGCAGAGGCGCAGCAGGTCGGCGAAGATGCCGGCGGCCGTCACGGCCGGTCCGGCCCCGGGGCCGCGAATGATCAACGGATTGTCGCAGTAGCGGCCGGTCACGAACTGCACGATATTGTCGGTCAGGCTGATGTTCGCGAACGGATGCGACGGCGCGAAGCTCTTCAGCCGCACCGCGGCGCTGCGCGCGCGCACGTCGATCTAGGCGACGTAGCGCAGCACCTGGCCGCTGCGCTGCGCTTCTTGCACGCGCTCGAGCATCGGCCGGTCGAAGTCGGGCAGGCGTTTCAGGAATTCCTCGACCGACGCCTTCGCGAGCGCGGCCGGCGCGAGGCTCTCGACCTCGATGTCCGCGAGCTCGAGGTCGAGCCCCGCCTCGCGCGCGAGGATCACGGCCTTGCGCGCGACGTCCATGCCGGACAAGTCGTCGCGCGGATCGGGCTCGGTGTAGCCCTTCGCCTTCGCCTCGCGCACGATCTCCGAGAACGCGCGCTTGCCGTCGAAGAGATTGAACAGGTACGCGAGCGTGCCCGAGAAGATGCCGCTGATGCTGCGGATCTCGTCGCCGGTCTCGACGAGGTCCTTGAGCGTCTGGATCACCGGCAGGCCCGCGCCGACCGTCGCTTCGTACAGGAAATGCGTGCGCGCTGCGCGGCCCACGCGCCGGAGCTCTTGGTAGTAAGCGATCGGCCCGCTGTGTGCGCGCTTGTTCGGCGTAATCACGTGGATGCCGCGACCGAGCCACTCGGCGTAGCGATCGGCGACCTCCTGGCTCGCGGTGCAGTCGATCAGCACCGAATGCGGCAGGTAGTCGGTCTGCACGTGCTCGACGAGCTTCGCGACGTCGAGCGCCTTGCCGGCGGAGAGCGTGTCGCGCCAATGGTCGAGATCGACGCGCTGCGGCTCGAGCAGCATTCGCTTGCTGCCGGCGATCGCGCGCACGCGCAGATCGAGGTTGAACCGCTCGCGCAATCCGGCCGCCGCGCGCGCAATCTGGTCGAGCAGCGCGCCGCCGACCAGCCCGGGGCCGAGCACACCGATCGAGATTGTTTTTGCGGAGAGATAGAAGCTGCCGTGCACGGCGCGGATCGCGCGCGCGCTGTCCTTCGCGTCGATGACCGCGGAGATGTTGCGCTCCGACGCGCCCTGCGCGATCGCGCGCACGTTGATGCCGGCCGCGCCGAGCGTGCCGAAGAACTTGCCCGCGCTGCCGGGCATCCCAGCCATGTCGTCGCCGACGACGGCGATGATCGCGCAGCCGGTCGTCACGCCGACGCGCTGGATTTGCCCTTGCGCGAGCTCGGCCGTGAACGCGCGCTCGACGACGCGGCGCACGTGCTCGGCCGTGCTCTCCGGGACCGCGAAGCAGATCGAGTGCTCGGAGCTGCCCTGCGAGATCATCATCACCGACACGCCGGCCTCGCGCAGCGCGCCGAACAATCGATCCGCGGTGCCCGGCACACCGATCATGCCGGCGCCCTCGAGATTCACGAGCGCGACGTTGTCGATGCCGCTGATGCCCTTGACGGCCGCATCGCGATGCGACGTCGACGCCGAGATCTTCGTGCCCGGGTGCGTCGCGTTGAACGTGTTACGGATCCAGATCGGGATGCCGCGGCCGACGGCCGGGGCCATCGTCTGCGGATGGATCACCTTCGCGCCGAAGTACGCGAGCTCCATCGCTTCGCTGTACGACATCTCGTCGATGATCTTGGCTTCCGGCACGCGGCGCGGATCGCCGCTCATCACGCCGTCGACGTCGGTCCAGATGTGGACTTCCGTCGCGTCGAGCAGCGCGCCGAAGATCGACGCCGAGTAGTCGCTGCCGTTGCGGCCGAGCGTCGTCGGCAGCCCGTCGCGGTCGGAGCCGACGAAGCCGGTGATTACCGCGATGCCTTTGAAGCCCGCGGGCAGCAATGCGTTCAGGCGCGGCCGCGACGCGTCCCATGCGACGACCGGGCCCATCTCGCCCTTGTCGATGACGAGCACGTCGCGCGCGTCGACGAAGACCACATCGCGCGTCTTCGCGAACTCGACCTTGAAGAACGCGGCGATCTGGCGCGCGGACCACACCTCGCCGAAGCCCGAGATCAGATCGCGGCTGCGCTCCGACGCCGACCGCACGAGCGACAGCGCCTTCAGGATGCTCTGGATGTCCTCGATCTCGCGCTCGAATTGCGCGAGCACGGGCTTCGCGCCGGCCGCGCCGAGCAGATCGATCGCCGAGCGCTCGTGGCGCTCGCGCAATGCCTTGATCTGCGCGTCGACCGTCTCGCGGCGTGCGGCGCGATCGACGAGCCCGAGCAAGTCGTCGGTCACGCCC
>DATFRS010000263.1:0-2888 GCA_035263065.1 Rhodanobacteraceae bacterium
CGGCGGCGCTGCTGATTCTGGTCGTCGCCTGCGCGAACCTCGCGAGCCTGTTCCTCGGCGAGCTGCCCGAGCGGCGCCGCGACTTCGCGCTGCGCGAGGCGCTCGGCGCCGGCCGCGGCCGCCTGCTGCGGCAACTGGCGATCGAAAGCCTGTTGCTGTCCGCCGCGGGTGCCGCAGTCGGTACTTTCCTCGGCCGGCTGGCTGTCGAATCACTCAAGCGTGCTGCTGACCTTCCTCGACTCGACGCAATCCGTTTCGATCTGCCGGTCACCGCTGCCGTGGCCGCGGCGGCCGTCGCGGCGGCACTGGCCGCCCGCGTGGTTCCGCTCGGCCGCCTGCTGCACACGCGGGATGAACTGCGGCCGTCGGTATCGTCGTATTCGACGAGCGCGCCGATGCTGCGCCGGACGGTGGTCGTCGTGCAGCTCGCACTCGCCGTCGTCTTGTCTTCATCCGCGATCCTGCTCGCCGTCAGCTTCAGGCGCCTCGTGCTGGTCGATCCCGGTTTCGTGACCGCGCACGTACTGGCGGCGCGCGTCTCGGCGTTTCCCGCCAGGCACCCGGCGCAGGGCGACGTGACGCGGTTCGTGAACGATCTCGTCGCCGGCCTCGAGGCGCTGCCCGAGATCGATCGCGCGGCCGCGTCGTCGACGATGCCGCTGACTGGCGGGGCCTTGAGCACGTCCGTGGGGGTCGCCGGGCGCCTTCTCGCCATGGCGGATCGTGCGAGCGTGGGCTGGCAAACGATCACGCCGGGCTACTTCGCGGCGCTCGGCATCCCGCTGATGGCGGGGCGAGACTTCGCGCCCGCCGACCTCCAGCGGGCCGCGCATCTCACGATCATCAACCAGGCGCTGGCGCGCAGATTGTTCGGCGACGAGAACCCGATCGGCCGCCGTGTCGCGCTCGGCCCGGCGGATCCCGTCGACGACTGGCACGAAGTCGTCGGCGTCGTCGGCGACGTCCGGCACGCCAGCCTCGCCGAAGCCGCCGCGCCCCGCGTGTACGACCTCTACGGCCAGCACTGGGGCCGCACCGTGTATCTCGTGGCGCGCGGCGCAGTGGAGCCGCAAGCGCTCGGTCCGGCGATGCGGTCCGTGGTGCGGCGGCTCGATCCGGAAGCGCCGGTATTCGAGATGCAATCGCTCGACGACATCGTGAACGATACGGTCGCGCCGCGCCGGCTCGCGACGGGGATCGCTATGAGCATTGCCGGCGTCAGCCTGCTGCTCGCCGCGATTGGTCTGTACGGTCTACTCGCCGGCTCGGTTGCCGCGCGGACGCGCGAGCTCGGCATCCGGCGAGCGCTCGGATCGTCGACGCGGGCCATCGTGCAGATGGTATCCGGCGAAGCCGCGACGCTGGCTGCCATTGGCGCTGTGGTGGGCAGCGCCGCGGCGCTCGCCGCCGGGCGTGCCATTCAGTCGCAGCTGTTCGGCATCGACGCCACGGATCCGCGCGTCGTGGCCGCCACGGCAGTGACGCTGGCGATCGTTGGGTTGATGGCTGCGTGGGCGCCCGCGCGCCGCGCCGCTCGTGTGGATCCGGCGATCGCATTGCGAGACGAATGATCAAGCGCTTCCTGAAACGCGGCTGGTGGGACGCCGAGCGCACACGCGAGCTCGACGCCTATCTCGCCGCTGAGACCGCGGACAACATCGCGCGCGGCATGCCACCCGATGAAGCGCGCGCGGCCGCTCGACGCAAGCTCGGCAACACGACCCTGGTTCGCGAGGAGATCTATCAGATGAACACGATTTCGCTCATCGACAGCGCGTGGCGCGATTTGAAGCACGGCGTCCGCCTGCTTCGCATGAATCCCGCGTTCGCGGTGATCGCCGTGCTGTCGCTCGCGTTGGGTATTGGCGCGAACACCGCGATCTTTCAATTGCTCGACGCCGTGCGGATTCGCACGCTGCCGGTCGAGCAGCCGTGGCAGCTCGTCGACGTCCGCATCGAAGACGGCGGCCACGGGCGAACCGGCCAGTTCAGCGGCCGGACGCCGCAGCTCACGTATCCGCTGCTCGAACAGATTCGAGCTCGCCAGGAAGCGTTCTCCGGCCTCGCCGCGTGGGGCACCGCAGCCTTCAACATGACGTCGAGCGGGGAAGCGCGGTATGCGCGAGGGATGTGGGTGAACGGCGAATACTTCGACACGCTCGGTGTGAAGCCGCTCGTCGGCCGGCTCCTCACCGGCGCCGACGACGTGCGCGGCTGCGCGGCGCCGGCCGTCGTTCTCAGCTACGGCTTCTGGCAGCGCGAGTTCGGCGGCGACGTCTCGACGATTGGGCGGCCACTGCAACTCGAGCGCCACAACTACGACGTGATCGGCGTCACGCCGCCGCAGTTCTTCGGCACCGAGGTCGGCCGATCGTTCGACGTCGCGGTGCCGCTCTGCGCCGAACCGTTGTCGCACGTCGAACGCACCTGGCTCGACAAGCCGGACGTGTGGTTCCTCGGCCTCTTCGCCCGTCTGAAGCCCGGGTGGACGCTGGAGCGCGCGGGCGCACAGGTCGCGTCGTTCTCGCCCGCCATGTTCCAGGCCACGCTGCCGCCGCGCTATCGTCCGGAGGACTCGAAGAACTACCTGGCGTTCAAGCTGAAGACGCTGCCGGCAGGCACTGGTGTGTCCTCGATGCGCCGCGACTACGAAACGCCGCTGTGGCTGCTGCTGGCGACCACAGGGCTGGTGCTGGTCATTGCGTGCGCGAACCTCGCGAACCTGATGCTCGCGCGCGCGACCGCGCGCGAGCGCGAGATCGCGGTACGGCTGGCGATTGGCGCCTCGCGCGGCCGCGTCATGCGGCAGCTGCTCGCCGAGAGTCTGTTGCTGGCAGCGCTCGGCGGCATCGGCGGCCTGATCGCGGCCAGCTGGCTGAGCCGATTTC
>DATFRS010000264.1:0-11570 GCA_035263065.1 Rhodanobacteraceae bacterium
GCGCTGAACGGCGCCGCGAAGCGGTCGCCGACGAGATCAGCGCGCACGAAGAACGCGTTGACGCCGGCGATGTCGCAGCCGACGAGCGCGTAGCCGAGGCGCGCGCCGAGCGTTTCGAGCGCCTTCAGGCTCGCACCGTAGTAGATCGTGCCGTTCCACCAGCGCGCGGCGTCGTAGTCGACGGTCCACGCCATGTCGGCGGGAAACTGCGCGTTGTACTCGATCGCGACGACGCGCGGCTTCAGCGCGCCGAGCGCTGCCCAGACGTGATATGTGTTGCGGTCGAGATCGAGGCTCAGGAAATCGAACTCGGGCCCGCGCAGCCCATCGAGCAGCAGCCGCGCGGCGTTCTCCGCGGTCACGACGTCTTCGCGCAGCCTGAGCGTGCCGGCCGCGATCCAGCGCGCGCAGCGCTCGCGGATCGCGGCGACGTTCTTCTGCGATCCCTCGAACCACGTGCCGCTCCAGCCTTGCATGAGCAGGAACGCCGTGCCGTTCTCGAGCCCGTCGCCTGCGCCGAGCTCGACGAACACGCGATCGGTCTCGCCGATGCGGCGGAAGATCTCGCGCACGATGCCGTCCTCGCCGCCCTGCGAATACACCTGGTGCTCGAAGCGCGCGAGTCGGCGCGGATCGGCGTAGCGCGGCTGCTGCAGGAGCTCGTGGCGGAAACGCTCGGCGGAGATCTGCGCGAGCGCCGATTTCGCGAGCGAATGCTCGATCGAGCGATCGATGATGCGCCGGAGCCAGCGGGAAAGCACGGACATCGCATAAGTCTAGCAAGCCGGTGCGCACCGCCGGCACGGCTTTACGCGGCGCTTGCGACTCAGCCGAACAGCTTGAGCCCGAACGCGCGGTCCGCGGCGAGCATCGCGCCATAGGCAACAAGCGTCGCCGCGATCCCGGCACCCAGCGCCGTCCAGAAGCCCCAGCCGACGCGCACGCCGAGCGGAAACACGACGAAGAACGCCAGCGACGGCAGCACGAGCCAGAAGATGCCGCGCGCGAGATCGGCCGCCTGCGTCGCGCTGCCGGTGTCGAGGTAGAGCCAGATCAGCGCGAGCAGCGATGTCAGCGGTAGCGACGCGAGCAGCGCGCCGGCGAGCGTGCTGCGCTTGGCGAGCTCGCTGACCGCGACGACGATGATCGCGGTCAGCAGCACCTTCACCACGAGGGCGATCATGCGTGCCAGCCCGTCTCGCGCGCCAGCTGGTTGCGGCGCCAAGCCGCCGGCGGCTCGCCGTATTCCCGGCGGAACGCGCGGCTGAAAGCCGTGTCGGTCTGGTAGCCGACGTCCTCGGCGATGCGCGCGAGCGGCGCGTTGCTGCGGGTCAGGAGATTCGCCGCGAGCACCATGCGCCATTGCGTGAGGTATTGCATCGGCGAGTTGCCGACCATGTGCTGGAAGCGCTCGGCGAGCACCGAGCGCGACGTGCCGGCGACGCGTGCGAGCTCCTCGAGCGTCCACGCGTGCGCGGGGCGCTCGTGCAGATGATTCAGTGCCGCGCCGACAATGCGATCGCCCATGCCGGCGAGCCAGCCGGTGCGGCCGACGCTCTGCTCGTTGATGTAGAGGCGCAGCGTCTCGATGAAGAGCACTTCGGAGAGCTTCGCCAGCACGCCGGCGCCGCCCGGGCGCCTCTGCGAGCGCGCTTCGCTCAGCGCATAGCGCACCGACGTTTCGAGCCAGACGCCCGCGTTCGAGCCGCGCACGTTGACGCGCAGGATCGACGGCAAACCGGCGAGCAGCATGCGTGCGAGCCGCGCGTCGCACGCGAGGTAGCCGCAGACGAGGCGCGTCGTCGCGCCGCCGCCGCCGAACGAGATCTGGCGCGGCCGCCGCGTCAGCACGGCGTGCAGACGCGAGCCCTGCGCCGGCGGCAGGCCCGGCGCCGAGGTCATCCGATGTGCGTCGCCTTGCGGAAACACGACGACGTCGCCGGCGACGAGCCGCATGGCGGGCTCGCCTTCGAGCTCGACGTAGCACTCCCCTTCGGTGATCAGATGAAAGATCACGACGCGCTCGGCGCCGGGCTCGAGCAGCGGCGCCGCGGAATCGGCGCGCGGCGACTGGTAGCACCACGGCGCCGTGAAGCGCGCATGGATGAAGATCGCGCCGACGAGGCGGACGACGCGCAGGATTTCCGACAGCGCGTCCATCAGCCGTCCTCGATCTCGACGTGGACGTGCGTCGGCACGCCGTTCGCGACCGCGGCCGGAATCGGCGAGCAGCGGTGCGCTTCGTCGACGAGCTGCTGCAGTTGCTCCCGCGTCGCGTCGCGCGCGGCGATGCGGACATCGAGCTCGATCGCGAGCGGCGCGGGATCGACCGCGGTGCCGTCCGCGCCGGCCATGCCGAGCAGCCCGCGCGTGTCGGAGCGGCTGCGCGCGACGACTTCGAGGCGCGTGAGCTCGATGCCGACGACGGCGGCACGCAGGATGATGCTCGATGCGGCGCACGATGCGACACCGGCGCGCATCAGCCAGCCCGGCGACACCTTGTCGCCGCTGCCGCCGATCTCGCGCGAGAGGTTCGTTGCGACCGCGGTGCCGTTGTCGTGCGTCGATACGACGTCGAGCCCGCTGCCCTGCCAGCGCGCGGTCGCCGGCGCGTCGTCGTGCACGCCCGTGTCGGGTCGGCGGCGCAGGACACTTTCGACGCGCTGCATGGCCGCCGCGATGTGCTCCATCGTCATGATCGCGCTCCGCTCCCGTGAGAGGCGATTGTGGGCGCATCGCGCGAGGCGGCCAAGTGGCGATGCCGGGGGCGGGACGCGCGGGTAACGATCGCGGACGCCCGGCGAGTCGTACGGCTCGCGCAGGACGCGCGATCAGGCCCTGCCGACGTCCGGGCAGGACGCGCCGGCGACGCGTGCCGTCTCATGCACGCTCCTTCCAGCCAGCGAGACCTCATGAACGCCGTCATCGATTTCACCGCCGTCAAGACCCGCCAGCAGACCGCCTGGGCGAGCGGCGACTATGCCGTCATCGGCACCACGCTGCAGATCGTCGGCGAAACGCTCGCCGAAGCCTGCGACATCCGCTGGGACGAGCGCGTGCTCGACGTCGCGGCCGGCAACGGCAACGCGACGCTCGCTGCCGCGCGACGCGGCGCGCGCGTCACCTCGACCGACTATGTGCCGGAATTGCTCGACCGCGGCGCCGAGCGCGCGAGGGCCGAGCGCCTCGACGTGCAGTTCCAGGCTGCCGACGCCGAGGCGCTGCCGTTCGCCGACGCGAGCTACGACGTGGTGCTGTCGACATTCGGCGTAATGTTCGCGCCCGACCACGAGCGCGCGGCGCGCGAGATGGCGCGCGTGTGCCGCCCGGGCGGCCGCATCGGGCTTGCGAACTGGACGCCGAACGGCTTCATCGGCCAGGTCTTCAAGGTGCTCGGCCGCCATCTGCCGCCGCCGCCCGGCGTGCAGCCGCCGTCGCTGTGGGGCACGGAAGCGCACCTGCGCGAGCTGTTCGGCGACGCGATCGGCGCGCTCGACATCGCACCGCGCGTCTTCAACTTCCGCTACCGCTCGCCGGCGCACTTCATCGAGATCTTCCGCACATGGTACGGGCCGGTGCACAAGGCGTTCGCCGCGCTCGCGCCGGAGAAGGCGAAGGCGCTCGAACACGACCTGACCGATCTCCTGAAGCAGGGAAACTCGGGCGGGCGCCATTCGCTCGTCGTCGCGAGCGAATACCTCGAGATCGTCGTCACGCGCGCGTGATGCCGACGCGGCGCGCCGCCGTCACTCCCCGGCGGCGCGCCGCAGCGTGGCGAGGTCGATCTTCTTCATCTTGAGGACCTCTTTCATGACCGCGGCGGTCTTTCCGGGAGTGCTCATCAGCTTCGACAGCTCGGCCGGCGTGATCTGCCACGAAAGACCGAACCTGTCCTTGAGCCAGCCGCAGACGTGCGATTTCGGATCGCCGCCTTCGGACAGCCTGTTCCAGTAGTAGTCGATCTCGTCCTGCGACTCGCAGTTGACGACGAACGACACCGCTTCGGTGAACTTGAAATGCGGGCCGCCGTTGATCGCGGTGAAGGGCTGGCCGTCGAGCTCGAACGCGATCGTCATGACCGAGCCCTCGGGCTGGCCGGCGGCATCCGAGCTTTCCTTGGTGTAGTGCGTCGTCTGGCCGATGCGCGAGTTGTCGAACACCGACACGTAGAACTTCACCGCGTCTTCGGCGTCGTTGTTGAACCAGAGGAACGGTGTGATGCGCTGGAGGCGGTTCGTCATCGCGAGTCTCCCGTGAAGGTCATGACGTGAGGCAGACGTTTCTACCGCACGCCGAATGAACCCGCACAAACGGAGAGGCTAGACGATGCGCTCGGTGCCGCCCATGTAGCGGCGCAGGATTTCCGGCACCGTGATCGATCCGTCGGCATTCTGGAAATTCTCCATGACGGCGATCAAAGCGCGGCCGACGGCGACGCCCGAGCCGTTCAGCGTGTGCACGAGCTCGGGCTTGCCGGTGTCGGGATTGCGCCAGCGCGCCTGCATGCGGCGCGCCTGGAAGTCCGTGCAGTTCGAGCACGAGGAAATCTCGCGGTACGCATTCTGCGACGGCAGCCAGACTTCGAGATCGTAGGTCTTCGTCGCGGTGAAGCCCATGTCGCCGGTGCAGAGCAGGACGCGGCGATACGGCAGGCCGAGCTTTTCGAGCACGATTTCGGCCGAGCGCGTCATGCGCTCGTGCTCGTCGAAGCTGTCTGTCGGCCGGACGATGCTGACGAGCTCGACCTTTTCGAACTGGTGCTGGCGGATCATGCCGCGCACGTCCTTGCCGTAGCTGCCGGCCTCGGCGCGGAAGCACGGCGTGTGCGCGGTCAGGCGCTGCGGCAGCGCGTCGGCGTCGAGGATCGTGTCGCGCACGAAGTTCGTCAGCGACACCTCGGCCGTCGGAATCAGATACCGCTTCGTCTCGCCGACCTGCGTCGCGAAGAGATCCTCCTCGAACTTCGGCAGCTGGCCGGTGCCCTGCATCGTTTCCGCGTTGACGAGCAGCGGCACGTTGCATTCGAGATAGCCGTGCTCGCCGGTATGGAGGTCGAGCATGAACTGCGCCAGCGCACGATGCAGCCGCGCGAGCTCGCCGCGCAGCACCGTGAAGCGCGCGCCGGAGAGCTTCGATCCGGTCTCGCCGTCGAGCCAGCCCTTGTGCGCGCCGAGCTCGACGTGATCCTTCACCGCGAAGTCGAACGTGCGCGGCGTGCCTGAGCGGTGCTTCTCGACGTTGTCGTGCTCGTCCTTGCCGCGCGGCACCGATGCGTCGGGAACGTTCGGAATGTCGAGCGCGATGGCGGCAAGCTTCGCCTGGATCTCGGCGAGCCGGTGCTCGTTCGCCTTCAGCCTGTCGCCGATGCCGGCGACCTCGGCGAGCAGCGCGGACGCGTCCTCGCCCTTCCCTTTCGCGACGCCGATCGCCTTCGAGCGCGTGTTGCGCAGGTTCTGCAGCTCCTGCGTCTCGGTCTGCGCGCGCTTGCGCTCGGCTTCGAGCGCCTCGATCGCGGCCTTGTCGAGCACGTAGCCGCGCGACGCGAGGCGTTCGGCGGTGGCGTCCAGCTGGCCGCGCAGGAGGGCCGGGTCGAGCATTTGGGGGAAGTCCGCGACGAGTAATGGGTCGCGGATTATAAGGGTGAGGTCGCGCGCTGCGCGCGCTCGTTAGGGCGGCGGCTGCGCCGCCGCGTCAGGAGTCAGTAGAGCGCGCTGACTCCCTCACGAGCGAGCCCGAAGGGCGAGCGACCTCACGAGGGCGCGAAGCGCCCGCCCTTGCCGCTCTATTTCCGGCCGAGCCACCATGCGATGGCCACGCCGCCGAGCAGCCAGCCGATGCCTTCCTCGAGCAGGTTGCCGACGATGAAATCGCTCGGGAAGCGGTACCAGGTCCAGAGCGGCACGATGTTCGCGAGCCAGCCGAAGACGCCGAACGAGAGCGAGCCGACGACGCGGGCGCCGAAGCCCCACGCGGTCGCGGCGAGCACGTACGCGACGAGCAGCGCCGCGAGGAACACCGTGATGAACTGCTTGACGAGCTGCGGGCCCATGCTCATCGGGTCGCCTTCCGGCGGCGTGTTGACGACGGCCCACACGTACGGGTTCTTCTTCGCCTTCTCGCCCCAGGCCTTCACGGTCGCTTCGTCGTTCATCTTGTTCGGGTCGATGCTCGGCAGGTAGTAGATGCCGGGCGTGGTGAGGCTCGTCGACGCGGCCTGCAGCACGGCGTCCTCGTTCGTCGGCTGGCGGAAGCCCATCTCGCCGATCGGAAGCACCATGTGCGCGATGGCCTGCCAGATGAAGATCACGATCGCGGCGAGCAGCGCCGCTACGGCGATACGCATGAGCCTCTCCCCAGACGGTGGTGCGCGGAACTTACGCTGCGTCGCGCGGAGCGGCAAGCTGCACTGCCGCGAGGTCAGGCCGCCGCGTCGGGACGCACCCAGGCGTGCAGCAGCGCCGCCGCGGCGAGCGCACAGCCGGCGCCGAACGCGAACGCCGCGAACGGCGACAGCGCGGACCAGATCCAGCCGAACAGCATCGACGCCGGCAGCAGGAAGAGTCCCGACACGAGGTTGTACCAGCCGAACGCCGTGCCGCCGCGCTCGCGCGGGACGAGATCGGCGACGAGCGCCTTTTCGGTGCCTTCGAGCGCGGCCGTGACGGCGCCGTAGCCCGCGAACGTCGCCCACAGCGCCCAGTCCGCGCTCGGCAGGAGGCCGATCGCGAGATACGCGATCCCGTACGCAAGCCACGCGCACGCGAGCACGCGCGCACGCCCGAAGCGATCGGACAGCGACGACAGCGGCGTCGAGAGGAACGCGGCGACCGCGGAGAACAGCGCCCACATCAGCGTGACGCGCGTCGTGCCGGCGCCGAGCTCGTTCGCGCGCAGCAGCAGGAACATGTTCGACGAGTTGCCGAGCGTGAAGAGCGCGAGCACGCAGAGGTAACGTCGGAACGCCGGCGGCAGCCCTGCGAACGTCCAGCGGAACGCTTGTCGCGCGGCATTCGGCGTTTCAGGCTCGGGCAGCGCGAACGCAAGCGCGAGCACGACGATCGCCGGAATCACCGACAGCAGGAACACGTTGCGCAGGCCCACGCCGGCAGCGAGCAGCGCCGCCGCCGCGAGCGGCCCCACTACCGCGCCGAGATTGTCCATCGCGCGGTGGAACCCGAACGCGAGCCCGCGCTGGCCGGGCTCGATGCTGAGGTTGATCAGTGCGTCGCGCGGCGCCGTGCGCAGGCCCTTGCCGACCCGATCGGCGAAGCGGCACGCGAGCACGCCGAGCCAGCTCGTCGCGACGCCGATCAGCGGCCGCGCGAAACCGGCGAGCGCATAGCCGCCGATGACCCACGCGCGCGTCCTGCCGGTGCGGTCCGCGAGCACGCCCGCGAAGAGCTTGATGACGCTGGACACGGCTTCGGCGACGCCTTCGATCACGCCGAGCGCCTTCGGCCCGGCCATCAGGACGGACGCGAGGTAGAGCGGCACTAGCGGATAGATCATGTCGCTCGCCGCGTCGTTGACGAGGCTGATCGCCGCGAGGAGCCATACGGTGCGCGGCAGCGACATCACGCTGCGGATGAGCGGAGCTCCGGCGGAACTCACATCGGGATCACCGTCGACGGGGACGCCGCATTATGTCCGCGCCGTGCGCGGATTCGCTACGCGGCGACGGGCACCGGAACCTCCGTGCGGCCGACGCGGAGCGCCAGCACGGCTGCGACGACGCCGGTCAGGCCTGCAATGATGAAGGCGTAGAAGTAATCGCCCTGCACCGTCCGCATCGCGCCGGCGAAGAAGGCGGCCGACGCGGCGCCGAGCTGATGACCGGCCACGATCCAGCCGAACACGATCGGCGCATCGCGATCGCCGAACGACTCGTTGGCGAGGCGCAAGGTCGGCGGCACCGTCGCGATCCAGTCGAGGCCGTAGAACACGCTGAAGACGCCGAGGCTGTAGAACGAGAAGTCCGAGAACGGCAGGAACACCAGCGAGAGCCCGCGCAGGCCGTAATAGACGAACAGCAGCTTGCGCGGATCGTAGCGATCCGTCAGCCAGCCCGAGAGCGTCGTGCCGATCAGGTCGAACGCGCCCATCGCGGCGAGGAGGCCCGCGGCACGCACTTCGGCGAGACCGCGATCGCTGCACAGCGCGATGAAGTGCGTGCCGATCAGCCCGTTCGTCGTGAACCCGCAGATGAAGAACGTCGCGAAGAGCAGCCAGAACGCCCGCGTCTTCGTCGCCCGCGAAAGCGCGCCGAAGGCGAGCTCGAGCGGATTCTGCACGACGCGCTCGGGCGGCGCCGGCGTCGTCTCGCTCACGCCGAGCGGCACGAGACCGACGTCCGCCGGCCGCTCAGGAAGCAGCCAGACCGCGAGCGGAATCAGTGCCGCGCACGCGGCCGAGACGGTCAGCACGACCGGCTTCCAGCCCGCGGTCTGCGCGAGCGAGGCCAGGATCGGCATGAAGACCAGCGTGCCGGTCGCGGCGCTCGCGGTCAGGAGGCCCATCATCAAGCCGCGGCGCGCGACGAACCAGCGGTTGACGACCGTCGCGCCGAGCACGATCGCGACGCACCCGGAACCGAGGCCAGACAGGATGCCCCAGGTCACGACGAGGTGAACCGGCGACGTCATGAAGCTGCTCGCGGCCGTCGATGCGGCCATCAGGGCGAGCGCCGAGATCAGCACGCGGCGGATGCCGAAGCGCTGCATGAGCGCAGCCGCGAAGGGGCCGGCCAGCCCGTAGAGGAAGATGCCGATGGCCGCCGACAGCGAGATCACGTCGCGGCTCCAGCCGAAGGCGTGCTCGAGCGGCACAATCAGCACGCCCGGCGTGGCGCGCAGCCCCGCCGCGACCAGGAGCGCGAGGAAGACCACCGCGCTGGCCACGTAGGCGTAGCGCTGTCCGAGACGGCTCGCAAGTGCTAGCATCATGTTACAGACCGGTACGTACCAGGGAGCGGCGATGTTACTGACCGGTACGTCCTGCCGTCAAGAGGCCCATGCCATGAAGACCAAGACCGTGCCGCCGCGTGCCGCCGACCGCATCCGCGAGACGGCCCGCGACCTCTTCTATCGCGAGGGCATCCGCGCGATCGGCGTCGACGAGATCGTCAGCCGCGCCGGGGTCACGAAGCCGACGTTGTATCGGAGCTTCTCGTCGAAGGACGAGCTGGCGGCGGCCTATCTCGAGGATTACGACAAGGCGTTCTGGCAGCGTTTCGAGCTCGGCTCGGGCGAGCATCCGGACGATCCGCGCGCGCAGCTGCGCGTCTACCTCGAAGGCCTCGCGCGCCGCGCGACGCAGTCCGGCTATCGCGGCTGCGGACTGTCCAATGCCGCGGTCGAATACCCGCAGGGCGATCATCCGGCGCGCAAGGTCGCCGAGGCGAACAAGCGCGCGCTGCGCAAGCGCCTCGTCGCGATGGCGAAAGCCATGGGCGCCGCGGCGCCCGACGAGCTCGGCGACGGGCTCCTGCTCCTGATCGAAGGGGTCTATTCGAGCGGACAGCTGTTCGGCAAGGGCGGCCCCGCGCGCGCGCTGGTCGCGATCGCCGACCGTCTCATCGACGCGAGCATTCCCCGGAAAAAGTAGGGACTGCGCCGCCTATTTCCTGCGCGCCTCGGCGCGCGCCGCGCGGAAGGCCTTGAGCTTGTCGCGGAACTGCCCTTCGAGACCGCGCTCGGTCGGCTCGTAGAACACGGCATCGGCGAGCGCGTCCGGCAGGCACTGCTGATCGAGCGCGACGCCGCCTTCGACGTCGTGATCGTACTGGTACCCCTTGCCGTAGCCGAGGCCTTTCATCAGCTTCGTCGGCGCGTTGCGAAGATGCATCGGCACGTCGAGCGTGCCGGTCCCGCGCACGACTTCGCGCGCCGCGCCGAACGCCGCATACGCGGCATTGCTCTTCGGCGCGACGGCGAGATAGAGCGCGAGCTCGGCGAGACCGAGCTCGCCTTCGGGGCTGCCGAGGCGGTCGTACGTGTCCCACGCGTCGAGCGCCATGCGCCACGCGCGCGGATCGGCGAGACCGACGTCCTCGACGGCCATGCGCGCCATGCGCCGCGCGAGATAGAGCGGATCGACGCCGCCGTCGAGCATGCGCGTCAGCCAGTAGAGCGCCGCGTCGGGATCGGACGAGCGCACCGACTTGTGCAGCGCGGAGATCTGGTCGTAGAACTGCTCGCCGCCCTTGTCGAAGCGGCGCGTGCGATCGGCGAGCACCTGCGCGAGCGTCGCCTCGTCGATGCGGCCGTCCGTCGCGAGCTCGGCGGCGATCTCGAGGAACGTCAGCGCACGGCGCACGTCGCCGTCGGCGGCGGTCGCCATCTGCATCAGCGCGCCATCGTCGACGACGATGCCGCGGCCGCCGAGGCCGCGCCCGGCATCGGCGAGCGCCCGATGCAGCGCGCCGACGATCGCTTCGGCCGGCACCGCATCCATCACGTGCACGCGGCAGCGCGACAGCAGCGCCGAGTTGAGCTCGAACGACGGATTCTCGGTCGTCGCGCCGACGAACACGATGACGCCCTTCTCGATGTGCGGCAGGAACGCGTCCTGCTGCACCTTGTTGAAGCGGTGCACCTCGTCGACGAAAAGGACCGTGCGGATGCCCTGCGCGAAATTCGTCGCCGCTTCGCCAAGCGCCACGCGGACCTCGGGCAATCCGGTCAGCACGGCCGACACGGCCTGGAAGCGCGCGTCGGCGTATTTCGCGAGAAGGAGCGCAAGCGTGGTCTTGCCGCAGCCCGGCGGACCCCACAGCACCATCGAGTGCACGTGGCCCGCCTCGATCGCGCGGCGCAGCGGCGTGTCGGGACCGAGCAGGCGCTGCTGGCCGACGATCTCGTCGAGCGTCTGCGGCCGCATGCGTTCGGCGAGCGGCTTCAGCGCTGCGGGCTCGGGAAACAGCGACTCTGCAGTCGAGGGCGTCTTGCGGCGCGGCATCGGTGCAATGATATGCCAGCCCATCGCCCGGAGACTCCATGTCGGACATCGAATACCGCGTCGCGACCGTCGCGGACGCGGCTGCGGTCGCGGACCTCTATGCGCCCTATGTACGCGACACGGCCATCACGTTCGAGGTCGACGCGCCCGACACGAGCGAGATCGAATCGCGCATCCGCCGCATCGGCGCACAGTATCCGTGGCTCGTTGCGGTGTCCGAAGGCGAGCTCGTCGGCTACGCCTACGCCTGCGAGAACCGCTCGCGCGCAGCGTACCGCTGGAGCGTCGACGCGGCGGTGTATCTGCGCAAGGCGACGCACCGCCGCGGCGTCGGGCGCGCGCTGTACGATCGCCTGTTCGCGATCCTGCGCGCGCAGCGGTACGTCAACGCGTTCGCCGGCATCACGCTGCCGAATGCGGCGAGCATCGCCCTGCACCACCGCCTGGGCTTTCGCATGATCGGGCTGCACAAGCGCGTCGGCTACAAGCTCGGCGCGTGGCACGACGTCGGCTGGTGGCAGCTTTCGATGGCGACGCCGATCGTGCCGCCGGCCGAGCCGGTGGCTTTCGCCGATCTCGACCGCGCCGCGGTCGCGAAGATCGTCAATCCTTGA
>DATFRS010000265.1:0-14972 GCA_035263065.1 Rhodanobacteraceae bacterium
CGCCGAGATCCTGTCGCAGACGCAGATCGAGTTGCTGCTGCAAGCCGTCCTTCGCGCCCGGCGGCGCGTCGGCCAGCATCCGGGTTCTCGCCGCCACCGCCGCCGCCGTCGCGGCCGATGCCTCGGCGCCGGCCGGCAACGCACGCGTGCCGAGCGTGTGCAGCGTCGTCGCATACGCGTAGCGCCCAGCGTCGCGCAACAGCGGCAGCGCTTCCCGGTAGCGGTTCACGGCTTCGCTCCTGCGGTTCGCGCGTATCGACGCGGCGATGTCGAGCTCGGCGAGCTCGAGCCGGAGCGGCACCTGGCCGAGCAGCGTCGTTTCCTTGCGGAGCGCGGCGAGCTGCCGTTCCGCCTCCGCGCCTTGACCGGCTTCGAGCGCGCGGCGCGCCCGCTCGATGCCGATGCGGAACGCGAGCACGCCGGCGTGCGCATCGGCCGCCGTCTTCGCGGCTTCGTCGAGCTTCGCGGCGCCCGTCACCTTGTCGCCGCCGAGATACGCGCGCCGCGCCGCGGCGAGTTGCATGCCGGCGCGCTGCTCGCCGGAGATGTCGGCGTCGGCCGGGATCGCCGCGAGCGCCTTGTCGCACGCGGCCGCGTCGCCGAGCGCGAGCGCGATGCGCGCGCGGATCAGGTTCGCTTCGATCTCGCCGCGCTGGTCGGAGCGTCTTTGGAACGCTTCCTCGGCGCGATCGGCGTGATTGATCGCATCGGCGAACGTGCCTTCGAGCAGACCGAGATCGGCGAGGTTCGTGTGCGCAACGGCGCCTTCCTCGACCAGCTGATTCGATTCGGCGGTAGCAAGCGAGGACTGCATGCGCTCGCGCGCGGCGCCGAAATGGCCGCGCGCGACGTCGAGCAGGCCGAGGTTCTGCGTGATCGCGATCTGCCGGTTGCGGTCGTCGAGGCTCTGATACAGCGCAAGCGCCTGCTGCCAGAACGCGAACGCGTTGTCGAACTGGCCGAGCTGGTACGACGCATAGGCGACGTTGTTGAGGCTCTCGGCCGTGCCGACGGACGCGTCGAGCTGCTGGCGGATCGCCAGCGCTTCGCGATAGTGCGAGAGCGCCTCGTTGAAATCGCCCTGCTCCTCGGCGACGACGCCGCGGTCGTTGTAGAGCTCGGCGAGGCTTGCGCGATCGCCGAGGCCTTCGAGCAGCGCCTTGGCCTTGTCGAGGTTGGCCTTCGCGCCGTCGCGATCGCCCTTGACGACCTCGGCGATCGCGAGATTGCGCAGCGACTTCACTAGGCCGCGCTTGTCGCCGATCTTCTCGCGGATATCGGCGGCGCGCGTGTACTGCTCGATCGCGTAATCGAGCTGGCCGAGGCGCTCGAAGCCGTAACCTTGCGCGTTGCGCGTCTCGGCCTCGCCGGCGAGATCGCCGGCGCGGATGTTCAGCACGAGCGCGCGCACGAGGTAGTCGTCGACGGCCTGCTGCACCTGGCCCTGCAGGATCGACACGCGGCCGAGCAGGAACCAGGCGCGGGCGTCCTGATCGTCGGTCTTCACGAACTCCTTGAGCACGGCCAGCGCCTGCGCGCCCGCGCCGCTCGCTTCGAGCGCCTTCGCGTCCTCGAGCGCGAGCTCGGGATCCTGCGGATAGACCTTGAGCGCGGTCGCGAGCCAGGCCGGCGCCGTTTCCGCGTCGGCGCGCGCGCGCAGGCTGCGCGCCGCCGGCGAGGAATCCTGCGCGAACGTCTTCGCGACGGCGTCCCGCGTGTTCTGCGCCGGGAGGTCCTGATGCGCTTCCTCTTGCGCGTCGAGAAGCCGCAGCGTGACCAGCGCGCTGGGCGGCGATGTCGAAATCGTGGCGAGCTCGGTCGCCGCCTGCTCGGGCTTGTGCTGATCGAACGCGACGAGGCCGCGGCCGAGCGGCGCGAGCGCATCGGCTGCGATGGCCGGCGCCGCAGTCACGCGCACGTTCTCGTCGCGCAGCGCCGAAGCCAGCGTCGAGGTGTAGGCCGCGAGCAACGCAGCCGTGTCGGCGCCCTTGATCGCGATGCGATGCGGCGGCTCGGTCGAGCCGGGACGCGTCCAGACGAGATCGAGCGCAAGACCCCCGCCGTCGCGATGCAGCGCACCGCCGAGCACGCGCGTTGCGTTCGCCGCGCGCGCGATGTCCGGCAGCTGCCGTTCGAGCGCGTCGCCTTCGAGCCCGGGCGCCGTGCGCGCGATCGCGTCCTGCACGCGCGGGCGCGAGATCACCGCGAGCGCAGGATCGGTGCGCAGCCATTCGTGCGCGTGCGCCTCGAACGCGCGCGCGAGCGCGACGAGCTCGGCGTCGCCGGCCGGCGCGGTGAACGGCATGACGGCCACGCGCGGCGTCGCCGGAATCGCCGGCGCGATGATCTCGCGGATCGGCAGCGGATGCCGCCAGAAATAGGTCCCGAGCGCTGCGGCGCCGACGACGAGCAGCGTCGCGACGAAGATCGCGCGCCGGTTCACAGGCGGTCGCGGCACGCGCTTCGTGTCGAGCGCGCGCAGCGCGTCCTTCGCGCTCGCGAAGCGATGCGCCGGCGCCACCTTGAGGAGACGGTCGGTAAACGCATGCAGCCAGCGCGGCAGATCGGGCCGCGCCTTCGCGAGGGACGGCGGCGGACGCACGATGCGCTGGATCACGGTCTCGGCCGGCGTGCCGCCCGAGAACGGCAGCGCGCCGGTCAGCATCTCGTAGAGGATCAGGCCCGCCGTGTAGAGATCGCTGCGGGCGTCGGCGGTCTCGCCGCGCGCCTGCTCGGGCGAGAGGTATTCGGGCGTGCCGACGATGACGCCGCTCTGCGTCATGCCGGTCGCGCCGAGGCTCCGCGCGACGCCGAAGTCGGTGATGTACGCATGGCCCGTGTTGTCGAGCAGCACGTTCGCGGGCTTGAGATCGCGATGGATCACGCCGCGCTGATGCGCCGCCGCGAGCCCGTCGAGCAGGCCGCGCGTGATCGCGAGCGCGCCATCGAGCGGGATCTTGCCGGCGCGGTCGCGGTAGGCCTCCAGCGACTCGCCGTCGATGAAGTCCATGCTGATGAACCAGCGGCCGTCGTGCTCGGCGATGTCGTGGATGCGCACGACGTGCGGGCTCGACACCTGCCGCGCGAGCAGGAGCTCGCTGCGGAACCTCTCGAGGGCGCCGGGCCGGCGGGCCAGCTCGGGTCGGAGCAGCTTGAGCGCGACGTCGATGTCGAGCGAGAGGTCGCGGGCCCGGTAGACGACGCCCATGCCGCCGACGCCGAGCAGGGACTCGATGCGGAAACGCGTGCCGAGCAGATCGCCGGCGCGCAGCTCGCTGGTAGCGATCTGGCCGGTCAGCGTGGCGGCGCCGGACGACGTGGCGGGCGTAGCGACCGCGGCATCGTGAGTCATGTCCGCACGATAACGCGTAACCCCGTGATCCGTCAGCCGCAAGCGTCTCGAAACGGGCGGCCGGGCTACTTGGCGGGCGGGCGAAGGTCGCGCCAGAGCGGCGCGCGGATGCCGGCGTCGGCGGCCGAACGGACGAGGTCGGCGACGTCGCCTTCGAGGCGCGCCGCCTCGAACGACGCCGCGGCGTGGCGGGCGACGTTCTCGATCAGCTCGAGGTCGAGCTCGGTCACCGGCGGCCCCGGCTTGCGGCTGTCGGCGTAGATCGCGCCGACCGACTGGCCGGAGAGCTTCAGCGGCACGCAGACGAGCCCCCGGATGCCGCCGAGGCGCACGCTCGGCCGGACGCCGAGCCACGGCGATTCGGCGGCGTCGCAGCAGACGATACTTTTCCCTTCCTCCAGCGCCCGCTCGACCGCGGCGGCGCTGCCGGCGAAGTGCGTGCTCGAAATGTCGTCGGCCGCGAAGCCGCGGCTTGCGCGCACGCGCAAGGCGGCGCCGCCCTCGGCGTAGAGCACGAAGCCGCGCTCGAGGCCGGCGAGCTGCAGGACGACGTCGAGCGTCTGCGGAATCAGCGCGTGGATGCCGAGTCCCGGAACCAGCTGCTGCGACATCGCGCGCGAAGTCGCGCGACGCGCGGCCCCTTCGGCGCGATGGCGCTCGGCGGCCACCTCGTCGAGCAGCTCGAACCAGCAGTAGACGTCGCCGATCGAGAACCACGCCGACTTGTCGAACTCGGCGCGCACGGCGAGATGGCCGTCGACGCGCAAGCCGTTCTTGCTGCCGGTGTCGCGCAGCGACCAGCTCCTGCCCGCGCCGGTGAGCTCCGCGTGGAAGCGCGAAATCGACCAGTGATCGACGCGCACCTCGCACTCGGCGCTGCGGCCGATGCGGTACAAGGCGTCATCGTCGAGCAAGCGGACGAGTGCCGCGGCGTCCGGCACGTAGGCGTTGAAGCGGGCTGGCATGGCGGCTACGGGTTGGCCGTGCCGCCCAGCAGGCGCACCATGCTGAATCGCAACGTGTCGGCGAGCTCGGTCATCTCGCCCGCATCGTTGACGACGTCGCGATGCGCCGACCAGACGTTCGCGATCTCGGTGCCGGCGTTGAGGTCGATGAGATCGATCAGCTCGTCGAGCGCGGCCAGGGCGCCGACGACGTCGACGAGAATGAGCGTATCGACCTTCGCCAGCAGCGTAAGGAGATCGAGGCGGAGCCCGTCGCTGATCGCGGCCACGACGATACGGGCGTTGAGCTGAAGGATCTTCTGGAGCGACACGGTGAGCGGAAGGCGCGTGTCGCTGGCAACCACGAAATCCGAGAACGCGCCGCCGCGGCCGCGCACACGCACGCTTCCGGGCAGGACGTCGTTGGTGACGTCATGGAAATTGCCGTCCACCGGCGCCTTGTAGAGACGATAGGGACTGTTGTTCACGTACGAGAGATCGTGCGTGTGGATGTCCATCTGGTACGTGTTGAGGAACGAAAGATCGTTGAAGCCGTCGAACGCGTCGGTCGTCGTCTCGAACCCGTCGCGGAAAAGCCACGGAAAATCAATCGGCTCCACCGTGACTACGATGGGAAAGTCCGGATCGATCGTCGGGCAGTTCAGCAAGCCGAGAAGGCAGTTGGCATTGCCGTCGCCCCTCAGGCGGCGGTTTACGTCGTTCACGTCCGCAATAGTCGCCGTCAGGTTCAGCGCCTGGGGCGTCAGATTCTGGGGCGTATCGAAGACGATCGTGACATCGGCGTCATAAGTCACGCCGTTATTGTCAGTCAGGGAGATCGTCGCGTAGGCCGTGTCGCCGTCGACCGTGACCACGACTTGCGCGGACGCGCCCGTCGCCAGCGCGAGATAAAGCGCGCCAGCCAGCACGAAACACGACCACTGCCGCAACCAGAACCTCATAGATCCCCCGGAGTTCGCGCATCCTGCGCAGCACGAACCATGCCGCCCGGGAAGAAGGGTCGTTCCGTCACTGTTTGCGAAATGTGAACGCATTCCGCTTTGAGGGATTTTCCCCGTGTCCGCCGGGACAATTCCGAATTGCGCCAAAAACACACCCTGCGCAGCAAGCTGAACGGTAGGCGATGACGGCGCGCGGCTTCGGTGCTAGCGTCGCGCTCGACGAAGTGCCTCGTGGATCTGCCCGTGCTCGCACCGCTATTGCTGGCATCGCTGGTCCTTTCCGCACCCCGGCCGGAAAGCGGCGCGCACCTACGTGCGCTCGCACCCGACGCGTTCGACGCGCCCGATGCGGGGCAGCTTGCGCGCATCGAGGCGACGCTGCGCGAGCGCGCGGCGTTCGTCGCGTCGCCGGCCGGCGACGCCGACCTGCAATGGCCACTGCAGCCCGCGCCGGACTTCACGCCGTTCGGCTATCACGGCACGGGCTATTTCGTCGATCACGATCCGCGCTTTCCCGACCTCGTGCAGGACTACACCTGCGGCACGCGAAGCTACGACCTCGCCTCCGGCTACAACCACGCCGGCACCGACTACTACCTCTGGCCGTATCCGTGGCTGATGATGGACGAGGAAGACGTCCGCATCGTGGCGGCCGCGCCCGGCGTCATCGCCGAGAAGATCGACGGCAACTTCGACCGCGACTGCGCGATCCAGGGCAACGGCGGCTTCAACGCCGTGTTCGTCGCGCAGGACGACGGCTACACGGCGTGGTACCTGCACATGAAATCGGGCTCGCTGACCGGCAAGGCCGTCGGCGCGCGCGTCGAGGCGGGCGAGTTCCTCGGGCTCGTCGGGAGCTCCGGCCCCTCGAATCTGCCGCACCTGCATTTCGAGCTGCACGACGCCGGCGGCGCGATCGTCGATCCGTTCCACGGCGCCTGCAACGCGCTGCCCGACCGCTGGGCCGTGGCGCAGCCGTATGAGGCGCCGCGCATCGACACGCTGACGACGCATTCGGCGGAGCCGACGCTGGTCGACTGCGGCGTCGCCGACGGCGCGCCGGTCCACGAGGATCCGCATTTCCAGGACGTCTTCGCCCCCGGTGCGACGCTGTGGGCGTTCGCCTCGTACAGCGACCACCGGAATGGCGAGGTGACGCATTTCAGCGTCGTCGCGCCCGACGGTTCGATCCTGACCGGCTGGGACTTCGACCTCGCGAGCGAGAAGCTGCCGAAGCCGTTCTATTCGGGCACCGCGTGGGACTGGAGCGTCGCCCTGCCCGCCGATGCGGCGCCGGGCGCCTGGACGCTCCGCGCCGAATTCGAAGGCGCGACGTACGAGCACGCGTTCGAGGTCGCCGCGTCCGCGGGCGCGGCGCCCGGTCACAGCCGGCACGAGCGGCCGCCCTGCGTGCCGGCGGTCGCGTGCGACGTTGCCGGCCGGCGCTGACGAAGGCCCTGCCGGTTCTACGAAGATCATCGTTGACAGCACCGGACGACGCTATGTACGATCCTCATCGTAAAGCCGCCGCGATCGAGGAGCGTGCCGGCTTTCGTCGTGGCTCTTCAACGAACGGGGTTGAGACCGTGAACAGAATCGCTCGAATGACCGTGGCGTTCGCGCTGACCGTGTGCGTATCGGGGCTCGCGTTCGCGAAGGAGCACTATCGGGAAGGCAGCGTCAAGGCGGACACGAAGGAGGCGTTCGAGACGCTCGCCGCCGGCGTGCGCAAGGAGATGCAGCCCGGCGGAAAGTACGAATACATCAAGCCCGACGAGGCGAAGACCGTCGACAAGAAGCTCGACGAGATGGACAAGCTGTTCATCGAGAAGGGCACCGTCGCCGCCATGCGCGAGGAGGAGAAGATCGCGCTCTTCAACGCGCAGGAGACGGTCAACTCGATCCTGACGCTGCGCGACCGCGACCGCGTCATCTGCAAGAAGGAAGCGCCGGTCGGCTCGCACATTCCCGTGACGACGTGCCACACCTACGCGCAGGAAGTCGAGGCGCGCGAGGGCACGAAGAAGATCATGGACGACTGGGGCCGGCCGCTCTGCGTCGGCAACAGCCCGGCCTGCGCCGGCAAGTAGCGTCATCCGGGGACGGCGGCGGCCGATGGGGACCGCCGGACCCTCCGTAGAGGCCGCCGCGGGGCCGGGCCGTGCAATGTCCGGCTTTTGGGCCGACAATCGCCCCGTGGAAGTTGTAGAGCTGAACAGCAAGCACGTGAGGACCGCGGCCTTCGCCGCCCGCCTGCGCAAGCTGCGCATCGCCTATCACAGCGGCCTGATCCGCGATTACGCGGACATCCCGCCTGCCCTGTTCTCCGCGCTGATCAAGAGCGAAGACCCCGAGGCGTTCCTGCGCGAGCGCGTCGCCGGCCGGTACGAGGTCAAGGACGTCCGCTCGGCCTAAGGCCTGGCGCGCTCGTCCACAAGTTCCCCGCCGCGGCCCGACTGGTAGTTTTACTGAGCGCCGCCTGCGTGATCTTCGCTTACCGGCGCGCGCCGGCTTCTCCTATCGTCACGCCCAACAAACGCCTGTGCCCGCTTTGCGGCGGTGACGAAGCATGGCCTGCAACTTCCAGACGCGTGGAACCGGCGACGAAACCGCGCAGCTGACGCGCAGGTCCGGCGCGGTCGTCTATGTGCTCGACGGCGACGCGGCGCGACGCGAGCATCTCGTCGACTATCTCGCGCGTGACGGCTTCACGACCGCGGGCTTCGCCGATGCGCCGGGCTTCCATCGTGCCTGCGCGGCGCGACGCTGCGATCTCGCCGTCATCGATCTCGATCACGACACCGAGCGCGCGCTCGCGCTCGCCGAACGCCTTCGCGGCGTGCGCGAGACCGGCATCGTCGCGCTGTCGGCGAGCGCGCGCATCGACGCGCGGCTGCGCAGCTTCGAGTGCGGCGCCGACGCGCATCTTTCGAAGCCGGTCGATCTTCGCGAGCTCGGCGCGCAGCTTCGCGCGATCCATCGGCGCATCGCCGGCGTCGCGGCGCCGTCCGCGATCGAAGCTTCGGCGCGCAGCGGCTGGACGCTGCGCGAGGACGGCTGGATCGTCGAGGATCCAACCGGCCACGCGATGACGCTGACGACGGCCGAGCGCGCGTTCGTGCTCTGCCTCGTCGCGATGCGCGGCCAGCCGGTGTCGCGCGACGAGCTGATCGCGAGCCTCGGCGGCAATCCAAGCTACGCCGATCCGCACCGCATCGACGTGCTGGTCAATCGCCTGCGCGGCAAGGCCGCGCGCATGAACGTCGCGCTGCCGCTGCACGCGGTGCGCAGCAAAGGCTACGTGCTCGCGATCGAGACCGCGCACGCGCGCGTGCCCACGCGGCATGCGCCGCCCGCGCACGATGGCGCCGACGGCGTGCTGAGGCCTCTCTTCCCGCGCAGCGCGAACGCTGCGCTACTCCGCAAGCGCGTACCCGCGTAGACGATCCGCGGTCGCGGCGTCGACCTTGCCGAAGAACCGCGCGTACGCTTCGCCGGCCTTGCCCGAGCGGAAGAAGCCGCTCAGCGAGCGATCGACCAGCAGGCGGAAATCCTCGTCGCTGCGCGGCACGGCGAGCGCAAGCGACTCGCGGTCGTAGGTGCGATCGAGCACGACGAGATCGTCCGCATCCGCGTCGCGGTGCGCGAAGTCGAGCAGCACGGTGCGATCGCCGAACAGCGCATCGGCGCTGCCGTCGGCGACCTTGCGCACGCCGCTCGCGAAATCCGGCACCGAGACGATCGATGCGTTGAGCTTGAGCTCTTCGCGGCGCTGCGTGGCGCCCTTCTCCGCCGCGGTGCCCGCGACGACCGCGAACGTGCGCGACTGCAGCGCGACGAGCTGCGGCGAGCCGCGCCAAAGCGGCTGCGCCGATGCGTTCTTGCCCTCGAGCACCTCGCGGAACGGCGCCGGCGAATCCTTGCGCACGAGCGCGCCGGTGCCGCTGTCGAACACGGGGATCGAGAAGCTGACTTCGGCGCGGTTGGCGAGCGTCGCCTGCGACGGCCCGCAGAGGATGTCGATGTGCCCGTCCTTGACCGCGGCGAAGCGCTCGTTGCCGTCGACGGCGACGAACTGCGTTTCGAGGTTGGAGAGCTTGAGCTCGCTCTGGATGTCGCTCGCGATCTGCTTGCAGAGCGCGACGCCGTAGCCGTCCGGGCTGCCGGTCTCGTTGCGGAACGACAGCGGCCGCGCCTCGGCGTAGTAGCCGAGCGTCAGCTTGTTGGCCGAGCGGATCTTGTCGAGCGTGCTGCCGGCCGAGGCCGCCGCCTGCGGCGCGTCCTGCGCGAAGGCCGTCGGCGCGAGCGCAACGGCAAGCGCGAGCGCGAGCTTGATCGGGAGCATGTTGCGAGCCGTGGAATGCGCGACCTGCATGGTCCTCTCCTTATTGCCGCTGCGCCGACGCCGGAGCGCCCGTGAGGAAACGCGGCGCCAGGAATCCGTAGATGACGAACGTCAGCGCCAGCACGATCGTGCCGCCGAGCACGGCGTCCTTGCCGGACGCGTAGATCGCGTACGTGCTGTACAGCATGCCGATGGTCGCGACGATCGCGTTCGTGCGATAGGTGCCCGCCGGCACGTTGCCCGCCTTGCGCATGATCACCATCAGGGCGGACAGCGCGATGATGTACGGAATGACGTTGGTCACGACCGCGAGGTTGACCAGCACCGAGAACTGCTTGCTGAGGCTCGGCGAGATCGTCGAGAGCGCAAGGAGGCTCTGCACGACGCCCATGACGATCATGCCGGTGACCGGCGCGGTCATGCGGTTCGTCTTGGCGAAGAACGCGGGGAACAGGCGCTCCATCGCGGCCGTCTTCGCGGTCTGCGCGATCGTGAACTGCCAGCCGAGCAGCGAGCCGAGGCAGGCGAGCACGGCGAGGCCGCGGATGATCGAACCGACGGTCGGGTTGAACATCTGCGCGTACGCGTCGGCGAACGGGCCGGTCGACTTCGCGAGCTCGGCGTTCGGCACGATGCCCTGGATCACGGTCGTCGACAGGATGTAGACGACCGCCGCGCCGAGCGTGCCGAGCATGCACGCGAGCGGCACGTTGCGCTTCGGGTTCTCCACCGCATCGGAGTTCTGCGCCGCCGACTCCATGCCGAGGAACGCCCACAGCGTCAGCGCGATGCTCGAGCCGATGCCTTCGCCGAGGCCGAGGTTCTGCGGATTCCACGCCGCCTCGAACGTCGCGCCCTTGAACCAGATCCAGCCGATGACCGAGAGGCCAGCGACCGGAATGATGACGCCCCACACCGTGACCGAGCCGATCTTGCCTGTGATGCTGGGTCCACCGAAGTTCGCGACGGTCGTGAGCCAGATGAGACCGATGACGCTGATGCAGGTCGCGATCGGCGTCGCCGTCATCGGCGGGAAGAACGCCGCGAGATAACCGACTGCCGAGATCGCGATCGCGACGTTGCCGATCGCGAGCGAGAGGAAATAGAGGAAGAACGTGAGGAAGTAGCCGTCCTTTCCGTAGGCGTCCTCGGCGTAGGCGGCCATGCCGCCGGTGCGCTGGTTGAAGACGCCGGCCTGCGCGAAGCCATACGCGATCGCCATCGAGCCGACGGCCGTGACGCCCCACGACAGGAGCGAGATCGCGCCGACCTGCGCCATGTTGGCCGGCAGCATGATGATGCCCGAGCCCATCATGTTGACCGCCACCAGCACGGTCAACTCAAGCATGCTCATCTTCTTGGTGCTTTCCATCGGGTCGTCCCCTCACCGTCGATGCGCAGGAGTTCTCGGGCCGCCGATCGCGACCGCCGTCGCGCGTGCGACTCGGTCGGCCGCAGGCGCGGCCAACGCCGCAACGATGACAGAATCGCCTCGACATTACGCTCACCATTTGTCTCCGCGCACGCGCGCTCGCACGCGAGACAAACGGTGACAAAAGCTGAGCGAGCGTGATCGAACGCGCGTCGCTTGCGACGGCGCACGGACTTGGAGGCGTCGAACGACGCGGCGGAAGGACGCGCGCGGAATCGGCGCGTCGAGCTGACGGTCGCGGGGACCGTCAATCAGGGACGCAAGACGCGGCCCGCTTCGCGAGATGCGAAGCGGGCGCGTGCCCGATCAGTCGTCCAGCGGCTGGTGATCGCACGACACGTCGGTGTTCCAGTCGGCGAAGTTGCCCTGCGGGTTGCCTTCCCACGCCCAGACGTGCATCTCGTAGAACGCCGGGAGACCGAAGCGGTTCGGCTCGCCGACGAAGTTCAGGAGATGGCCTTCGAGTTTCGGCGGCTCCGTCACCGTCGACGCGAGCGCGATGAACTCGACGCCGACCAGGCGAAGCGCGCCGTTGGTCAGCGGCTCGTAGATCAGCGCCTCGGGCTCGTCGGCGTCGACGACGCCGTCGCTGAGGCGGTCCGGCAGCACGAAGTGCACGCCCATCGCGCCGTGATCGGGGCCGCTGACGCACGGCGTCGCGGCGACCCAGCCTTCCTGGATCGCGACGTTGACGTCGCGATAGCGCGCCGTGGCGTCACGCACCTTCGAGACGAGCGGCGAGAAGTTGTGGCTCTGCGGTGCCGGCGCGGCCATCGCCGCGATCGGCATTGCAAGTAGAAGCGCATACGATGCGCGACGGATCAGATTTGAGAAATGGTTCATCGGTTTCTTCCTTGATGAGTGGTATCGATGTGATTGCTGCGGAGTCGAAGCGATCGATGCGATCGCTGGCGTTCAGAGGAATCCCCGAGATGCTCCGCACGCCGTCGCCGAGATCACTCGGGGCGTCCAATTCTCTGTAAAGGCACGATGCTCCGCGTCCAGCCGACGTGCTCGATCGTCCGCGGAGAGGGGCGACGGAACCGGGGTTGTGCCGATGCTGCGCGCTGAATGCGCCGTCAGGAAGGAAATCGTGCCGGAGGCTCCGTGTTCGAAGCCATCCGTTGCAGCGATCGTCGGGCCATCGCGCCGGCACGGGGCCGAGCCCGCGCTCGCGGTGATCAGCAAGTGGCCCGACGCTGCGCGAGGAATGCCTCGCCCTCGCCGACTACGGGCTGAATCGCATCGCCGAGGCCAACGTCTCGCTGGCCGCACTGATCCGCGCGGCCGGCGACACCGATCCGCTGCGCGAGGTCTACGCGTATCGCGGTGATCGCGTCGCGGCGTTCCGCTGGCTCGACATCGCGGCCGCGCACTTCCGCGACGCGCACGCGATCGAGCATGCGAGCGTGTGGCCGTGGATGCTGCGCCTCTCGCCGTTCGTCGCGTCGCTGCGCGGCGCGCCGCAGTGGAAGGCGTGGCTCGCGACGCTGGGCACGACGGTGCCGTCACGGGAAGGCGCGGCCTCCCGGTACGGACGACCGTGCTCAGAGCTCGATGATGCCTCGCTTGGCTGCGACCGTTACCGCCTGCGTGCGATCTTTCACGTCGAGCTTGACGAAGATGCTCTTCAGGTAGCCTTTGACCGTCTCTTCCGAGAGCGAGAGTCGCGCGGCGATCGCCTTGTTGGCGCTGCCTGCGGCGATCAGGTGCAAGACCTCGATCTCGCGCGCAGTGAGCGGGTCCCCGCCGGCATGGAAGGCGATCTCGCTGGCGATCTCCGGCGGCAAATGCCGGCGCCCCGCATGGACGTTGCGGATCGTATCGAGCAATTCGCGGTGGAGCGCGCTCTTGAGGAGGTACCCTGCTGCACCGGCCTTGAGCGTCTCGAGCGCCTGCACGTCGCCCGAGTATGTCGTCAGGACGATGATCCGTGCACGCGGAGATTCCTTGCAGATCGTCTTGATCGCATCGACGCCGCGCATGTCGGGCATCTGAAGGTCCATGAGCGTGACGTCGGGTTTCAGCCGGCGAAACTGCTCGATCGCCTCACGGCCGGTGCCCGCTTCGCCGACGAGCGCCATGTCCGCCTGCGTTTGGATGATGGCCGCAAGACCGCCGCGGAATACCGGATGATCGTCGACCGCGAGGATGCGGATGACAGGGGCGGGTCCCGAGGACGCCATCGCTAATCCCGATCCTTCGATCTTCGGCCGAGCGTGAAGCCGAACCGGCGCGGCGCCGAATCCGCATACGCGACGCGCGCCGGAACAGTCAGCTGGATTTCGGTCCCAGCCCCGCGCCGGCTCTCGAATCGGATCTCCCCTCTGATCTTTTCGGCGCGCTCGCGCATCCCGGTCAGTCCGAAGTGGCCTTCCTTCCCGTTCCCGCCGAGGAGCGACGCGTCGATGCCGACGCCGTCATCCTGCACGCGCAGCACGAGCTCGTGCCGATCATAGGCGATGCCGGCGTCGATATTCGCGGCGCGCGCGTGCTGGAACGCATTGGAAATCGCCTCTTCGCCGATTCTGCGCACTTCCTCTTCGACGATCGGGTGCAGTGCGCGCGGCGAGCCTTCGACGGTCACCTGGAACCGGATGCCGGGATCGTGCCGGTGCCAGCTGCGCGCACCCGCCAGCGATTGCGCGAGATCGCCCTTGCCCGCCGCCGCACGCAGATTCCGCACGCGGTCGCGTCCTTCGACCAGCACGTCCTCGGCCCGTTCGAGGACCCCGCTCAGCAGGGCCTGCGCCGGCAGGTCCTTCGGAATCTGCTCGCCCACGGATCGCACGTGAAGCATCACGCCTTGAAAGCCTTGCAGAAGCGTGTCGTGCAGTTCGCGCGCGATGCGCTCGCGTTCGGCGATGCGTTCTTCGAGCCGCTCGCGGATGCGAGTCGAGACCTGACGAAGCCGCAATCCATAGAGCGCCCATAGCGCGAGCGCGCCCGCGACGAGACACAGCGCGAGAAACCACCGGCTCTGCACGAACGTCGGCGGAATGCTGAAGGCGAGGCTTGCACCCGCCGTGTTCCAGACGCCATCGTTGTTCGACGCAGTGACATGGAAGCGGTAGTCGCCCGGGCCGAGCCTCGTGTAGAAAGCCTGCCGCCGCGCGCCCGGATCGACCCAGTCGGCGTCGACGCCCTCCAGCTTGTAGCGGAATCGAACGCGGCGCGGCTCGACGAACGAAAGCGCTGCATAGTCTATTTGCAGACTCGAAGTGCCCGCCGCGAGGTGCATGTCGGTCGGCGATGTCTCGGTCCTGCCGCCGACGGTGACCGAACGGATAGCGACCGGCGGCGGCACGGTATTGCGGTAGAGGTGCTGCGGATCGATCCAGACCATGCCGCGATTCGTGATGAACCAGAGCTTCCCGTCCGGTCCCGATTGTGCGGTATTGATGCCGGTGTCCTGCTGCGCGTCGCCCGGCAATCCGTCCTCGCGATCGAAGAGGTCGAAGGTCGGATGCGCGTCCGGGTCGACCAGGGCGCGTTCGAGATCGGCAGTATCGAAACGCAGGATGCCGCCCTGCGCCTGCACCCAGGTCCGCCCTTCCGCTTCGACGACGCCGGTGACGAACGAAAGCTCCGGGACACGCTCGGTGCGCAACGTGTGAAATCCGTTGCGGTCGTAGAGCGAGAGCCCGAATTCGCCGCCGAAGGTGACGCCGTGAGCATCGGGCCGAACGAGGCCGACCGGTCCGACATTCGGACCACGATCCGGCCGAAAGACTTCGGCGCGGCCGTCCGCAAAGTGAGCGAGGCTCCCGTCCTCGCGGCAGGTCACCCAGAGGCCACCGTCTGCATCGCGCTGCAGGATGGTGGGAGAGCAGTCCGGACGATCCGGCCGCACCGACACGCGCGACCATTGATCCGCATTTTCGCGACGCCAGATGCCCGTCTCCATCAGTCCGAGCCACAGCTTCTTCTCGGCGTC
>DATFRS010000266.1:0-11614 GCA_035263065.1 Rhodanobacteraceae bacterium
CTGCCGAGATCATCGCGCTCTCGAAGAAGGTCGCCGAGAAGAAGATGACCCCACAGCCGCCCGAGCACCCGGCGACGATCGTCGTGCGCGACAACGCGGCCGTCGTCACCGATTCCGGCAGCGGCGACACGTCGGTCGACGTCTTCTACTACGCCGGTGGCCGCTGGCATGCATGGTATTCGCAGCACACGCCGGTGCAGCCCGCGAAGTAGCGCGGGTTTTGCGCAGCGGCGCACAATGACCGTCAAGCGGCGGCGCGATGATCGCCGCGCGGGGAGGTCCTCATGCGCCTGTGCCGGATTGCCGCTGCATTCGTCGCGTCGTGCGCGTCGTCGTGCGCGCTCGCGGGCGCGACGCTGCCGCCGATCGTGTTCGTGCAGCGGCAGATTCCGGACAACGGCAGCATCTACTGGGACGCGGCGAAGGATCTCCCGGGCGTCGGCGCGCATTCGCGCGTGCGTCCGGCTGCGCCCGGATATCTGCGCGTGCGCGAGACGGATGGCAGCGTGCGCACGCTCGTCGACGGCGCGCATCCGACGGCGGCGAGCTTCGAGCTGATCGACGTCAACGCGCCGGCCGTCTCGTGGGACGGCGCGACGATCGCATTCGCGGGATTGCCGTCCGGCACGTACGACACCGCGCCGGCGCGCACGCTCGGCGCGTGGCGGCTGTACCTGATCGACGCCGACGGCGGCAACCTGCGCGAGCTCACGTTCACCGACATGAGCGGCGACTACGCGCAGTTCGGTCCGTGGGACGAGGACGCGTTCCAGGCCTACGACGACTACGATCCCGCGTTCCTGCCCGACGGCCGCATCGTGTTCTCGTCGACGCGCTGGCCGGGCTATGGCCACTATAGCGGCGTGCGCGCGTCGAACCTCTGGGTCGTCGACGCCGACGGCACGCATCTCCACCGCGTCACCTCGGAGCGGAACGGCGCCGATCGCCCGCTCGCCGATCCCGTGACCGGCAAGATCGTCTACGCGCGCTGGTGGCGCAATCATCGTTTCGCGACCGATTCGATGGCGAGCATCGGCGCCGATTGCCAGGCGTCGGCGGAGCAGCACCCCGATCCGTGCTACGCGATGCACGACGGGCTCACGACGGATCGCAACGTCGAAGTCGGTGGCGCCGACAATCTCTTCCGCAACGCGTGGCAGATCGCGACGATCAATCCCGACGGCACCGATCTCTCGATGTGGAGCGGCGTGTTCCGCGACGAGGAAGCCAACCACATCTACGGTGCGGGCTTCGCGTACGACGGCTCGCTGTTCGCGAATTTCTTCCCGATGTACAACATGACCGAGGCCGCCGGCTTCGGCGGCATCCGCCGCTACGTGCGCGCGCCGATCGCGACGCGCTACCAGCCGGTCAACGGCGTGTTCGCCTACACCGATGCGAGCGGCGCGCAACGGCCGTATGCGCACGGCGACGATCCGTCGAACTATTCGTACGGCATCTTCGTGCCGCCGCCGGAGGGTTACACCGTCGATCCCGAAGTGCTGCCGCCGCAGCCGCAGCAGTCCATGACGATCGTCTATTCGGCCGCGCCGGACTGGAACCAGGACTACGATCTGTGGGTGTCGCTTGCCGACGGCAGCGCGCGCGAGCGCATCACGTTCGCCGATGCCGGCTTCGGCGTCGGCACGAGCGAGCTGCGCGCCCGCGTGCTCGTCGCGCGCACGCCGCCGCCGGTGCTGCCCGATCCGTATCGCGACGACTGGGACTCGGCGCCGCATCCGCAGTTCCTGCCGCCGACGGGTGCGGGCCCGTACGACCGCGACGGCACCTTCGTGTTCGACGATCTCAACGTCTATTTCAACGCGCCGGTCGACACCGACATCGTCAGCGCCCCGCCGGTCGGACTCGCGGCGACGATCCGCTTCTTCGCCGATTTCCAGCGCCGCTCGACGGGCTCGTTCCCGCAGCAGGACTGGCCGATCCTGCTCGACGAGCTCGCGATCGCGCCGAACGGCCGCGTCGTCCAGCCGAACGCGCCGGCATTCCTGCCGCTGTTCGAGCAGATCCGCTCGAGCGCCGCGACGGGATACCGCGTGCCGGAGACCGGCACCGGCGAGCATTTCCTGGCACATCCCGGTGCCGCGCACGTCGCCGGCATGAACTTCGACCGCGCCGGCGCGCACGCGCGCTGCGTCGGCTGCCATGCGGGCCACAGCCAGATCCCGGTGCCGGCGAACGACGCCGACGCCGAGTTCACGAACCTCGCGCCCGGCGCGACGCTGCGCGTCTCGAGCACGCGCGACGCCGGCACGAACGACGGCCTCATCGACCGGCGCGTCATGAAAGGCGAGATCTGGCGCTACTGGAACTCCGATCCCGGCGAGCCGCAGGACGGGCAGTGGATCGAGCTGAGGTTTCCGGTCCCGGTGAGCGTGCGCACGGTGCGCCTCTACGATCCGCGGCCCGGCGACGAAGCGAACTCGTCGATTCATGTCGCGCAGGCGACCGTGCGCCTCTATGCCGACGACGCGGCGAGCGATCTCGTCGGGACGGCCGTCGCGCAGGATGTCGCCGTCGCCGGCACCGACGTCGCGTTCGCCGACGTCGCGGCGCGCGTCGTGCGCGTCGACCTCGACGACGTCGGCGGCACGTTCTACGGCCTCGCGGTCGCGGCGCTCGCCGAAATCGAAGTGATCGCGCGCGGCGAAGCGATCATGAACGACGACACGATCTTCCGCGACGGCTTCGACGCGCCATAGCGGCCTCAGCCATGGCCCGCAGGAACGTATTCAGGCGCTCGCTGGCCGACTTTCGCTTGTGGTAGCTTTTTCCACGATCCGGCGCGAAACGCCGTTCAAAGCCATTCAGCGAGGGGACTTCCGTGGCCGTGTCGAAAACACTGCGCGCGCACGCCGCTTCGAAAGCGAGCGCCGACATCGAGCCGCTGAAGGCGTTGCTCGCCGCGATGCGCGCGGTCAGCACCGGCGACTTCGATGTCGTGCTGCCGAGCCACTGGGACGGCATCGCCGGCAAGCTCGCCGAAAGCTTCAACGAGATCGTGAACCAGAATCGCCGACTCTCCGAAGGCCTGAGCCGCGCAGGCGAGCAGGTCGGCCGCAAGGGCCGTACGCGCCAGCGCCTGCCGCCGGCGAACCGCCAGGGCTCGTGGGCCGACATGGAGCGCTCGGTGAATGGGCTCATCGACGATCTGATCCGCCCCGTCGAGACGATCACCGAGGCGATGGCCGGCGTCGCGAAGGGCGACCTCACGCGCTCGGTGCCGCTCGAAGCCGACGGCCGCCCGCTGCAGGGCGAGTTCCTGCGCTCGGCGACGCTGGTCAACCGCATGCTCGAGCAGATGACCGAATTCTCCTCGGAAGTCACGCGCGTCGCGCGCGAAGTCGGCACCGAAGGAAAGCTCGGCGGCCAGGCGAAGGTGAAGGGCGTGTCCGGCGTCTGGAAGGAGCTCACCGATTCGGTGAACCAGATGGCGTCGAACCTGACCGCGCAGGTGCGCAACATCTCCGAGGTGACGATCGCGGTCGCGAACGGCGACCTGTCGCGCAAGATCACGGTCGACGTGCGCGGCGAGATCCTGCAGCTCAAGGAAGCCATCAACACGATGGTGGACCAGCTGCGCGGCTTCGCGTCGGAAGTCACGCGCGTCGCGCGCGAGGTCGGCACCGAAGGCAAGCTCGGCGGCCAGGCGATCGTGCCGGGCGTGGCCGGCACGTGGAAGGACCTGACCGACTCGGTCAACTCGCTGGCGTCGAATCTCACCTCGCAGGTGCGCAACATCGCGGAAGTGACGACCGCCGTCGCGAAGGGCGACCTCTCGCGCAAGATCACGGTCGACGTGCGCGGCGAGATCCTCGCGCTCAAGGACACCATCAACACGATGGTGGACCAGCTGAACGGCTTCGCGGCCGAAGTGACCCGCGTGGCGCGCGAAGTCGGCACGGAAGGCAAGCTCGGCGGCCAGGCCGAGGTGCCGGACGTCGCGGGCACGTGGAAGGATCTCACCGACCACGTGAACTCGATGGCGTCGAACCTGACGTCGCAGGTGCGCAACATCGCGGAAGTGACGACCGCGGTCGCGAAGGGCGACCTCTCGCGCAAGATCACGGTCGACGTGCGCGGCGAGATTCTGGAGCTGAAAAACACGATCAACACGATGGTCGACCAGCTCAACTCGTTCGCGGCGGAAGTGACGCGCGTCGCGCGCGAGGTCGGCACCGACGGGCGCCTCGGCGGCCAGGCCGTCGTGCCGGGCGTCGCGGGCACCTGGTCGGATCTGACCGACTCCGTGAACGCGATGGCGTCGAACCTGACCTCGCAGGTGCGCAACATCGCCGAGGTGACGACCGCGGTCGCGAAGGGCGACCTTTCGCGCAAGGTGACGGTCGACGTGCGCGGCGAAATCCTCGCGCTGAAGGACACCGTCAACACGATGGTGGATCAGCTGAACGGCTTCGCGGCCGAAGTGACGCGCGTCGCGCGCGAGGTCGGCACGGAAGGCAAGCTCGGCGGCCAGGCCGAGGTGCCCGGCGTCGCGGGCACGTGGAAGGACCTCACCGACAACGTCAACTCGATGGCGTCGAACCTGACGTCGCAGGTGCGCAACATCGCCGAGGTCACCACCGCCGTCGCGGGCGGCGACCTCTCGCGCAAGATCACGGTCGACGTGCGCGGCGAAATCCTCGAGCTCAAGAACACGATCAACACGATGGTCGACCAGCTCAACGGCTTCGCGGCGGAAGTGACGCGCGTGGCGCGCGAAGTCGGCACCGAAGGCAAGCTCGGCGGCCAGGCCGAGGTGCCCGGCGTCGCCGGCACGTGGAAGGACCTGACCGACAACGTCAACTCGATGGCGACGAACCTGACGACGCAGGTGCGCAACATCGCCGAAGTCGCGACGTCGGTCGCGCGCGGCGACCTGTCGCGCAAGATCGCGGTCGACGCGCAGGGCGAGATCCTGCAGCTCAAGGACACGCTGAACACGATGGTGGATCAGCTGAACTCGTTCGCGGCGGAAGTGACGCGCGTCGCGCGCGAGGTCGGCACCGAAGGCAAGCTCGGCGGCCAGGCGCGCGTGCCGGGCGTCGCGGGCACGTGGAAGGACCTGACCGACAACGTCAACTCGATGGCCTCGAACCTGACGACGCAGGTGCGCGGCATCGCGAAGGTCGTGACCGCGGTCGCGACCGGCGATTTGCACAAGAAGCTGACCGTGGAGGCGAAGGGCGAGATCGCCGAGCTTGCCGACACGATCAACGGCATGACCGAGACGCTGGCGATCTTCGCCGATCAGGTGACGACGGTGGCGCGCGAGGTCGGCGTCGAAGGCCGACTCGGCGGGCAGGCCAACGTACCCGGCACGGCCGGCATCTGGAAGGACCTCACGGCGAACGTGAACCAGCTCGCCGCGAACCTGACGACGCAGGTGCGCGCGATCGCGGAAGTCGCGACGGCGGTGACGCAGGGCGACCTCACGCGTTCGATCCAGGTCGACGTGCGCGGCGAGGTCGCGGACCTCAAGGACAACATCAACGCGATGATCAACACGCTGCGCGCGACGACGGAAACGTCGCGCGAGCAGGACTGGCTGAAGACGAACCTCGCGAAGTTCTCGGGCATGATGCAGGGCCAGCGCGACCTGATCACGCTCGGCAGCATGCTGCTGAGCGAGCTCGCGCCGCTCGTCAACGCGCAGCAGGGCCTCATCTACGTCGTCGAGCTCGACGAGCGCACCGAACGGCCGCGCCTGCGCAAGCTCGCCGGTTACGCCGATCCCGCCGGGAGCTCGTCCGAGTCGACGCTCGAATTCGGCCAGGGCCTGATCGGCCAATGCGCGGCGCAGGCCGAGATGATCCTGATCGAGGACATCTCGCCGGGTGTCGGGCAGATCCAGTCGGGCCTCCTGCGCCTGATGCCGCGCAGCGTGATCGTGCTGCCCGTGCTGTTCGAGAACGAGGTCAAGGCGGTCATCGAGATGGCCTCGCTGTCCGAGTTCACCGCGTCGCGGCGCGCGTTCCTCGAGCAGCTCTCGGGTTCCATCGGCATCGTGCTCAACACGATCGAAGCCTCGATGCGCACGGAAAGCCTGCTCGCGCAGTCGCAGCAGCTCGCGGCGGAGTTGCAGTCGCAGCAGAAGGAGCTGCAGCAGACCAACGAGGAAATCGCGCTGAAAGCGGCGCTCCTTGCCGAGCAGAAGGCCGAGGTCGAGACCAAGAACCAGCAGATCGAGCAGGCGCGCCGCGCGCTCGAGGAAAAGGCCGCCGAGCTCGCGCTGACGTCGCGGTACAAGTCCGAGTTCCTCGCGAACATGTCGCATGAGCTGCGCACGCCGCTGAACTCGATCCTGATCCTCGGCCAGCAGCTCGCCGAGAATCCCGAGGAGAATCTCTCGGGCCGCCAGGTCGAGTTCGCGAAGACGATCCACGCCGCCGGCACCGATCTCCTGCACCTCATCAGCGACATCCTCGATCTCTCCAAGATCGAGTCGGGCACGGTCACCGTCGACAGCGAGGAGATCCAGTTCGAGCACCTCAAGGAGAACATGGAGCGCGGCTTCCGCCACGAAGCCGACCGGCGCGGCCTCGATTTCTCGGTCGATTTCCCGCACGAAGTCGGCCGCTCGCTGACGTCCGATCCGAAGCGCCTGCAGCAGATCCTGAAGAACCTGCTCTCGAACGCGCTCAAGTTCACCGAGCGCGGCAGCGTGCATCTCAACGCCCGCATCGCGCGCGCCGGCTGGTCGCAGGGCCATCCGGTGCTCGATCACGCCGCGACCGTCGTCGCGTTCGAAGTCGTCGACACCGGCATCGGCATCTCGGCGGACAAGCAGCGCATCGTGTTCGAGGCGTTCCAGCAGGCCGACGCCGGCACGTCGCGCAAGTACGGCGGCACCGGCCTCGGGCTTGCGATCAGCCGCGAGATCGCCGGCCTGCTCGGCGGCGAGCTGCGCCTCAAGAGCGCGGTCGGGCAGGGTTCGACGTTCACGCTGTACCTGCCGCTCAACTACGTCGGCGCCGAGGCGCGCGAGCGCCTGCTGCCGCAGCCGCCGCACGCGCGCCAGGCGGCCGGCGAAACGCAGGCGGCGCCGCACGAGACGATCGACGACGACCGCGGCACGCTCGATCCCGCGCGGCCGACGCTGCTCGTCGTCGAGGACGACGCGCGCTACGCGATCGTCATGCGCGATCTCGCGCGCTCGCGCGGCTTCAACGTCGTCGTCGCGCAGCGCGGCGCCGAGGCGCTGCAGTTCGCGCGGCAGTTCCGGCCGAGCGCGATCTCGCTCGACATCCACCTGCCGGACATGCTCGGCTGGGCGGTGCTCTCGCAGCTGAAGCAGGATTCGCAGACGCGGCACATCCCGGTGCAGATCGTCACGGTCGACGAGGAGCGCCACCACAGCCTCGAGCGCGGCGCGTTCGCGTACCTCGCGAAGCCGGCGACGTCGGAATCGATCGGCGATGCGCTCGAGCGCATCCGCCTCTACACGCTGCCGCGCCAGAAGCGCCTCCTCATCGTCGAGGACGACGCCGGCGAGCGCCTCAGCATCGAGGAGCTGATCCGCCACGACGACATCGCGATCGAGACCGCGTCGAGCGGCGCCGAGGCGATGCACAAGCTCCTCGGCGGCGACTACGACTGCCTCGTGCTCGACCTGCGCCTGCCGGACATGAGCGGCTTCGAGCTCCTGAACCGCATCGAGGCGGAGTCGCGCCTGCGCCAGGTGCCGATCGTCGTGTTCACCGGCAAGGATCTCTCGGCCGAGGAGGACCAGCGCCTGCGGCGCGCGGCGAAGAGCGTCATCATCAAGGGCGTCGAGTCGCCCGAGCGCCTGCTCGACGAGACCGCGCTGTTCCTGCACCGCGTGATCGCCGACCTGCCGCCGGCGAAGCAGAAGATGGTGCAGCGCCTGCACGAATCCGACGAGGCGCTCAAGCACAAGCGCGTGCTCGTCGTCGACGACGACGTGCGCAACATCTTCGCACTGTCGAGCGTGCTCGAGCGCCACGGCATGGGCGTCATCACGGCCGGCACCGGCCAGGAGGCCATCGCCAAGGTCGCCGAGGATCGCGACATCGATCTCGTGCTGATGGACATCATGATGCCGGGCATGGACGGCTACGACACGATGCGCGCGATCCGCGCGAAACCGGATTCGCGCTCGCTGCCGATCATCGCGCTGACCGCGAAGGCGATGAAGGGCGACCGCGAGAAGTGCCTCGAAGCGGGCGCGTCGGACTATCTCGCCAAGCCGGTCGTCACCGACCAGCTGCTCGGGGTGCTGCGGCAATGGTTGCACCGGTGAAATCCGACACGCCGTTGCCGGCGAGCATCTCGGCGGCCGATCCCGTCGATATCCTGCTCGTCGACGACCAGCCGGCGCGCCTCCTCGCGTACCGCGCCATCCTCGCGCCGCTCGGCGAGAACCTCATCGAGGCGAGCTCGGGCGCACTCGCGCTGAAGCACCTCATGGAGCGCGAGTGCGCGCTGATCCTGCTCGACGTCAACATGCCCGGCATGGACGGCTTCGAGACCGCGAGCATGATCCACCAGCATCCGCGCTTCGAGAAGACGCCGATCATCTTCGTCACCGCGGTCAACATCTCGGACATGGACCGCATGCGCGGCTACAAGCTCGGCGCGGTCGACTACGTGACCGTGCCGATCATCCCCGAGATCCTGCGCAGCAAGGTCGTCGTGCTCGCCGAGCTCTATCGCAAGCGCCGCGACCTGCAGGTGGCCAATCAGCGCCTCGAAGCGGCCAACGAGGCGCTGCGCGTCGAGAAGTCGCGCGAGCTCGGCGCGCTCAACGAGTCGCTGCGCATCGCCAACAACGCGCTCGCCGCGCGCAACGTCGAGCTGCAGGCACAGGTCGCCGAGCGCGTCGCGGCGGAGCTGCGCCTGCTCGAGGTCAACCGGCGCAAGGACGAGTTCCTCGCGACGCTCGCGCACGAGCTGCGCAATCCCCTGGCGTCGCTCGGCAACGCGCTCAACGCATACCAGCTCGCGCAGCCGCCCGATCCGCTGCACGACGCGATGCAGCGCCAGCAGAAGCTGCTGGTGCGGCTTATCGACGATCTCCTCGACATCGCGCGCATCAACCGCGGCAAGCTCACCGTGCAGCGCGCGCCGACGACGCTCGACGCGATCCTGAACTCGGCGATCGAGATCTCGATGCCGCTGCTGCTCGCCGACCGGCACCGGCTCGAGGTGCGCGCGCCGACGCAGGACATCGCGCTCTACGCCGACCACGACCGCCTGTCGCAGGTGTTCGCGAACCTCCTCAACAACGCGGCCAAGTATTCGCCGGCGGACAGCGTCATCGAGCTCGTCGCCGGCGGCGACGAGAAGGAGCTCGAGATCGCCGTCGTCGACAACGGCATCGGCCTCGCGGCGGGACAGGCCGGCGAGATCTTCGAGGCATTCGTGCAGGTCGACACCTCGCTCGAACGCTCGCGTGGCGGCCTCGGCATCGGTCTCACGCTGGTGCGGCGCATCGTCGAGCTGCACGGCGGGCGCATCGCCGTGCACAGCGACGGCCTCGGCCGCGGCACCCGCTTCACGGTCGCGCTGCCGGTCGAGGCGGTCCCGGCCGCGGCCGCCGCGGCGGCCGAAGCGGATCACGCGACGCCGCGCGTGAGCTGCCGCGCGCTGATCGTCGACGACAACCACGATTCCGCCGACACGATGGCGATGATGCTGTCGATGCTCGGGCACGAGACGCGCTGCGTCTACGATCCGCGGCAGGCGTTCGAGGCGGTCGAGTCCTACGATCCCGACATCGTCTTCCTCGACATCGGCATGCCGGGGCTGTCCGGCTACGACGTCGCGCGCAGCCTGCGCGGAACCCCGCGCGGCATCGACCTGACGCTCGTCGCGGTGACCGGCTGGGGCCATGCCGACGACCGGCGGCGGACCGCGGAAGCGGGCTTCGATCACCACCTCGTCAAGCCGGCCGAAATGGCCGCGATCAGCACGATCTGCAATCGCATCACGCCGCGCTCGAAGGATTCCGTCTAGGCACGAACGGCGACGTCCCGAAGTGACACCAGCCGCGAAACGCACTACGCTGCGGTGAGCGAAACCAGGGGAATTTCGCCATGATCGAGCCCGCCTCGCGCGCAACGCGCCAGGTCGCGCGCCGCGCGATCGTCGTCCTCGGTGGTTTCCTTGCCGCGCTCGCGCTGCGGTCCGCCGCGGCGATGCCGCCGCTCGATTGCTCGACGCCGCCCGGCGCCGTCGTGCACGACGACGGCACTTACGAAATCGCCTACGGCGGCTACTGGGAAGACGTGAGCTCGATGCGCTTCGTCGACAAGTTCACGCCGTCGTTCTATCCCGCGACGTATTCGAGCGTCTGCGTCTCGATCAGCAAGCAGGAAGTCGGCGGCACGCTCGACGGCTTCGATTTCTCCGTCATCGCGTACGCGGACGACGGTCCCGACGGCGCGCCGGGCACGTCGCTCGGCAGCGTGCCGGTGCACGTCGACATGCTGCCCGACTACGTCTTCGGCGCGGCCGGCGAGTTCGCGATGGTCGACATTTCCTCGCTCGCGCTCGACATCGCATCGGGCAGCGTCTATCTCGGGGCCGAATGGGATCCGACGCAGTACGTCGGCATCTTCATCTGGATGGACACCGACAGCTCCGGCGGTCCGCCGTCCGGCGGCTACGAGAGCCTCAACGGCAACCCGTGGGACTCGCTGTTCTTCATGTTCCCGGACTACACGTCGCTCCTGATCCGCGCGATCGAGCGGAGCCCCGTGCCGCGCCTCGCGATCGACGCCGGCGCGATCGCGATCGCCGACGCATGCGCGGCGAATCCTGCGGCGTCGAACGGCGTCGTCGAGCCCGGCGAGACCGTCGACGTCGCGGTGCCGGTGTTCGCGACGACCGGCGACTTCACGAACGTGCACGCGGCGCTGGCCTTGCCGGCGCCGCCCGGCGTGACCTATCTCGACTCCGACGCCGCGCTCGGCGATCTCGTCGATGGCGCGCGGGCGACGGCGCATCTGCGCATCCGCATGGATCCGAAGTTCGCGTGCATGACGAGCTTCGAGCTGCCGCTGTCGCTGACGGCCGATCAGGGCACGTTCGCGGCCGCGCCGACGATCGGCGTCGGCGAGCGCGCGAGCGATGTCGTGCCGCACGGGCTTCCGCTGAAGACCGACGTTACCGGCACGACGTCCGTGATCCACGTGCCGCAGTCGGCGACGCTCGCCGATCTCTCGGTGCACGTGAACATCCGCCACTACTCGATCGGCTCGCTCGGCTTCACGCTGACGAGCCCGGCCGGCACGACGATCTGGCTGCTCGACCGGCCGGGCTATCCGCCGTTTCCGGGCTGCGAGAACGCCGATGTCGATGTCACGTTCACCGACGGCGCGCCCGATCCCGAGCACATCTGCGCGGAGCCGCCGGGCGGCACGCCGTGGCCGGTGAGCGTCGCGGGACCGACCGAGCCGTTCGCGACGTTCGGCGGCGAGAACCTGCAAGGCGACTGGACACTGACCGTCTACGACTACTGGAGCGACAGCATCGGCGCGATCATCGACTGGTCGCTCGCGCCGACGCCCGCGCTCGCCGACGTGTGCGAGGTCTGTGCCGGCGCGCCCGATCGCATCTTCGAGAACGGCTT
>DATFRS010000267.1:0-8158 GCA_035263065.1 Rhodanobacteraceae bacterium
GCCGACCGAATACGTCAGGCACTCGCCGTCGGCGACACCGTGATGCGGCACGCCGGGCGGGAGATAGAGCATGTCGCCGGGCTCGAGCGTCCATGCGTGCGTCGGCTCGAAGGTCCGCAGCAGCTTGATCTCGGCATCGTCGCGCGTCGCCTTCGGCGCGCGCGGATCGGTGCTGATGCGCCAGTCCCGCCGCCCGAGCCCCTGCAGCAGGAACACGTCGTAGTGGTCGACGTGCGCGCCGACCGAGCCGCCGTCGACCGCGTAGCTCACCATGACGTCGTCGATGCGCCACGCCGGCAGGAACGAGAAGCGCGGCAGCAGCGCCGCGACGTCGGCGTCCCACTTGTCGACATCCTGCACGAGCAGCGTCCAGTCACGCTTCGGCAGCCGCGCGAAGTCGGCGGGATCGAACGGGCCGGTGCGCAGCGTCCAGCGGTCGCGGCGCGCCTCGTGGATGACGATGCGCGACAGCGCCGACGGCTCGCAGGCGAGGCCGGCGAGGTCGTCGGGCGTCAGCGGATCGCGGAAGTCCGCGACCGCGCCGCGGATCAGCAGCGGCTTCTTCTGCCAGAACTCGCGCAGGAACCGGGCCGGCGGCATGCCGAGCAGATGCTTCGCGCTGGCCCGGGTCTCGATCATCGTGCGGCTTTTTCCTTGGCGATGCGCGCGTCGAGATTCTTGCGTGCGCCGTCGGCGTAGCGGCGGCATGCGCCGGCGTCGACAAGCGGCGCGCTCGCGTCGGGGCCGAGGCGTGTCCAGAGACCGCTCGCGTCGGGATGCGGCGTCAGCAGGATGTCGCACGGCAGCGCCGCGATCGTGTCGGCGCTGCGGCGGAACGCGTCGAGCACGCCGGGATGCGCGGCGTCGTCGGTGTAGCGGTACACGTCGTCGGAGACCGGCGTCAGGCTGTCGGCGTAGACGATGTCGAGGCAGCGCTCGCCTTCGCACGACGTCCACGTCCAGCTCGTGCTGCCGGGCGTGTGGCCGGGCGTCGCGTGCGCGGTGAGCTCGGTCGCGCCCGCCTCGACGGTGTCGCCGTCGGCGATGCGCTTGACGTTCGCGACGGCAGGAAATGGCTTCCCGGACAGGAACTGCGGGTCGCTGCGATCGCCGTGCCCGCGTTCGAGCGCGGCCGCGGCCGGCGCGCGCGCCGCGACGGTCGCGTGCGTGTCGCGCGCGAGCTTGGCGATGCCGCCGGCGTGGTCGTAGTGCTCGTGCGAGTTGACGATCGTGCGCACGTCCTCGAGGCGGAAGCCGAGCGCACGGATCGACGCTTCGATCAGCGGCGCGTCATCCTCGACGTCGCCGTCGATCAGCACGTGGCCCTGGTCCGAGGTGACGAGGATCGCGCTCAAGCCGCAGGTTCCGACGAAGTACGTGTTGCCGTAGATCTTGCGCGGCGTGGCCGGCTCGGTCCACTTCGCGTCGGCGTGGCAAGTAGCGTTCGGCGTTTCGGCATGGACGTGCGTGGCAGCGAGCGCAAGGGCAAGGAGCGCGAGACGGCGCATCGGATTCTCCAGAGCGAAGGGCCCGCGAGTGTTCGCGGGCGATGCGTCCGCGCTCTAGATTTCTTCGGCCAATTTGCGGGCAACGCCGGTGTACGTCGCCGGCGTCAGCGCGAGCAGGCGCTGCTTCGCGTCGTCCGGCAATGCGAGACCGGCGACGAACGTCTGGATCGCCTCGCGCGTGATGCGCTCGCCGCGCGTGAGCGCCTTCAGCTGCTCGTATGGCTCCGGCAATCCGTAGCGGCGCATGACGGTCTGCACCGCTTCGGCGAGGACTTCGAAGCTCGCATCGAGATCGGCCGCGATGCGCGCGGGATCGGGATTGAGCTTGCCGAGCCCGCGCTGCAGCGACTCGAGCGCGATCATCGTGTGGCCGAACGCGGTGCCGAGCGCGCGCAGCACGGTCGAGTCGGTGAGGTCGCGCTGCCAGCGCGAGATCGGCAGCTTCTCGGAGAAATGGCCGAAGAGCGCGTTCGCGATGCCGAGATTGCCTTCCGCGTTCTCGAAATCGATCGGATTGACCTTGTGCGGCATCGTCGACGAGCCGACTTCGCCGGCCTTGAGCGCCTGGCGGAAATAGCCGAGCGAGACGTAGCCCCAGACGTCGCGCGCGAAGTCGATCAGGATCGTGTTGGCGCGGCGGATCGCGTCGCCGAGCTCGGCGATCGAGTCGTGCGGGTCGATCTGCGTCGTGTACGGATTCCAGGCGAGGCCGAGCGACTCGACGAAGCGCTTGGAGAACGCCGGCCAGTCGACGCCGGGATACGACACGACGTGCGCGTTGTAGTTGCCGACCGCGCCGTTGATCTTGCCGGCGAGCTCGACGCCGGCGATCTGCGCGCGCTGGCGGCGCAGGCGCGCGACGAAGTTGGCGATCTCCTTGCCGAGCGTCGTCGGCGAGGCGGTCTGGCCGTGCGTGCGCGACAGCATCGGCTGCGCGGCGAGCGCGTGCGCCATCTCGCGCAGCTTCGCGATCACGGCATCGAACGCCGGCAGCAGCACGCCGGCGCGCGCGTCGCGCAGCATCAGCGCGTAGGCGAGGTTGTTGATGTCCTCGCTGGTGCAGGCGAAGTGCACGAACTCGGCGGCCTTGGCGAGCTCGCCGTTGCCGGCGATGCGCTCCTTGATGAAGTATTCGACCGCCTTGACGTCGTGGTTGGTCGTGCGCTCGATGTCCTTGATGCGCGCGGCGTCGCTTTCGGAGAAATCCGTCGCGATCGTCTCGATCGCGGCGCGCGCGGCCGGCGAGAACGGCGTGACCTCGCCGATGCCGTCCGCCTCGGAGAGCGCGATCAGCCAGCGCACCTCGACCAGCACGCGGCGCTGCATCAGGCCGTATTCGCTGAAGATCGGGCGGAGGTTCTCCACCTTGGCGGCATAGCGGCCGTCGAGCGGAGACAGGGCGGTGAGCGCGCTGGGCGGCATCGCGTGAGCCTTGCTGCGGGGGAACCGTAGAAGTTTACACCGAGCCGCTATAATCGCTGACCGGCTTTTTCCCCCACCGAGGCAGCAATGAGCGAGTACCGGATCGAGCGCGACAGCATGGGCGAGTTGAAGGTACCCGCCGACGCGCTCTACGGCGCGCAGACCCAGCGCGCGGTCGACAACTTCCCGATCTCGGGCCTTTCGATGCCGCGCGAGTTCATCCGCGCGCTCGGCCTGATCAAGTCCGCCGCGGCCGAGGCCAACGCCGGCCTCGGGCATCTCAAGAAGACGCAGGCGAAGGCGATCCGCAAGGCCGCCGAGCGCGTCGCCGCCGGCGAGTTCGATGCGCACTTCCCGATCGACGTGTTCCAGACCGGCTCGGGCACGTCGTCGAACATGAATGCGAACGAGGTCATCGCGCACGTCGCATCGATGGGCGGCGCGAAGGTGCATCCGAACGACGACGTCAACAACGGGCAGTCGTCGAACGACGTGATCCCGACCGCGATCCAGGTCAGCGCGGCACTGACGACGAGCGAAAAGCTGCTGCCGGCTCTCGCGCATCTCAAGAAGACCCTCGATGCACGCTCGCGCGAGCTCAGGAAAGTCACCAAGACCGGCCGCACGCATCTCATGGATGCGATGCCGGTGACGTTCGGGCAGGAGCTCGGCGGCTGGTCGGCGCAGATCCGCTCGAACATCGAGCGCATCACCGACGCGCTGAAGCGCCTGACGCGCCTCCCGCAGGGCGGCACCGCGGTCGGCACCGGCATCAACGCCGACGCGAAGCTCGGCCCGGCGATCGCGGCGGAGCTTTCGCGCATGACGCGCGTCAAGTTCACGTCGGCCGACAACTATTTCGAGGGCATCAGCTCGCAGGATGCGGCGGTCGAGCTCTCGGGCCAGCTGAAGACGCTGGCGTGCAGCCTGATGAAGATCTCGAACGATCTGCGCTGGATGAACTCGGGTCCGCTTGCGGGCCTCGGCGAGATCGAGCTCCCGGCTTTGCAGCCGGGCTCGTCGATCATGCCGGGCAAGGTCAATCCGGTGATTCCGGAGGCGATGACGATGGTCTGCGCGCAGGTCATCGGCAACGACGCGACGATCGCGATCGCGGGGCAGAGCGGCAACTTCCAGTTGAACGTGATGCTGCCGGTGATCGCGCTGAATCTCCTGCAGTCGATCGAGATTCTCGCGAACGCCGTCAGGCTTCTCGCCGACAAGGCGATCGCCGGCTTCAGGGTGCGCGAGGATCGTCTCAAGGAGGCGCTCGACAGGAATCCGATTCTCGTCACGGCGCTGAATCCGGTGATCGGTTATGAAAAGGGCGCGGCGACGGCGAAGAAGGCCTACAAGGAAGGCCGGCCGATCCTCGATGTCGCGCTGGAAACGACGGGACTTTCACGCAAGGAGCTCCAGGAGCTGCTCGATCCCGAGGCATTGACGAAGGGCGGCATCCACGGCGGCTCGGCCGGCGGCTGATCGCCGACGCCGATCGTCAATCTGAACGTAAAACCGTGCTGTGACACTCGCGAATCGGCGGACCGGCGTGGCCTATGGCACATGCCGCGGGCCGGCGTGCGACGACAATCGCCCGTCGCGAGTCTTGGCAGACGATTGAGAATGGGGCAATCGAAAAATGAAGGCTAGAAAGTTGTTGCTGGCTGCGGCGCTTGCCGCGGCTCCCGCGTTCGCGCAGCAGAACGTGGACATTTCAGGGAAGGATTTCCAGTCGGGCGCCGGCGACGGCAAGCTCGCCACGATCGGCCGCGAGGCCGCGGCGTCCGGCAAGCGCATCGTCGTGACGGCGCCGCAGGAATGGCACGCGAAGATCGCCGCGAAGATCCGCGCCGGCGGCGGCGCGGATGTCGTGATGAAGGACGGCTTCTACGAGAACGTGCTCGTGCGCGTCGAGGAGAAGGCCGCCGAGCCGAAGGTCGAGCCCAAAGTCGAGGCCAAGGCCGAGCCCAAGCCCGCGCCGCGCGCGGAGCCGAAGCCGCCGGTGCGTGCCGAAGCGCAGCGCGTGCCGCTCGACATTCCGGGGCCGAAGCCGACGCTCCCGGCACCCGAACCGGAGCCGGAGGTCGTCGCGAAGGCGCCGCCGCCGGTCGCAGCACCGCCGCCGGCTCCGGCACCCGCGGCTGCGCCGGCACCCGCGACGGTCGCGACGGCGAAACCGCCCCCGGCCGCCGCGCCGGCGAAGCCGGACATCGCGGCGATCAAGAAGCGCATGGAGCAGGCGCTCAACAACGGGCGCGAGGCGGAGGGTCCGCTGTCGCCCGGCGGCCTGCAGGCCGGCGACTTCATCTTCGTCGACGAGCCCGTGCGCGCGGTCGTGCGTCGCGAGAGCCTGCGTCCGCGCATGTTCTGGCTCGAGGGCGATCTGGATCTGCGCCGCGCGGAGCTCAAGGAAGCGGGCACGAACCGCTATCAGGTCATCGATCCGATCCGCGGCGAGAACTATTCGCTGCGCGACGAGAAGAGCGAGTCGGCGAAGGAGCTCATCGCGACGGTGCCGGCCGACAATGCGCCGGGCCGCGCCGCGTTCGAGCGCGACTACAACGACGGTCATTCGATCGGCGAAACGATCGCGATCGAGAAGCTGCGTTCGGGCGACCTCGTCTACACCGGCAAGGGCATGGCGGTCGTCGTGCGCCGCGAAGGCGCGTCGCTGCGCCGCTACTGGCTCGAGGGGACGCTCGATCTTTCGCAGTCGGGCCTGCAGAAGGACGGCAACAAGTACAAGGTGATCAGCGACACCGTGCACTGACGGTCGCGCCGATCGCACGAAAGAGAAGGGCCGCATTGCGCGGCCCTTTTCGTTGGCGATGAGGTCGGATCAGCTCGCGGTCTCGATCCGGCGCTGACGGAACCAGATCGCGCCCACCAGGAGCGCAACACCCGCGACGGCGCCGATCCAGATGTTCGGCTCGGCGAGCAGCGAGTAGACGTGCGAGGGATCGAGGCTCGACACGACGTGGTCGTTGTCGAGGCCCATCCTTACGTGATTGCCGAGGATTCCCGCGCCGCTCGAGCCCATCCAGCTGCCCGGCGCGATGCTGAAGAGCAGGCGGCCGAGGATCGCGGCGAGGTTCAGGTCGCCCGCGAAGTGCGGCGCGCCGAGCTTGCCGAGCCACCAGTTCGCGATCAGCGCGAAGAACGGGATCAGCACGGCCCAGAGGAACGGCTTCGAGCGCACGTACGCCGACCAGAACAGGAGCCAGCCGATCGCCGGCAGCGCCCACATCGCGTTGATCGGCACGGTCAGCACGAGGCGCCCCAGCATGCCGAGCGGATGCGCGGCGAAGACCGCCGGGAACGCGTTGAGCCCGTGCGCGCCGGCCCAGAGCACGATCAGGACGAGAAACACGACGTACGCCGCGGTCGCGATCGCGAACGCGATGACCGGCGCGACCAGCATCGCCGAGAGCGCCTTCGAGACGACGGTCGCCGTGTCGCTGACCGGCAGCGATTTCCAGAACAGCACGCTGCGGTCGCGGCGATCGTCGTACAGCGCGCCGAGGAGATAAAAGAACAGCACGAAGAAGAGCCCGACGCAGGCGAGGCCGCCGAACACGAGCTGCGCCATGTCGAGCGCGTTGCCCGCTTGCGCAAGATCGTTCGCGCTGATGTTGTTGCGCAGCTCGTCGAGCGAGAAGCCGACGTGCACGTGCGCGTTCGAGCCGAGCACCTCGGCGCTGACGATGCCGAGCAGCGTGAAGATCAGGATCGACGCGGTCATCCAGAACGGCGTCCACAGGAAGCCGCCGCGGTGCTCCCAGTACTCGCGCTTGAGCAGGAGTGGGATGTTGTTCATGCGTAGGTCCCTTTCATGGTCGCGACGAAGAGGTCGGCGACGCTCGGTTTGTGCAGCTCGCCGAGCGCGGCGAGGCGCGCGCGCTCGATGCCGTCGAAGAGGAAGATCGACTTGCCGAAGATCTGGCGCTCGTTGAGCGGCTTGAGCGCCCGCGCGTCGGCGGCCTTGTCGGGATTGACCATGACCTCGGCGTAGCGCTCGCCGACTTCGTCCATCGTCGCCGAGAGGGCAATCTTGCCGTCGCGGATGAAGACGAGGTCGGTCAGGATGTGCTCGATCTCCTCGACCTGGTGCGTGGTCACGATGATCGTCTTGTTCTCGTCGAAGTAGTCCGAGAGGAGGCTCTCGTAGAACGACTTGCGATAGAGGATGTCGAGGCCGAGCGTCGGCTCGTCGAGCACCAGGAGGCGCGCGTCGATCGCCATGACGAGGGCGAGGTGGAGCTGCACGATCATCCCCTTGGACAGTTCGCGCACGCGCATCGACGGCTGGATCTTCGTGTGCGCGAGGAACGCGTTGCACTTGTCGGGCGAGAAGCGCGGGTGCACGCCGGCGACGAATTCGATCGCCTCCGAGACCTTGATCCAGCGCGGCAGCACGGCGACGTCGGCGATGAAGCAGACCTGCTCCATGAGCTCGGCGCGCTGCGTGCGCGGATCGAAGCCGAGCACGGACAGCTCGCCCTCGAAATCGGTGAGGCCGAGGATCGCCTTCAGCGCCGTCGTCTTGCCGGCGCCGTTCGGGCCGATCAGGCCGACGATGCGGCCGGACTCGATCTCGAAACTGACGTCATCGAGCGCCTTCACCGGGCCGTAGGCCTTGGACAGGCGGCGCGCGTGGACGATCGACGCATTCGCATTCGCGCTCATTTCACTTCCTCGTCGTGACGGCTCGCATCCATGAGCTGCTCCAGCGTGAGGCCGAGGCGAGTCAGCCGCGCGTAGAGCTGCGGCCATTCCTCGCTGAGGAAGCGGTCGCGTTCCGATTTCATCAGCGCGCTGCGCGCGCCTTCGGTCACGTACATGCCAAGCCCCCGTCGTTTTTCCACAAGGTTCTCGTCGACCAGCTCCTGGTACGCCTTGGACACCGTGATCGGATTGATCTGGAAGTCCGCGGCGACCTGGCGCACCGACGGCAGGGGGTCTCCCTGCTTGAGGACGCCGTCGAGAATCATCGCCACCACGCGGTCGCGCAGCTGGCGATAGATCGGCGTCGAATCGTTCCACGCGATGGTCATCGTCATTCCTTGCGGAGGCGATAAACGGACTTGCCGAAGGAATAGTAGGGCATGTCCAAACCGGAGCCGGGCGCCATGCCGCCGCCGAGCGCGTGCACCGTCGCGACGACCGCGACGGCGCCGAGCGCGCGCGCATCGAGCGCTCGCGCGGCGGCCATCTCGGCGGAGGTCGGA
>DATFRS010000268.1:0-3322 GCA_035263065.1 Rhodanobacteraceae bacterium
TGGCTCGGATAGAGATCCTTCTTGCCGACGATGTTGAAGCGATCGAGCAGGTCGCCGACCTGCGCCGCGCGCTCCTTGGCCGGTACGTTGCGGTACTGCAGCGGAAGGTCGAGGTTCTCCCAGACCTTCAGATCGTCGATCAGGTGGTAATGCTGGAAGATGAAGGCACACTTGTCGCGCTGCAGCGCCTGGCGCCGCTTCGCGTCGAGCTTCTCGACCGTGACGCCGTCGAGCTCGTAGCGCCCGCGCCAGTCGTTGTCCATGAGCCCGAGCACGTTGAGCAGCGAGCTCTTGCCGGCGCCGCTCGGCCCCATGACGCTGACGAACTCGCCGCGCCGGATCTCGAGGTTGATGTGCCGCAGCACCCAGACCTGCGATCCGGCAAGAGGATACGAGCGCTCGACGTCGACAAGGCGAACCAGCGGATCCATCGATGCTCCGGGAGTCATTCGTGCCTCAGCGCGACGGCGGGATCGACGCCGAGCGCGCGGCGCACCGGCACGCTGACGGCGAAGAGGACGGCGACGGCGAGCACGCCGAGCGCGGCGAGGATCGCCGTCGCGCCGACCGTCTCGATCGTCTGCAGCGAGCGCGTCACGAGGCGCGCGAGCACGATGCCGGCGCCGACGCCGATCGCGAGTCCGATGCCGAGCTCGACGACGCTGCGCCCGAACACCTCGCCGAGCACCTTGCCCGCGGGCGCACCGAGCGTGCGGCGCACGCCGATCTCGCGCGTGCGTTGCGCGACCGCAAAGGCCATGACGCCGTAGAGTCCCGCGGCGGCCAGCGCGAGCGCGATCAATCCGAACGCCGCGAAGCTCTTAGCGATCACGCGCTCGCCGATCGTCGATTCGCGGATCACGCCGGCGTAGTCGCGCACCCAGTAGAGCGGCGCGTCGGCGTCGATCGAAGCGACGATCGCCTGGAGCCGCGGCGCGAACGCCAGCGCGTCGCCGCGCGTGCGCACGGCGATCGTCGCGATGTAGAACGGGTCCTGCGACAGCGGGCGCAGCAGCGCCGGCGACGGCGCGTTGCCGGGCACGTCGAGCGTCAGCGCGTTGACGACGCCGATCACCGTCACGGTCGCGCCGTCGGGATCGCGCGGGTCGATGCGGAAGCGGCGTCCGACGATCGTGTCGGCGCCGCCGAAGCGCGCCGCGAACGTGCGGTCGACGACGGCGACGCGCTCGGTGTCGGCGCGATCGCGCTCGTCGAAGAAGCGGCCCTGCTCGAGCCTGACGCCGTAGGCGCCGAGGAAATGCGCGTCGACCGCGCCGCCGTAGTACGTCGGGAGATCGCCGTCGCCCGGCGCCTGGCCCTCGGGCAGCACGAAGTGGTAGCCGTTGTAGAACGTGCCGGGGAGCGCGGTGCCGACGCTCGCGTCGGCGACGCCGGCGTCGTCGCGCAGGCGCCCGGCGATGCGCTCGAAGACCTGCAGCTGCTCGGCCGACGTCGGATGCACGGCCTTCGCGAGCGCGACGCGCGCGGTCAGGAGGCGGTCGGCGTCGATACCGAGATCGGCGCGGTCGAGCGCGCCGATGCCGCGCACCAGGGTGCCGACGCAGATCAGGAGCGCGCAGGAGAGCGCGATCTCGGCGACGACGAGCACGCGGCTCGTCCGCGCGAACGTGCCGCCGGCGACGCCGCGCGCGCCGTGACGCAGATCGCCGGCGACGGCCATGCCGCCGGCGCGCAGCGCAGGCAGGAGGCCGGCGGCGAGCGCCGTGAACGTCGCGGCCGCGAACGCGAACAGCACGACGCGCAGGTCGACGTCGAAGCGCAGCCACAGCGGGAAGAATTCCGTCTCGCGCATCGCGCCGCGCTGCCACGCGACACCCGCGCGCGCGAGCGCGAAGGCGAGCGCGGTCGCGAGCGACGTCAAGAGCAGGCTCTCGACGAGGATGCGCCCGATCAGCCGGCGCCGGCTCGCCCCGAGCGCGACGCGCACCGCAAGGTCGTGCGAGCGGCCGAGCGTGCGCGTCAGCAGGAGGTTCGCCGCGTTGGCGCAGGCGACCAGCAGCACCATGGCCACGGCCGCGAGCATGCTGCCGAGCGTGCCGCGCGTCGTGCGGTCGGCGGCCATGCGCGCGAGCGGCTCGACGCGGAAGCTGCGGCCGCGGAAGCGCTCGGGGTCGGCGCGCGCGGCGTCGGCGAACCAGCCGTCGAAGGCGCCGGCCATGTCGGCGTCGGCCGCGCCGGCCTGCCGGCGCGCGATGACCCAGTACGCGTAAGGATCGGGCGGCTGGCCTTCGACGATCGCGGCCGGCACCCAGAGATCTTCGTTGCGCGGATAGCTGAAATCCTTCGGCATGATGCCGACGACGGTCGTTGGGCGTCCGTCGACGCGGATCGTGCGGCCGACGATCGACGGATCGCCGGCGTAACGGGCCTGCCAGAGCGAGTAGGACAGCATGGCGGTCGGCGCTGCACCGGGCCTGGCGTCTTCGTCCGAAAAATCGCGGCCGACCTGCGGCGCAACGCCGAGCACGCGAAACAGGTTCTGCGTCACGTGCCCGCCGTGATAGCGCTCGGCGCGCTCGCCGTCGCTGAGGTTGATCGTGGAGCGCGCGACGGCGGCGACGTCGCCTTTCGGCGCGACGTAGCGGCGCATGTCGGCGAGATCGCGGCTGTCGACCGGGAACACGTTGCCGAGGCCGCCGTCGCCGGCGAAGCCGGCCTGCACGAGCGCATCCGGATCGGCGAACGGCAGCGGCCGCAGCACGAAGCCGTCGAGCAGCGTGAGCATGAAGATCACGCACGCGAGCCCGGCGCCCAGCACGCCGACGACGAGCGCGGCGAAGGCCGGGCGCTTCAGCGTCGAGCGCACGGCGTCGCGGAGGTCCTGCAGCAGTGCCATCATCGATCGATCCCTCGAGTCATTCGTTGCGGAGCGCAATCACGGGATCGACGCGCAGCGCGCGGCGCAGCGGCGCGAGGGTCGACAGCACGATCACCGCGGCGAGCGCGAGCACGACCAGCGCGATGCTGACCGCATCATACGGCGCGACGCCGTAGAGCTCCGCCGACAGGATCGTGCTCCACGCGAGCGCGAGCGGGAGGCCGATCGCGAGACCGGCAGCGAGCGCGCGCGTCGCGCGCGCCGAGGCGAGCGCGAGCAGCGCCGTGTCGGAGGCGCCGATCGCGCGGCGCAGGCCGAACTCGCGCGTGCGCCGGCGCACCGCGTGCGCGACGGCGCCGTGCACGCCGATCGCGGCGAGCAGCAGCGCGGTTCCGGCGAAAAGGCCGAACAGCTGCAGCAGGAACGTGCGTCGCGCCAGCGACTCGGCGACGCGCGCGGACATCGTGCGCGTGCCGTAGACCG
>DATFRS010000269.1:0-4819 GCA_035263065.1 Rhodanobacteraceae bacterium
TTCCTGCGCACCGTCAACGCCGAGCACCTCTATCTCGTCGGCGACATCATCGATTTCGAGAACATGCTGAAGAAGCCATGGTGGCACGCCGACCACGGCGCGGTCCTCGCCGAGATCTTCGCGATCGTCGCGCGCGGCACGCGCGTGACCTACATCCCCGGCAACCACGACGCGCTGCTGCGCCGTTTCGCCGGCCAGCGCTTCGCCGGCATCGACATCGCGCTCGACGCGGTGCACGTCGCCGCCGACGGCCGCCGCTATCGCGTGAGCCACGGCGACGAGCACGACCACACGAGCACTGCGCCGGCCTGGCTCCTGAAGCTCGGCGACGCGCTGCAGGGCTTCATCTGCGGCACGAACCGCCGCCTCAACGGGCTCTTGCGCCGGCTCGGGCTTCACTACCGGCCGCTGTCGATCATGATCAAGACGAACATCGGCACCGCGCGGCGGTTCATCCACGATTTCGAATCGCGCGTCACGGCGTCGGCGCGTGCGAACGGCTTCGACGGCCACATCTGCGGGCACATCCACTACGGCCGCATCCACGATCACGACGGCGTCGTCTACATCAACGACGGCGACTGGGTCGAGCACTGCACGGCGCTCGTCGAGCATCACGACGGCGCATTCGAGCTCTTGCACTGGACCGAGCGGCAGCGAACGATTGCCGTGACGCGCGGCGGCGAAATGCCCGATACCGAGCTGCCGCTTCCCGCAGCCGCCTGATTTTCTCCCTCTCCCGCGTGCGGGAGAGGGCCGGGGTGAGGGCCGCCTTACGGCGGCGGCGGCGGTGCTTCGAACACGTACACCGAGATCGTCCCGGTCGCCGCGCCGCCGTGCCCGTCGGACACCGTGTACTCGAAGTAGTCCTGCCCGAACATGCCGTGCACCGACTGGTAGCGCACGGTGTTGTCGGGATTGATCGAGACGACGTTGATCGTCAGCGGACCCGTGTGGTTCACCGAGACGACCGTCAGCGGATCGCCGTCGGGATCGGACGCCGCCTGCAGCACCGGAATGTCGATCGCCGAGCCCTTGAGGACGCGCACCGACAGCGTGCCCGCGATCGGCGGCTGGTTCGGCGAGCCGACCGTGACGTGCACGGTTGCCGTCGCGCTGCCGCCGCGGCCGTCGCCGATCGTGTACGTGAAGCTGTCCTCGCCGCGGTAATCGGCCGCCGGCGTGTAGACGACGCCGCTGCCGCCGGCCGCGGCCGTGCCGTGCGCGGCGGCGGAGACGGCCGTGATCGTCAGCGGATCGCCGTCGGGATCGCTGTCGTTGGCGAGCACGTCGATCGCGTTGTCGGTCGAGTTCTCCGGCACGATCGCGCTGTCGTCGACCGCGACCGGCTGATGCTGCTTCGGGCCGACCGTCGTCGTCGACGTCGATTTCTCGAACTTGTAGACGTCGACCGTGCGCTTGTGCTCGGCGGGATTGCGCAGCGCGCGCTCGATCCACGCCGGCGGCGCGGCGACGGGTTCCTTGACCCATTCGACCACGCTCTTCGTCGCGGGCGGCGGCGGCGGCGGCGGCGCGGTCGTTTCCTCGATCGTGAGGAACTCGATATCGACGCGGCGGTTCTTCTTGCGGCTTTCGCGCGTGTCGTTCGGATATTTCGGATTGCGCTCGCCCTCGCCGCGCGCCTCGACTTCGTCGGCAGCGACGCCGTGCGCTTCGAGATACGCCTTCACCGCGGCCGCGCGCCGCTCGGAGAGCTTCTGGTTGTACGCGTCGGGACCGATGTTGCAGGTGTGGCCGACGACGGTGACGCGGCTCACGCGCGCCGACGACTTCAGCTTCGCGATCAACTCGTCGAGCGCGGCGACCGCATCGGGCCGGAGGTTCGAATGATCGAAGTCGAAAAACGCATCGCCGTCGAGGCGCACGTCGTTGCGCATGACCTGCGGCGCGGGCGGCGGCGGCGCGGACGTGTCCGGCACCTGTTTCTCGACCTGCACCATCTTGTACGGCTCGCGCGCGCGGAAGCTTTGCCCGAAGTCGTAGCGGAGCAGCAGCCAGCCGCGCGTGTCGTTCTTGTCGGTCTCGAAATCGCCGCTCTTGTGCAGCGATTCGCCTTCGAGCGACAGGCTGAAGCCCGTGTTGGCGAAATACTTGTCGATGCCGAGCGAGAGCGTGAACTGGTCGGAGCTGTAGTGGCCCTTCTCGTAATCGACGCCGCCGCGCAGGCGGATCAGCGGATCGTCGAAGTACTTGCCGAGGCGCACGCCGACGCCGTTCTCGTACGGATGTTCGTAGAACTTCGTCAGCGTGTCGACCGTTTGCGTCTGCGTGTACGGGCCGGCGTCGTCGGTGCCCGTGAGCTCGGTGGTGACCGTGCTCGTCGTCGCGTTCGTGAGGCGCGAGCCCGACGTCGAATGGCTGTAGTAGCCGTCGATCGTGAAGTCCTCCCGCTCCCAGCCGAGGCCGAGCGTCGCCTTGCGATCCTTCCATTCGTTCTGGTCGCCGGCGCCGAAGACTTTCCAGATGCTCGCGCTGCCGGCGTCGTCGGCGCTGCCGTGCAGCCAGTGGTAGTCGACCTGCACGCCGCCGGCGCCGCCCTGGCCGAGCCAGAGCTCGCCGAGCCAGGCGTGATCGTCGGTCTTGCCGAGGATCGCGAGGATTTCGCCGAGCACGTCGCCGTCGTCGTCGACGCCGAGCGAGACGCGCAGGTTCGATCCGACGTAGGTCACCGGCACGGTCGCGTCGACCGGCGGCGGCTGTTGCGGATTCGATACCGGTTCCGTCTGGGCGAATGCGGCCTCGGACAAGGCGAGGCCTACCGCGAGCGGCAGCAACTTCCGAGTCATGGTCCTCTCCCGTGCGAGCTTGGAAACGCGCACCCCTGTCACCAAGTATCGCCGATCGGCCTCGGCCGACCAAACCTCGCCCGCGCGCGGAGTATCATGCGCGCCCCACCGCCGGACCCCTGCCATGCCGCTCGCCCCCGCCACCCGCGCCCGCATCGAAGACCTGCTCGCCGCGAACCGCGTCGTCCTTTTCATGAAGGGCTCGCGCGAGGCGCCGCAGTGCGGCTTTTCGGCCGCCACGGCGGACCGCCTCAACGCGCTGCTCGAGGACTATGCGACGGTCGACGTGCTCGCCGACGACGAGATTCGCCAGGGCATCAAGGAATACGGCCAGTGGCCGACGATTCCGCAGCTCTACATCGATCGCGAGCTCGTCGGCGGCGCCGACATCGTGCAGTCGATGTTCGACTCGGGCGAACTGCATCGCGTGCTCGGCGTGCCGGAGCCTGATCGCACGCCGCCGCAGATCACGATCTCCGACGCGGCCGTCGCCGCGATCCGGCAGGCGCTTTCCGATGCGGAGGGACTCAAGCTGTTCCTCGTCATCGACGGCCATTTCCAGCCGCAGTTCCAGCTTCGCGAAGCGAACGGCAACGAGATCGTCGTCGTCGCCAACGGCCTCGAGATCGCGTTCGATCTGTCGAGCGCGCAGCGCGCACGTGGCGCGAGCATCGACTGGGCGAAGACGCCGCACGGCGAAGGCCTTTCGATCCATTTGCCGTTGGCGCCGCCCGCGGTGAAACCGCTCGACGTGCACGCGCTGAAGCGCCGCCTCGACGCCGGCGACATCACCGTCGTCGACGTGCGCCCGCCGCAGGATCGCGCGCGCGCGCCGTTCGCGCAGGCGACGGTGCTCGACTCGGAATCGCACGCACGCCTTGCCGCGCTGCCGAAGGACACGCCGCTCGCGTTCCTCTGCCACGTCGGCAACTCGAGCCGCCGCGCCGCCGAGCATTTCCGGGAGCACGGCTTCCGCGACGTCTACAACGTCGAAGGCGGCATCGACGCGTGGTCGCGCGAGATCGATCCGGCGGTGCCGCGCTACTGACGCGCTAGGCGCGCTTCGGCAATCCGATCCCGCCGACGGGCACCGTTTCGATGGGCTGGTCGAACGCCGCGATCAGCGGCATCGCACGCGCGATCGACGCCTTCACCGACGACATCTCGAGCGAAGCCTTGTGGCTCGCCTGGCTGTTCCAGACTTCGGTGATCCAGACGACGTCGGGATCGCCGGGATCGTGCGCGACGACGAAGCTATAGCAGCCGGGAATCGGCGTGTCGTCGTCGAGCATCGACGCGATCAATGCGTCGCGTTGGCCGGGCTTCGCCTTGAACTTGCCGATCAGGCCGTACATGGCAGGGCTTCCTTGTTGTACCCCGTCATGATGCCACGTGTCGATTAATCCGTTTCGCGATCGTCCTCGAAGCGCAGGTGCTTCACGCTCCTTCCGTTCCGCCGCACGAGCTTCAGCGCCTCGACGCCGATCCTGATGTGCGCCTCGACGAAATTCGCCGTGATCATGCGATCGCTCAGCTCGGTCTTGACGCCTTCGGGAATCATCGGCTGGTCCGATACGAGCAGCAGCGCGCCCGACGGAATGTGATTGGCGAAACCGGCGGCGAAGATCGTCGCGGTCTCCATGTCGATCGCCATGCAGCGCGTCTTGCGCAGGTAGTCCTTGAACACGACATCGTGCTCCCAGACGCGCCGGTTCGTCGTGTAGACGGTGCCGGTCCAGTAGTCGTGGCCGAGGTCGCGGATCATCGTCGACACCGCGCGCTGCAGCTGGAACGCGGGCAGCGCCGGCACTTCGGGCAGGAGGTAGTCGTTCGACGTGCCCTCGCCGCGGATCGCCGCGATCGGCAGCACGAGATCGCCGAGCTTGTTCTTGCGCTTGAGCCCGCCGCACTTGCCGAGGAACAGCACGGCTTTCGGCGCGATCGCGGACAAGAGGTCCATCACGGTCGCCGCGTTCGGGCTGCCCATGCCGAAGTTGATCATCGTGATGCCG
>DATFRS010000270.1:0-24968 GCA_035263065.1 Rhodanobacteraceae bacterium
GTCGAGCTTCGACTTCGAGTCGACGTTGGTCGGATGCGCCTGGAAATACCCGGCCGCGATGACGTCCATCGCGCTCCGCGTTTCGGCCAGGCTGACGCCGGGCTTCAGGCGGGCGAGCACGTTGTAGAAGAGGCCGCCGTCGTCGATCTGCTTCTGCACGACGAACGGCGATTCGTACGGCCGCGTCGTGAACAGCGTGATCTGGTTCAGCGGGAATCCGGTCGCGTCCTTCGGCAGCACGCCGATGACCGTGTGCGGCCGGCCGTCGAGCGTGATCGGCTGGCCGACGACGTCCTCGCGCCCCGCGAAGTGCTTCTGCCAGTAGCCGTAGCTCAGCAGCACGACCGGCGGGCCGCCCGGCTTGTCCTCCTCGGCGAGGAAGTTGCGGCCGAGCATCGGCTGCACGCCGAGCAGCGGAAAATAGTTCTGCGAGACGATCAGCCCCTGCAGCTGCTCGGGATCGCCCGCGCCGGTCACGATGAATGCGTTCGGCGTCGACACCGACATGTCGGTGAACACCTGCTGCCGGTCGCGGATCGCGAGCATGCGCGGCCATGACACCGGCGCCTGCGCGAGGCCGCGATCCGGCAGCAGCGACTGCAGCTGCACGATGCGGCCCGCGTCGGCGTACGGCAACGGACGCAGGAAGATCGCCTCGATCATGCTGAAGATCGCGCTGTTGGCGCCGATGCCGAGCGCGAGCGCGAGGATCGCCACCAGGCTGAACACCGGCGACTTCACCAGCGAGCGGAACGCGTATGCCAAAGTGTCCATGAGCGGACAGTCTCCCCGTTGGATGCCAGTTCCACGTGGCCCCGAAGGACCCGATCGCGCCTGTTCCCGGCACGTCCATGATGGGATGCTTCGACGCGACACTTGGTTGCTTCGGCGGAGTGTCGCGCGCGCAGCGCCGGGACGCGAGTGCCCAACGGCCGAGCCCGTGTAGGAGATGTCGCACACGCCTCGTCGCGTTTCCCCGACAGACCCGCCCTCAGGGGAGGCATAGGGTCGGCTCAACGTCCCCGGCGCCGCAGCCATGCGCAAAGTGCTTTCCTTCGGACGAGCACAGAGGGGTGCGACCAGCCTCACCGCCACGGCGGAGCTCATCACCGCGGAGCTCCTTCCACTGCACCGCCGCTGCGCCATCGAGATCCTCGCCTGCGGCAACGCCGACGACTACGCCGACTGGGTCACCGTCGCGATCCGCGGCCGCACGCACCAGGAAGCGGAGCGCTGCGCCGAGCAGTTCTCGAAGCAGATCACGCGGTACGGCGGCGTCGTGCTGCTCAGCGGGCTCGAATCCGTACCGAAGTTTCAGGTGCCGAGCGGCTAGCGCTGTTTCTCGCGCGGCGCACGCAAGCCATCGTCAGGCTCCACGCGCCCGTCGCGCGTGAGTTCGCCTTCGCGAAGCAGGCTTCTCGCCGCATTGCGCACCTCTTCGAAGAGCGCTTCGTCCGCGTCGAGCGCCTCGTGGCTCGTCGCATACGCTCGTAATGGCCGACGAAACGGTCGACCACGGCCGACGCGCCGGCCTGCACGAGATCCATCCCGGCAAGCCAGTCGACGAGCGCGCGCCGCACGGCTTCGGCACCCTCGGATCGGGACATGGCGTGCACTCCTTGCGGACGAATCGCGGTACGCGAAAGCGCACGCCGGACGCCGTATCCATGGTAATTCACGACCGATGTCGCACGCGGCCGCTCTTTTTCGTTCTGAGCTTTGTGTTTCGGTGTGCACGCATCGGCACGCCCGCGGAGACATGAAGGTGCGAATCATTTCGGCAATCCCGTCCTGCGTCGGCGCGGCGGCGCTCTGCCTCCTCGTCGCCTTCGGCAGTGCGCACGCCGCCGGCCGACGGTCCGACGACACGGGATCGCCGGATCGCTTCGGACCGGCGCTCGATCAGGCGTTTCAGGCGTTCAGCGAGTCCGCGCCGTCGACCGCGTCTGCGGCGACCGACGCGCAAGCTCTGCAGCAGATCGACATCGTGTTCCATGTTCTGAGCGGCCCAGGCTCCGCGGGCAATCTCGGCAACGCCGTGCTCGACGAGCAACTCGCCGTCATGAATGCGGCGTACCGCTCCGTCGGATTTCATTTCGACATCGCGGAAGTGCGAAGGTATCCCGACTCGCCGTATTTCGCCGGCGGCTGCTTCCCGACGATCGAGGAAGGCATTCGGATGAAGACGGAGCTCGCGGTCGATCCGGCGCGATACGTCAACGTCTACACGTGCGCGCTGGCGTATCCGCTCATTGTCGGCTACGGCACGCTGCCCGACGAGTTCCCCGAGGCCGACGCGCGCCATGGCATCGTCGTCGACTATCGCGCCCTGCCTGGCGGTCCGGCGCCGCTGAGTCTCGGGCACACGCTCGTGCACGAGGCGGGCCACTATCTCGGGCTCCTGCATCCGTTCCAGGGCGGCTGCGCGGAGCCCGGCGACGGCGTCGCGGATACGCCAGCCGAAGCGGGGCCGACCTTCGGCTGCCCGGCCGATCGCGACAGTTGTCCGCAAGGAGGCCTCGATCCGGTGACCAATTTCATGGACTACAGCGAAGATGCGTGCACGAACGAGTTCACGCCGCTGCAGAGCGCCAGGATGCGCGCGTTGACGGCAACGTTCCGGCCGCGTCTTGCGGCGCGAGCGGATTTCGCGATCGGTCCCGGCATGACCGGCAACTGGTACGACCCCGCACAGAGCGGCCACGGCTTCAGCATCGAGGTTCTTCCCGGCAACCAGATGCTCGCCGAATGGTTCGTCTTCGCGCCGGACAGCGGGCCCCTCTGGATCATCGCGACGGGTCCGATCACCGGCGACACCGCGGTGCTGCAGGCCTATCGAACCGTCGGCACCGGTGCGCGCTTCCCGCCGGATTTCGATCCCACCGCCGTGCAGAACGCCGCCTGGGGAACACTCGTTTTCCGCTTCACGGACTGCAATAACGGGCAGGTGAGCTGGCAACCCGTCGTGGCGGGCTACAACAGCGGCTCGATGCCGATCACGCGGCTGACGATGCCGGCTGGCCTCGGCTGCCCGTAGCGCACGCACGGCCCCGCCGATACGCATGTCGCCACGACCGACGCGCCGTCGTTTCATGGCGATACGAAGCGCTTTTTTCGGGAGCTACGAAGGCGCCGGCGCGGAGCGCGCCGCGGTGGTCCTGTGTCCCGCGTTCGAACTCGAGCGATTCGCGGGCTGACCGGCCGCGCAGCCTTCTGCAGCCGGAATCTATGGTTGCGGGGAATGTGCGAGCTGTTCGGCTGCGCGCGCCTCGGATCGAAGATTCTGGAGGCCAGGGTCGGAATCGAACCGGCGTACACGGCTTTGCAGGCCGCTGCATGACCACTCTGCCACCTGGCCGGTGACTGCCCGCGCGTCGGCGAGCGGGAACGGAGCTTAGCGGCGCGTTCCGGAAAAAACAAAAACCTCGGCGAACCGAGGTTTTCTTGTGGCTGGGGCTTGTACGGCCGGATTCGATGGAGGCGTCGTTATCGGGGCGCTGCCCTGATTCGAAACTCGCATCGCTCGGGGGTTGTACGGCCCTAGCCAGACGGTCGGTCAACGCGAAAATCGCGGCGTTGAACCAAACGTGGAGCGGGAAACGAGACTCGAACTCGCGACCCCGACCTTGGCAAGGTCGTGCTCTACCAACTGAGCTATTCCCGCGTGGGATCGCGCATATTACGGACTGCCCGGCGGGTGTCAACCCTGAAACACCCTAAGAAACGTGTCGGGCAGCCCCCGGACGGGCCCTAGCGCTGCTCGCGCAGGACCGGCCAGGCCGCGCGCACGTAGACGATCGCCGACCAGATCGTCAGCACGGCCGCCGCGACCAGCAGCGTCTCGCCGACGTGGAAGAGCCGGAGCCCCTCGAGATCGTGCTGATACAGGAGCACGACGATCGCGATGATCTGCAGCATCGTCTTGATCTTGCCGACCGTCGCGACGCGCACCTGTCCGCGCTGGCCGATCTCGGCCATCCATTCGCGCAGCGCCGAGATCGAGATCTCGCGGCCGACGATGATCGCGCTCGTGACGGCCATCAGCGGCGTCGGATTCTCCTGCACGAGCAGGAACAGCGTGACGCCGACCATCAATTTGTCCGCGACGGGATCGAGGAACTCGCCGAACGCCGAGCCCATGTCGTAGCGCCGCGCGATCCAGCCGTCCAGCCAGTCGGTGATCGCGGCGGTGATGAAGATGATCGCGGCGGCGACGTTGGCGCCGGTGAACGGCGCGTAGAACACGATCACCATCACCGGCAGCAGCAGGATGCGGAACAGCGTCAGTGCGGTGGGGATCGTGATGCGCATGCGTCATCCATGAAATGCGGCGTAGATGCGTTCGGCAAGATCCCTACTGATTCCCTTGACGCGCATGAGTTCCTCGATTCCCGCCTTCTGCAACCCGCCGAGCCCGCCGAAGTGCTTGAGCAGCGCCGAGCGCCGGTGTGCGCCGACGCCGGCGATCTCCTCGAGGCTCGACGCTTCGCGCGCGCGCTCGCGACGGCCGCGATGGCCGGTGATCGCGAAGCGGTGCGCCTCGTCGCGCACGGCCTGGATCAGGTGCGAGGCCGGCGACTCCGGTCCCGGCCATAGCGTGCGGCCCGAAGCGCCGAGGATCAAGGTTTCATCGCCCGCGCGGCGCGCCTCGCCCTTGGCGACGCCGACCACCGGCACGCCCGTGATGCCGAGCTCGACCAGCACGTCGAGCGCCTGCTGCACCTGCCCCTTGCCGCCGTCGATCAGCAGGATGTCGGGCAGCTTGCCCTCGCCGGCCTGGATGCGCCGGTAGCGCCGTTCCAGCGCCTGGCGCATCGCCGCGTAGTCGTCGCCCGGCGTGATGCCGGCGATGTTGAAGCGGCGGTACTGCGATTTCTCCGGGCCTTCGGGGCCGAACACGACGCACGACGCGACGGTCGCCTCGCCCATCGTGTGGCTGATGTCGAAGCACTCGATGCGCTGCGGCGTGTCCTCGAGCTCGAAGAGGTCGCGCAGCGCCTCGAAGCGCGCGAGCAGCGTCTGCCGGCTCGCGAGCCGCGACGCGAGCGCGCCTTCGGCATTGCGCTTGGCGAGATCGAGGAACCGCGCGCGATCGCTGCGCACGCTCGACTTGATCTCGACGCCATGCCCGCTGCGCTCGGTCAGCGCTTCGGCGAGCGGCACGCAGTCGTCCGGCGCGTGGCTCACGATCAGCTCCGTGGGCACCGGCCGCTCGAGGTAGTACTGCGCGATGAACGAGCCGAGGATCGTCGCCTCGTTCGCGTCCATCACGAGCCGCGGAAAGAAATCGCGCGAACCGAGGCTGATGCCGTTGCGGAAGAACAGGACGCTGACGCAGGCGATGCCGTTGTCGATCGCGCACGCGATCACGTCCATGTCCGCGTTCGCGCCCTGCACGTAGTGATGCGCCTGCACGCGCTTGACCGCCGCGATCTGGTCGCGGATCAGCGCGGCGCGCTCGAACGCGAGCTCGCTCGACGCACGCTCCATCGTGCCGACGAGCTCCTCCATCACGGCGTCGGCGCGCCCGTCGAGGAACATCGCCGCGTGCCGCACGTTCTCGCCGTACGCGTCGCGCTCGATCAGGCCGACGCACGGCGCCGTGCAGCGGCCGATCTGGTGCTGCAGGCACGGCCGCGAGCGATTCTTGAAGTAGCTGTCCTCGCAGTTGCGGATCCTGAACAGCTTCTGGATCAGGTTGAGGCTCTCGCGCACCGCGCCCGCGCTCGGGAACGGCCCGAAATAGCGCCCGCCGCCGCTGCGCGCGCCGCGATGGAACGCGAGCCGCGGATACTCGCCGGGCGTCAGATGGATGTACGGATAGCTCTTGTCGTCGCGAAGCACGATGTTGTAGCGCGGCTTCAGCGACTTGATGAGCTGCGCCTCGAGCAGCAGCGCCTCGGCTTCGGTGCGCGTCAGCGTGGTCTCGATGCGCGCGATCTGCGCGATCATCGCGACGAGTCGCGGATCCATCTGCAGCTTCAGGAAATAGCTGCCGACGCGCTTCTTGAGATGGCCGGCCTTGCCGACGTAGAGCAGCTCGTCGTTCGCCCCGAACATGCGGTACACGCCGGGCGAGCTCGAAAGGGTGCTGACGAAGGCCTTGCCGTCGAAGGCGGGCTGCGGCTCGGAGGGGGACATGCGTCCCATTATGGTGGGGCGCCTACGCTTCCCCAATCCCCACGTGCTTGGCCGCCCCGCTGTTGAGATCGATCCGCATGACCTCGTGCAGGTTCGTGTTCGCGACCCACAGCACGCCGGACGACAGCGAAAGCCCCGCCGGCTCGCTGAACCGGTAGTTGATGCGCAGCGAGCGCACCTCGCCGCCTTTGCGGTTCAGCACCTTGATGCCGTTGTTGTAGCTGTCGGCGATGAACACGATCCCGCGCGGATCGACCGCGATGCCGAGCGGATTCTGCAACCGCGCCTCGCCGCGTCCGCCGGCCGCATCGCCGTAGTCGTAGAGCCCCGAGCCGACCGCGGTCTCCACGCGCCCGTCGTCGACGTGCACCCAGCGGATCGCCGACGCTGCCGCATCCGCGACGACGAGCTGGCGTCCGAGCACGCCGAGTGCGCTGGGCTGCGCGAAGCCCGCGCCGCCCCCGCTGCCGTCGGTCAGCGCGAGCTGGCCGCTGCCGGCGAGCATCGACACGCGCTCGGTCACGAGATTGATCCGCCAGATCTGGTGGAGGCCCGACACCGCGACGAAGAGATCGTCGCCGACCAGCGCGAGATCGCTCGGCGAATGCAGCACAGTTTCGTGCACCGACGCCTCGTGCGGACGCATGCGGCCCGGCCGACCGCGGCCGATCAGCGTGTCGATGTTGCCGTTGACCAGCGAAACGCGCCGCACGGCGTGATTGCCGCGATCGGCGACGATCAGCGCGTCGCGCCAGCGCGCGAGCCCCTGCGGATCGTCGAAGCACGCCTCGCCCTGCAGGCCGTCCGAGAACCCGGGATTGCCCGAGCCGAACTGCCGCAGCACGCGACCTTCGTGCGTGCATTCGAGAATGCGATGATGCCCGCTGTCCGCGACGTAGACGTTCTTCGCATCCGCGAGCAGCTTCCCGGGAAACGCGAGCGGCAGGCGCGGCTCGGGCCGCAGCGCCGGCGGCGCGGGCTCGTAGATGCGAAGGTCGCGCATCGCCGCCTCCTCGAGCAGGCGTCCGACGGCGGTGTCGATCTCGCCGCGCCGTCCCTCGCCCGCGAACACGGCCGCGAGGCGCCCTTCGGCATCGATCAGCACGACGCTCGGCCACGCGTCGACGCCGTATTCCTGCCACAGGCGAAACCCCGGATCGTTCGCGACCGCGTGCCGCAACCTGAGACGGTTCACGGCGCGCAGCACGCCCTCGCCCGACACCTGCTGCGGATACTTCGGGCAATGCACGCCGACGACGGTGAGGCCGTCGTGGTACTTGTCCTCGAGGAAGCGGAGGTCCGGCACGACGCTCCAGCAATTCACCGAGTCGTACGTCCAGAACCACAGCAGGATCACGCGACCGCGCAATTCCGAAAGCTGCGGCGCGCGCGTCGCATTGACCCATTCGAGATCGGCCGGAAACTCCTTCGCGGGCGCGCGCGTCGTCATGCACGCACCCGCTCGCGCGAAGCGGCGAGCCGCTCGATCAGCAGCGCCGACCCGCGCCGTGCGAGATCGAGGACGCGCTCGAAATCCCGCTTCGAGCCGTAGTACGGATCCGGCACTTCGTCGAGATCGGCGAAACCGACATGCTCGAGGAACAGCGCAGGCTCGGGCACCACCGCGCGCGGCCGATGCCGCTGCAGCGCGTCGAGATTCACGCGATCCATCGCGAGGATCAGGTCGTAGTCTTCGAAATCCGCGGGCCCGACCTGCCGCGCGCGATGCTGCGCCAGCGGATAGCCGCTCGACTCGGCGATGTCGATCGCACGCGGATCGGCGCGCTCGCCGATGTGATAGCGCTCCGTCCCGGCCGACGCGACGTCCGCGGCGATGCCCGCGCGCTCGAGCTCGACGCGCGCTACCGTCTCGACGATCGGCGAGCGGCAGATGTTGCCCATGCAGACGAAGAGAACGCGGGGTTTCCGGGATTCCATAGGCGGGGTGAACCGTGACGCGCTGAGGCTAGCACAACCTTCCGCGACAGCCGCTGTCGCGCGATCGGGTTCACGGGCCGCGCATCGGCGGGCTAGTCGTCGATCGCGCAGCTCTCCGGCATCGGCCCGAGGCGCACGAGGTCGAGGTGGCCCTCGGTGCCGCCGAAGTCGGCGTCGAAGGCGTAGTCGAGCGTCGCGGTCGTGCAGTCCGTGTAGCTCAGGGTCGCCGTGCCGACGGCTTCGGTCGAGCCCGCGCCGCCGGCGACGAACGTGCCGAATGTCACCGCATAGATGACGAGATCGACCGAGCGACTGTCCTGCGCATGCGCGCCCTGCAGCGAGAACCAGCGCTGCGCCTCCACGCCCGTCTCGCCGGACCCCGTGAACGCATAGGTGAACCAGCCGCCGAACACCTGATTGCCGACCGGGTCGAAATTGACGATCAACCCTTGTCCGGTCGTCGCTGGCTCGTACCATGCGCCGGAAAGCCCGAAATCGCCGGGTGGAGGCGGGCTTTCCTGCGTTTCGCTGCAGCCGACGCTCGGCAGCAGACTCTGGATCACGATGGAGCCGATGCGGCCGTCGTCGAGCGTGTAGTCGAATACGCCCGACGTGCACGACCAGAAACTCAGCACGGCCGTGCCCGCGCGCGTCGCCGTCGTCGAGGGAGGCGCATCGAAGGTGCCGCCGACGTTCTGGTAGATCGTGAGCTGGACTTCGCGGGCGCCCCGCGGCGCGACGGCCTGCACGGAGTACCAGCGCTGCGTATCGACGCCGCCGGGCGTCAATCCGAATGTGTACCAGGCGCCGAATACGGACGTCGCGCCCGTGGCCGCGTCGGGGACGATCGAGAACTGGAAACCCTGTCCGCTCGCAGCGGGGTTGTACCACGCCCCGGTCAGGCCTTCCTGCGCGAGAGGGATGCCGCCGAAGACCGTGTCCGTCGGGCCGAATGCGATCTGGTCGAAATTCGCGGCGTCGCTCGCTCCGTTGACGGTCAGCTCGACGCGCGCCGAGCGCATGCCGTCGGGCACCGGGTAGCCGTGGAACCCAACCGAATACCAGGGAGAGAAGTCGCTGGGCACGGCCGTCGGCGTGGTCGCGCGACCAATCTCGTGCGTGCAGTCCGCGTTTCCATAGAGCACGACGATGCCGACGGCCGATCCGTCGCGAAGGTGCGTCGCGACGTGGAAGTCGATGGCCGCTGCCTCGATCCGCATGCAGTCCGTCGCAACGGTAGCCGCGCTGGAGCCCGCCGCGATCCCGACGAGCATCGACGGCGCGACGAGCACGCCGATGGCGGGGTCGAGCGACATCGTGCCGGCGCCGACCAGCGACCAGGCGGCCGTATCGTGCGTGAAGTCGGGATTTACGATGAGATTGGCGGCCAGCGCAGAGCCGCCGGAACACAAAAGGACAAAGCCTAGCGCAAGCGTCCGCAGCAGCATGTGCGAGCCGGTAGAAAGAGTGGACTTGTCCGCAAGTGTATCGCGTCGCGCCGCTCAGCCGCGCGCGAGCAGGTGCTCGACGCGAGCGAGATCCTCGGCCGTATCGACGCCGGGCGGAAACGGCTCCGGCGCCTCGCGCACGGCGATCGGATATCCGTGCTCGAGCGCGCGCAGCTGCTCGAGCGATTCGACCGCCTCGAGCCGCGTCCGCGGCAACGCGGCGAAGTAGCGCAGGAAGCCCGCGCGATAGGCGTAGATGCCGATGTGGCGCAGGAACGGCACGCCGGTCGGCAGCGTCGCGCGCCCGTTCGCGAAGTCATCGCGCGGCCACGGCACCGGTGCGCGGCTGAAGTAGAGCGCGTCGCCCTTGGCGCTGGCGACGACCTTGACGCAGTTCGGGTCGAACAGTTCCTCGACCGAGCCGATCGGCGTCGCCAGCGTCGCCATCGGCGCGCCGCTCTCGGCGAGCGCCGCGGCGACGGCGCGGATGCCGCTCGCCGGCGCGAGCGGCTCGTCGCCCTGCAGGTTCACGACGATCGCGTCGTCGTCCCAGCCGAGCTGCGCCACGCATTCGGCGAGGCGGTCGCTGCCCGACGCGTGATCGGCGCGCGTCATCGCGACGCGTACGCCGCTGTCCTTCAGCGCGTCGGCGATGCGCGCATCGTCCGTTGCGACGACGACGTCCGAGGCGCCGGCCGCCAGGGCGCGCCGCGCGACGTGCACGACCATCGGCACGCCCGCGATCGGCAGCAGCGGCTTTCCGGGCAGCCGCGTCGAGGCCATGCGGGCCGGGATTGCGACGATGAAGGCGGGATCGGTCATCGATGCACCGGATGCGAGTCCGCGCGAGCGTACCGGACCGGCCGAGGCGGCGACAACACGGGCCAAGCGGCCCCTCGGTCGCCCGGAGCGCGATGCTAAAATGTGCGCGTTGCGTCCCTTCCGGTTCGCCCAAGCCGCCTTGAGCATCGCCTTCCCCGCCCGCGCGACCCAAACCGGGCCGCTCCCGCTGCGCGCCGCGCTGATGATGGTCGTCAGCGCCTGCTTCTTCGGCCTCATGGCGATCGCGATCCGCTACGCCTCGCACGAGCAGCATCCGTTCGAGATCGCGTTCTTCCGCAGCCTCTTCGGCGCGCTCTTCGCGCTGCCGCTGATCTACGTGCGCGGTCGCGACGTGCTCGTCACCGACAAGGTCGGCTTCTACGTCGCGCGCTGCGTGATCGGCATGCTCGGCATGCTGGCCGGCTTCTGGGCGATCGTCCACCTGCCGCTCGCGCAGGCGATCGCGCTGTCGTACTCGTCGCCGCTGTTCGTGACGATCGGCGCGGTGCTGTTCCTCGGCGAGATCGTGCGCATGCGCCGCTGGTCCGCCGTCGCCGCCGGTTTCATCGGCGTCCTCGTGATCGTCCGGCCCGGCGCCGACAGCATGGCCGCCGGTGCGCTGATCGCGGTCATGGCCGCGGCGCTGAGCGGCATGACGACGGTCAGCATCAAGTTCCTGTCGCGCTCGGAGCCGCCGGACCGCATCGTGCTGCTGACGACGCTGCTCTGGGTGCCGCTGACGCTGCCCGCAGCACTGACGGTCTGGAAATGGCCCGATGCGAAGAGCTGGCCGTGGCTCGTGCTGTCGGGCCTTCTCGGCACGAGCGGCCACTATTTCTGGACGCGTGCGCTGCGCCTCGCCGACGCGTCCGTGCTCGCGCCCTTCAGCTACGTGCAGCTCCTCGTCGTCACGGTGCTCGCCTGGATCCTGTTCGGCGAGCGACTCGACGCCTATACGGCGACCGGCGCCTCGATCATCATCGGCGCGACGCTGTACATCGCGCGCCGCGAAGCCAAGCTCGCGCGCAAGCAGCACGCGGTCGAAGCCGCCGCCGCCGAAGCCGAGCCGCAGGTGTGAGGATCCGATGAGCGAACCCGAAGCCCGCAATGCCCGCTCCGCGCTCGGCGCGAATCTCACGAGCGCGCTCGCGCTCGCGGTCAGCATCTTCGCGCTCGCGATCGGCGCGTGGCAGACGCGCCTCATGCAGGGACAGGCACGCGCGAGCGTCTGGCCGCACCTCGAAATCGGCTACAACTCCACCTACAACAGCACCACCGAAGAGCACAGCTTCGTCTGGCGCATCGACAACAACGGCGTCGGGCCCGCGCGCATCGAAAGTGTCAGGCTCACGCTCGACGGCAAGCCGATGAAGACCTGGCGCGACGTGCTCGCCGCGTTCGGCTTTGAGGGCGAGACACGCGTCTCGACGACGAGCCTCGCCGGCGGCCAGGTGATTCCGCCCTCGCTGAATCGCGAAACGGCGATCGAAGCGATCCGCATCAACACGCGCGCCATCGCCTCGGCGTTCCAGAGCGCCGTGCCGCGCTTCAGGATGGATATCTGCTACTGCTCGGTCTACGACGACTGCTGGGTCGCGCACTGGCAGCAGAACAAGGTCGACTCCGTCGCGCGCTGCGAGACGGCCGCGGAGACCGAGTTCCAGGACTGAGCGCCGGCGATGTCCGGTTTCCCGTGAACCCTCCGTAATACGGGGACCAAGACCGTCCGGCCGATGGACGGCTTGGGGAGGGTCCCATGCATGCCGTTCGCCTGGCCGCAGCGCCGCTCGCGCTCTGCCTTTCGCTCGCGCTCCATCCCGTCGCGTCGATCGCGGCGCCCCCCGTCGTCAATTGCGCCGACGACGGCCCGGGCTCGCTGCGCGATGCCGTCGCGCAGGCGAATGGCGGCGACACGCTCGATCTCACGACGCTGCAATGCTCGACGATTACGCTGACCAGCGGCGAAATCGATATCCTTCAGCACGATCTGACGCTGCAGGGCCCCGGCCCCGGCGCGCTGACGATCTCTGCCGGCGGCGCCTCGCGCGTGCTCAAGCACGGCGGCAGCGGACAGCTGTCGCTGCGCGGCCTCACGATCGCCGACGGCCGCTACGAATCCGGCTTCGTCGCACGCGGCGGCTGCATCCGCAGCGAAGGCGGCACCGCGTATCTCTTCGACACCGTCGTCGACAACTGCACGGTCATCAGCAGCGACGACAACGCGGGCGGCGGCGGCATCTCGGCGGGCGACGTCGTGCTGGTGGCGAGCACCGTGTCCGGAAGCCGGGCGATCTCGACCGCGAGCGACGCGTACGGCGGCGGGGTCGCCGCAGTGAGTCACGTCACGGCGAAATACAGCACGATCCGTGCGAACGCGCTCGAGAACGGACCGGGTTACACCGGTGTCGGCGCCGGCTTCTTCGCGCAGGACTACGCGATCGTCGTCGGCTCGACGCTCGAAGGCAACGACGCCTCGTGCACGAGCGCGATGCGCTCCTATTCCGGCGCGCTGGTCAACGACAGCACGATCTCCGGCAACCATTCCGAGCGCTGCGCGGCGCTCAGCGAGTTCGGCGACGCGCTCACGATCGCGAACAGCACGATCGCGTTCAACCACGTCGACAGCGGCGACGGCGCCGGCGTCTATTTCAAGGGCCACGCGCTCGCCAGCACCGTGACCTTCGAGAGCTCGATCATCGCCGACAACACGAGCGGCGCCGCGAGCACGCCGGCCGACGTGCACATCGAGTTCGGCTTCCTCGAAGGCCACGACAATCTCGTGATGTCGCTCAACGGTCCGCCCCCGCCCGGCGTCGTCACGGTCACCGCGGACCCGCGGCTCGGCCCGTTGCAGTGGAACGGCGGGCGCACGCGCACGCATGCGCTCCTCGCCGGGAGCCCGGCGATCGGCACCGGCAATGCGACGCTCGCGCGGCCCTACGACCAGCGCGGTGTCGGCTATCCGCGCACGACCGGCCCCGCGACCGACATCGGGGCGCTGCAGTTCGACACGATCTTCAAGGGCGCGTTCGAGTGAGCGCGCCCTACTTCGCGGGCGTTTCCTGGTAGAAGCGCTCGAGCCACTCGCCCTTTTCCTGCACGTAGATCGCGGTCGAATGGACCTTCGGCAGGAACGCCTCCTTGCCGCAGCCGCCGTCCTGCTGCGCGACGTAGGTCAGCATGATCACGTTCGGGGCGAGGCGATGGGCTTGTTCCTCGGACAGGCTGTAGCTCTTGAGCGTGCAGTCGGGATCCATCATCGCCTTCACGATCGCATCGCGGCCGACCACGGGCGCCGAGTTGGCGACGAGCTGCACCGAATCGGCGGTGACGGATTTGCGGAACAGCTCGCCGTCGTGCTTCTGGAATCCGACCCAGAGCGATTTCTCCTTCGCGAGCACCTGATCCTCGACCTGTCCCGCGAGCGCGGGCGTTGCGGCGAGCGCGACGAGCAGCGAAACGACGTGCGACGTTTTCATGAGAGCCTCCCCCGGTTCATGGCCGCGGCTGCGGCGGGGACACTCTACTCCTGACCGACCGCTACGACTCCGGCGATGCCCCGATCGGCCGGTACTTGCGCGCCACGTAGTCCTCGACGATGCCGACGAACTCGCGGGCGATGTTCTCGCCGCGCAGCGTCACCGCCTTCGCGCCGTCGATGAAGACCGGCGCCGCCGGCGCCTCGCCGGTGCCGGGCAGCGAGATGCCGATGTTCGCGTGGCGCGACTCGCCCGGCCCGTTGACGACGCAACCCATCACGGCGAGCGTCAGGTTCTCGACGCCGTCGTACTTGAGGCGCCACTCCGGCATCTTCGCGCGGACGTGGTCCTGCACGGTCTTGGCGAGCTCCTGGAACAGCGTCGACGTCGTGCGCCCGCAGCCGGGACACGCGGTCACGAGCGGCGTAAACGCGCGCAGTCCCATCGTCTGCAGGAGCTCCTGCGCGACGATGACCTCGCGCGTGCGCGACTCGCCGGGCTCCGGCGTGAGCGAGATGCGGATCGTGTCGCCGATGCCTTCCTGCAGCAGCACGCCGAGCGCCGCCGTCGACGCGACGATGCCCTTCGAGCCCATGCCGGCCTCGGTGAGACCGAGATGCAACGCGTAGTCGCAGCGCCCCGCGATGTCGCGATAGACGGCGATCAGCTCCTGCACGCCCGACACCTTGCACGAGAGAATGATGCGATCGCGCGCGAGCCCGAGCTCCTCGGCGCGCGCCGCCGAATCGAGCGCCGAGCGGATCAGCGCCTCGCGCGCGACGCGCGAGGCATCCCACGGCTCGGCGCGCGCGTGGTTCTCGTCCATCAGCGCCGCGACCATCGACTGGTCGAGCGAGCCCCAGTTCGCACCGATGCGCACCGGCTTCGCGTATTTCATCGCGAACTCGATGATCGTCGCGAACTGCACGTCGCGCTTCCTGCCGAAGCCGACGTTGCCGGGATTGATGCGATATTTCGCGAGCGCCTGCGCACACGCGGGCTCGCGCTCGAGCAGCTGATGGCCGTTGTAGTGGAAGTCGCCGATCAGCGGCGCGCCGACGCCCATCATGTCGAGCCGCTCGCGGATGCGCGGCACGGCGGCCGCGGCTTCGGGCGTGTTGACCGTGATGCGCACGAGCTCGGATCCGGCGCGCGCGAGCTCGGCGACCTGCTTCGCGGTCGACTCGACGTCGGCCGTGTCCGTGTTCGTCATCGACTGCACGACGATCGGCGAGCCGCCGCCGATGGTGACGGGTCCGATGTGCACGGCGACGCTCGGCCGCCGCGATTGCGCCGCGGGCAGCATCGTGTCCGTCGGGGTGTCGCGATTCATTCCGGTTCAACCTCCGGCGACGGCGCGTTCGGCGGTCGCTTCGTTGGCAGGCTCGGCGGCCGGCGCATTCAGCGGCGGCAGCGCGAACTTCAGGTAAATGCCGGTCGCCTCGATCAGGCCCATGCCGCGCACGCGCTCGGTGCGCGCGGGCATCGGCCGGCCGTTCGGATCCGGCGGCAGGGCCAGCTCGACCGCCGACGAGGCGCGCTCGAACAGGCCCGGCGTAATCAGCGATGTGTGGTCGTTTTCGTCCGCACGCAACGACGTCAGCAAGAGGCCGCGCACCGACGCGTGCGCGCCGGTGTCCTCGAGCGGCCGCACGCCGGCCGGCAGCGCGCGCCGGCTGAGCAGCTCGACGCCTGCGTCGACGCGGCCCTGGTCGTCGATGCGGATCCAGCGGATCGATCCGATCATCCAGTCCGGCGCGCCCTCGCCCGGCTCCGGCAGCGCGAGGCCGACCAGCTCGCCGATGCGCGCGCGCACCGCCTCGCCGCCGGTGCCGCGCTCCCACAGGACACGATAGCCGCCGAGGCTCTGGTCGAGCACGCGCGCCTTGAGCCGCGTCGCGCGCGCCGACTCCGACGCGCCGATCGCCCACGACGCGATGCGATCGCTCTCGCTGAGGCTGATCGACTGCCCGCGCACGCGGCGCAGGAAGCTCTCGAAATCCTCGTTGCCGGCGAGCACGAAGTGCAGGTCGTGCAGGCCCAGCACCGTGTCGAGCTGATAGCCGCCGCCGAGCCGCGCATGCGAGCGCTCGCCGGTCGCGGTCCAGCCGTCGACGAGCCGGTGCGCGAGATCGATGTCGATCTGCACCGGCGGCCCGCCGCGCAAGCGGAACGTGGCGACGCGCGCGCCGGGCGGCAGGATGTCGATCTGGCTCTCGATGAAATCGAGCAGGGGCTTCAGGATGATCGACAGCACGTCGAGCTCGCCGCCGCCGCGCTCCTCGGGGAGATATCCCGGGCCGTGGTCGCTGTCGGTGTTCATCGTGATGTCGCCGACGCTCATGCCGCCGCGGAGCTCGCAGTACGGCGCGACCGTGCGCGTGAACGCGTTGACTTCGAGCAGCTCGCGCTGCGTGTAGCGATACGGATTGGCGAGCGCGAGCAGGAGCGCGTGGCAGTACGCGAGCTTCGCGTTGACGGCACTCCCGATCAGCGGATCCTCGACGGCGCGATCGTCGAAGCGCACCATCGTCATGAAGCGGTAGACATCGTGCAGCGCCTGCCACGCGCCCGCCGGCGGCGTGCGATAGAGCAGGTAGGCCTTCGCCAGGTGCTCGCCGCCGTGCTGCAGCGCGCGCACGCCGGCCTGCGCGACCTGCTTGGCGCGCATGAACGGCACGTTGCCGCCGGGCGCGCACAGCTCCGCGAGCGCGACGCGATAGCCGAGCGCGAGCTCGCTCTGGAACTCGAGCGCGATCGCGCCGAGCTCGACCTTCTGCGGCGGCAGCGGGAAGCTCGCGCCGACGATCTGCTTGTCGGTCAGCGCCGCGAGCTGCGCGACCGGATGGCGCAGGATCTCGAGCGCTTCGAGCCGCTGCAGCGCGTCGATGCGCATGCGGTTGGTCTGGCGCAATCCGTCGATGAGCAGCTTCGCCGTCGTATTGAAGTTCGCGAGCGGCAACGCCGCGACCCACGAACGCAGCGCGCGCGCATCCGTCGCGAACGCGCCGGCGGTCGGCGCATGGCGTTCCGGTGTCCCGCGTAGCAGGCGTCGATAGCGTTCGTTCATCGGGGGATTTACGTGGATTTGCAGCCCGATTATGGCATCGCCGGGCGCGGTCTTCATGCGAGACCCGGGCGGCGAGCGCGGCATGGCCTCCGACCGGAGGCGGAGCCGATGTAAATCCCGCGTGAGCGCAAGCGCCGGCAGGGATAATCCCGCGCGCCATGGCCGCTCACCGGACCCTCGCCGCGCTGCAGGACGCCGTCGCGACGATGCTCGCGGCGCTCGCCGCGATGCTCTCTGCGCTGGCGATCGATCCGGAACCCGGTCCCGCGATCCTCGCCGTCGTGCTGTCGATTTCGCTCTCGCGCAGCCAGCTCGACCGCACGGCTCGCGAGCGGCTCGAAGCCGCGCTCGCGCTGCCGCTCGTCGCGCTCGTTGCCGCCGGCGCCGGCGTGCTGCTGCAGCGATGGCCGTGGATCGGTGCGCTCGGCCTCACGGCGGGCCTCTCCGTGCCGATCTGGCTGCGCCGCTTCGGACCGCTCGCGACTCGCGCCGGCTCGCTGATCGCGCTGCCGTTCGTGACGCTGCTCGCGGTGCCGTACGTGCCGGCGACGAAGGTCGGACCCGCGCTCGCGCGGCTGATGCCGGTCGTCGTCGCGTTGCTCGCGCTCGCGTGGGTGAGCGTCGCCCACGCGCTCGCCCGTCGCGCGCGATGGCTCGCGCCCGCGCCGCGCACGCACGATGCGCACGCGAAGACGGAAAGCGCGCTGCGACCGGATGCACCGACGCGCATGGCGGCCCAGATGGGCGTCGCACTCGGTGCCTCGTTCGTCGTCGGCTTCGTGTTCTTCGCCGAGCGTTGGTCGTGGATCGTGCTGACGGCTTTCATCGTGCTGAGCGGCAGCCGCGGACGTCTCGACGTCGCGTACAAGAGCGTGCTGCGCGTCGTCGGTGCGGCGGGCGGCACCGGGATCGCGCTCGTGTTCACGCTGCGCTTCGGCGACCGCGACGCGGCGACCGTCGCGCTGATCCTCGCGGCCGTGTTCTTCGGGCTCTGGCTGCGTCCGCTCGGCTACGCGTGGTGGGCGCTCTTCGTCACGATCGCGCTCGCGCTCCTGCAGAACTTCACGGGCGCGACGGAGCAGCCGATCCTCTGGCAGCGCCTCGAAGAAATCGTCATCGGCGCGATCATCGGCGTCGCCGCCGCGTGGTTCGTATGGCCGATCCGATCGACAGCCGTGCTGCGGCGGCGCATGGCCGATGCGCTCGCGGCGTTGTCGGAGGCGCTCGACCCGGCGAACGCAGATCGCACGTCCGATGCCTTCGTCGCGGCGCTCGGACGCGTCGAGCAAATCGCTCCCGCATTCCGTGCGAGCCGCCTGGTGACGCGTACGACGAGTCCCGCAGACTGGATCGACGCGCTGATCGCGTGCCGCGCGCCGGCCGTAGCGCTGATCCAGGCGCGCGAAACGCCGGCCGCGCTGCGCAAGGCCGTCGGGTCGGCGCGAAGAGCCGTGCGCGACCCCTCGGAGCTGTCGGCGGCGCTGACGGATCTGCGTCGTCTGCTGGCCGCCGGGCCTGCTGCGGATACCGACGGCGCCGATCTTCAGGCGCATGCCGCAACTGCAAAAAAGTGAAAAGGCTGCGAAATGGCGCGGCCGAACGAGCCCGTAACGATGGCGGGCGCAGCGGCAAAAGCCCTATTCTCCGCGCGCTCTCACGCCATGGGTCTCGTCGATGAACCGATTCGCCCGCCTCGCCCTCCTGCCCGCTCTGGCGCCTTGGGCCTTGGCCCACGCCGCTGACGGCGAGCTCGATCCGGCCTTCGGGACGGGCGGCATCGTGCGCATGGACGAGATCCAGCCCGAATACCCCGCCGTCGCAGTCCAGCCGGACGGCCGCATCCTCCTGTGCGATGCGAAGCACGGCGAGCCCGGCACGGGCTACAACTTCTACGTCGTGCGACTCGATCCCGACGGAACGCGCGACACGACATTCGGCACCGGCGGCGCGCTGATGATTCCGTTCGAGCTGCCGGACTACGGCGACGACTTCTGCCACGGCATCGCGATCGAGGCCGACGGCCACATCGTCGTCGCCGGCGCACGCATGCTGTCGAGCTTTCCCGACCCGATCCGCTGGGACATCGCCGTGGCGCGCATCAACGCGGACGGTACGCTCGACGCGGCCTTCGGCAACGACGGCCGCCTCGAATTCCTGTTCGACGGTTACACCTACGGCGGCATCGCGACGTCGGTCGCGATCGACGCCGAGGACCGCATCGTCGTCGCCGGGGCGGTCCAGTCGGCGGACTTCGGACGGCGCATCGGCATCGCGCGGATCGAGTCCGACGGCAGCTTCGATGCGACCTTCGGCATCGGCGGCCAGGCGACCATTCCGGCGCAAATGGGCGACGATGGCGGTACCGCGAACGCCGTCGCGATCGATGCCGACGGACGCATCTTCGTCGCGTGCGGGCACGGCACCGGCGGCGAGCTCGCGCGGCTTCTGCCCGACGGATCGCCCGACGCGACGTTCGGCGACGGCGGCATCGCGGCCGCGGGCCTCGATGGCGCCGGCGGCTCGGGATCGCTCGTCGCGCTCGCGATCGATGCCGAAGACCGGCCGGTCGCCGCGGGATACCGCTGGCGCAACGACGGCGACTACGGCAAGGACACGATCGCCGTGCGGTTCCTGTCCGACGGCTCGCGCGATGCGACGTTCGGTGACGGCGGCATCGCCGCCGTCACGTTCGATCTCGGCCTCGAGCAGGGCGACCAGAGCGAGGCCAGCGCGCTCGCCATCGAGCCGGACGGCAAGATCGTGCTCGTCGGCGGCGCCGTGCAGAACTTTCCGGCCGGCGGCCTCGCGACGGTCGCCCGCCTCGACGCTCGCGGCGCGCTCGACCCGACCTTCGGACAGGACGGCAAGGCGACCTTCGATGTCAGCGCGTTCCCGCGCGGCGAGCAGTGGCTGAGCGGCGTCGCGATGCAGGGCGCGCGCATCGTCGCCGTCGGCGGCAACGTCGACGTCGAGGACGGCCGCGAGGGCGACATCGTGCTGAGGCTCATCGCCGACCGCATTTTCGGCGACGCCTTCGACTGAGGCGGCGCGGCGCCTAGCGCGGGACGCGCGAGAGCGCGCCCCGGACGAGGCGCGCGGTCACGCGCTCGCCGAAGCCCTTCGCATCGGCAAGCCCGAGTCGATCGAGCACGTCCGCGATGCCATCCGGCGATCCCGGCGCCAGCAGCGCACCGAGCACCGCGGGCCAGCGCCGCCAGTCGGCCGTGTTCTTCTTGAGCCACAGGAGCGCGGGCAACAGGCGCAATTCGATGTCCGTGAAGTCGCTGCCGAACGGAAACTGCGCAAACAAGCCGCGCGCCTTGAACGGCTTCATCCGCTCGGCGAGCGCCGCCGGCGTATTGCGGCGCCATGCGTCGGGAATCACGAAATCGCGCGCGAGCTTGCCGGCGCGGCGCGCCTGGTCGGCCAGCTCGTCCTGGAACCGCGCATCGGCGATCGCGAGCATCGCGCATATGCACGCTTCGTCGCTCCTGCCGCGAAGGTCGGCGACGCCGTACTCCGTGATGTAGATGTCGCGCAGGTGGCGCGGGATCGTCGTGTGCCCGTAGTTCCAGCGGATGTTCGATTCGACGTGCGAGCCTTTCGTGCGCGTCGCGCGCAGCAGCAGCACCGAGCGCCCGCCGGCGATCGCGTGCGCCATCGCGACGAAGTTGTACTGGCCGCCGACGCCGCTGACGACGCGCCCGTCCTCGAGCGCGTCGGACACCGCGGCGCCGAGCAGCGTCGCCATCATGCAGGTGTTGAAGAAGCGCGCGTCGCGGCGCTGCGTCGCATCGAGCGATTCGCGGCCGCCGTAGAGCTGGTTGACGTCGGAGACGCGGCTCATGACGAGCCCGTCGTAGTCCTCGCCCGCGAGCTCGCGCAGCCACGCGTAGAAATCCTTCGAGCCGAGGAAGAACGCGCCCTTGAGATAGTGCCCGCCGCGCAGCGTGCCGTCGTCGCTGCGCGTGCCGGCGTCGAGCGCCTGCTGCAATTCGATGTCGTCGAACACCCGGCGCTTCAGTATTCCGCCGCGGCGCAGATGCATGAAGCCGTCCATGATCATCTCGCTCGCGCCGTAGAGCCCGCGTGCGAACGTGCCGAGGCCGCCGTAGCGCGCGACGAGGCGATCGGCCGCGGGATCGTCGCCGCGCAGCGCGCGCAGCGCCGCGAGATAGTCGTCGTTCTGCCGGTGCCGCAGCAGCAGCGCCGCGACGATCGCATCGGACAGCGCGCCGATGCCGATCTGCAGCGTGCCGCCGTCGCGCACGAGCGTCGACGCGTGAAGGCCGATCGCATGCTCGACCGGGTCGACCGCATCGCGCGGCAACGCGAACAGCGGTTGCGGCGACGCGTCGTCGACGATCGTCTCGAACAGGCGCGCCTCGACCTCGGCATCGCCGCCGAGGAACGGCAGCTCCGGATGCACGACGCCGATCAGCATCGGCCGGCGCCCGCCGGCGGCGGCGATCGCGTCGAGCACGTCGAGCGTCACGTCGGGATTGCACGACAGGCTGTAGCGCTCGCCGCGCCGCGCGACGAGCTGCACGATCGCGTGCAGGTCGCCGCCATCGGCGAGATCGCGCGCGACCATCGTGTAGTTCATGCTCGCGTAGTCGCGCTGCGCGCGCTCCGAGCGCAGCATCGCGCCGGACAGGAAATAGAACTCCTGCACGCGCACGTTCGCCGGCAGGCGGTTCGCCTTGAGGTCGATCACGTAGTCGAGGCGCGGATAATCCGCACCGAACTGCCGCGCGAGGAACGGTGCGAGGAAGCGCTTCTCGAGGTCGCTGCCCGGCGCCGGCGGATCAAGCGAGAGCGCCGTGTAGATCGTCAGCCGGCGCGAAGGATCGGCCTTGAAACGCCGGTAGATCGCATTGAGGAGGTGATTCGGCTTGCCGAGCCCGAGCGGCGCCGCGATCGCGAGGTGATCGTCCGCCGCGGCGATGAGACGGTCGACGACGGCCTCGAGCGCGGCGTTGCCAGTCGGCTGATCCATGCGTGCCTCCGTCGGGGCGCCCATCATAAGAGATCGCCCGCCGCGCGAGCGTTCACGCGCTTCCCGTAGACTTGCGCGCATGGCCGCCGTCCTGCCCCGCCGCCCTTTCACCGACAACGCCGCCGTCCGCGTGCTCGCCGAGCAGGCGTTCAGCCGCGCGGCCGGCGCGCCGCTGCTCGAGGGCAACAAGGTCGATCTCCTGATCGACGCGAAGACGAACTTCGACGCGTGGCTCGCCGCGATCGAGGGCGCGCAATCGCTGGTGCTGATCGAGAACTACATCTTCCGCGACGACGCGACCGGCCGCGCGTTCCGCGACGCGCTGACCGGGCGCGCGAAAGCCGGCGTGCGCGTCTGCGTGATCCGCGACTGGATGGGCTGCCTGCGCCAGTCCGGCGAAGGCTTCTGGCACGCGCTCGTCGCCGCCGGCGGCGAGATGCGCACGTACAACCCGTTCCACGTCACGAGCCCGTTCGGCTGGCTCTCGCGCGATCACCGCAAGCTGCTCGTCGTCGACAACACGGTCGCGTTCGTAGGCGGCATCTGCGTCAGCGGCACGTGGCTCGGCGATCCCGAGCGCGGCATCGATCCCTGGCGCGACACGGCGGTCGGCGTGCGCGGGCCGGCACTGCGCGATCTCGCCAATGCGTTCGCCGACACCTGGGCAACACTCGGCACGCCGCTGCCCGACGACGTGCTCGCGCTGACCGACCGCTGCCTGCCGGCGGGCCAGGTCGACCTTCGCGTCGTCGCGACCGTGCCGAACACGGCGGGCCTCTACCGCCTCGACCAGCTCATCGCCGCGATGGCGCGGCGCAGCCTCTGGATCACCGACGCGTACTTCGTCGGTGTCGCGCCCTACGTGCAGGCGCTGTCGGCGGCCGCGCGCGATGGCGTCGACGTGCGCCTCCTCGTGCCGGGGACGAGCGACATTCCGGCGGTCGCCGCGGTCTCGCGCGCCGGCTACCGGCCGCTGCTCGAAGCCGGCGTGCGCGTGTTCGAGTGGAACGGCTCGATGCTGCACGCGAAGACCGCCGTCGCCGACTGCCGCTGGGCGCGCGTCGGTTCCAGCAATCTCAATCTCGCGAGCTGGATCGGCAACTGCGAGCTCGATCTCGCGATCGAGGACGAGACGTTCGCGCACGCGATGGAAGCGCAGTACGCGAACGATCTCGACCAGGCGACCGAAATCGTCTTGAAACTCCCCAGGCGCCTGCGCAAGACGACCATCGGCGAGGAAACGCCGGAATCGCCCGCTGCGGCAGAGGCCGCTGACGCAACGCAACCGGGCGATACCGCCGCCGCAACGCCGCCGCCGGCGAGTGCGCGCGTCGGACCGCCCTACCCGCGTGCCCGCGGCGGCAGCTCGGGTCGCGCGGCGGCCGGCGCGATCCGCATCGCGAACTCGGTCGGCGCAGCGATCGCGAACCGTCGCGTGCTCGGCCAGAGCGAATCGGTGCCGCTGCTGATCGCGGGCGTGCTGCTGTTGCTCGCTGCGGTGGCCGGCATCCTGTGGCCGCGCGTCGTCGCCTGGCCTCTCGCGGCGCTCGCGCTCTGGATCGGCGCGAGCCTCGTCGCGCACTACCTCGAAGCGCTCACACGCAAGCGCTGAGCACGGCTTGCCGCGCGGACGGCAAATGCCGCAGACTCGACTGCCGTTCGCCCGCGCGGCGACGCAAGAAAACCTCCGCGCGCGCCGCATGCCGGCGCACGCTTCCACATCATGAGCGACTCCGAACGCCCGCCGGTCGCCGAGCGCGAGGTGCTGACGCCCACCGCGCTGAACCGGCTCGTGCGCGACCTGCTCGAGGACGCGCTGCCGCTGATCTGGATCGAGGGCGAGCTCTCGAACGTGACGCGCGCGGGCTCGGGGCATCTCTACTTCACGATGAAGGACACCACGGCGCAGGTGCGCTGCGCGATGTTCAAGCCGCGCAGCACGTGGCTGCGCTTCAAGCCGGGCGAAGGCATGCACGTGCTCGCGCGCGGACGCGTGAGCCTCTACGAAGGACGCGGCGAGTTCCAGCTGATCGTCGAGCATCTCGAAGAAGCCGGCGAAGGCGCGTTGCGGCGCGAGTTCGAGCTGCTCAAGACGCGGCTTGCCGCCGAAGGCCTTTTCGCCACCGAGCGCAAGCGCGCGCTGCCGCGGTTCGCGCGGCGCATCGGCGTCGTCACTTCGAGGAGCGGCGCGGCGATCCGCGACGTCCTCAGCGTGATCCGCCGCCGCTTCGCGCTTGCCGAGATCGAGATCCTGCCGGTCCCCGTGCAGGGCCGCGACGCGCCGCCCGAGATCGCCGAGATGATCCGCGAAGCGTCGCGCGCGCGGCGGCACGACGTGCTGCTGATCACGCGCGGCGGCGGCTCGCTCGAGGACCTCTGGGCATTCAACAGCGAAGCGGTCGCGCGCGCGATCCACGCGAGCGCGATTCCGGTCGTCTCGGCGATCGGCCACGAGATCGACTTCACGATCGCCGATTTCGTCGCGGACCTGCGCGCGCCGACGCCGTCCGCGGCCGCGGAGCTGCTCGTGCCCGACGCCGCCGACCTCGCGCGCGTGCTCGAGCGCCAGCGCGCGCGCCTGCGCCACTGCATCGCGCGCAAGATCGAGCGCGAGGCGCAGCACGTCGACCACGCGGCCGGACGCCTGCAGGCGCAGCGGCCGCAGACACGCCTCGCCCGCGCGGCCGAGCGCGCGGGCATGCTCGAGCAACGCCTCAACGCCGTCGTGCGCAGCACCTTCGAGATCCGCCTGCTGCGCGCATCGAAGCTGCGCGCGCGGCTCGCCGCGCAGGACCCGCAGCACCAGCTCGCGCGCCGCCGCGAGCGCACGCAGGCGCTCGGCGATCGCCTGCGCGCCGCGATCGCGCGCACGGCCGAGCGGCATGCGCTCCGGCTCGGCCAGCTCGCACGCACGTTGAATGCAGTGAGCCCGCTCGCGACGCTCGACCGCGGCTACGCGATCCTGTTCGATCGCGAGAGCGGGCGCGTCGTGCGCTCGGTGAAGCAGGTCGATGCGGAGTCGAAGCTCAGCGGGCGCGTGGCGGATGGCGAGATCGATCTTCGCGTCGATC
>DATFRS010000271.1:0-5932 GCA_035263065.1 Rhodanobacteraceae bacterium
CGCGTGTAGAAGCCCGACGAGCCCGAACCCGAGTTGCCGGTGCCGTCGAGCGAAAAGCGGCTCACCGAGACGATCGCGCTGCCGCGCGCGATCGCGCGGATCGTCGGCGCGTCCTCGCCGGTGCCGATGAGATGCGTCGTGTAGTCCGGGATCTGGCTCTGGAAGTCCGAGGCCCAGCCGCCCGACAGCTGGACCGACGCGGTCGTCTCGAAGTCGACGCGCTGCAGCCACATGCACAGGGCGACGCAGTTCTCGACGCGCACCTCGTCGCCGCCCGCGGCGATCGCGGCGTTGACGGCGTCCTGGATCGACGCGTACGTGCCGTTCGGCCCGACGGTGAGATAGGCGTGCGCGCTCCCGGCGGCGGCGAGCGAAAGCGCGGCGAGCGTCGCGCGGAATCCGGTGCGAAGCGATCGGTGGTTGGCGGGGAAGCTCATGTTCGTCTCCGTGGCGTTGGCTGGGACGACCATTGCGGAAGTCGGGGCGCGCGATTACAGGCGGCCGCGGCCGCGTACGAAATCGCCGCGACGTCCTGTAGGAAATCCGCCCTCGATCGCCGCGCTCCAGGCCCGCCTTTTCCGCCGCGAACGGCTCCTGGCGGGTTCGCGAGCTCGAAGCGCGGCAGGTCGGCTTGGGGCGGCCTGTCACCCCCGCCGCCAGACCGTGTTATTTCGTGATGGGCATCACACTTTTTGCTAGGCTGTTCAGGTCGGCGCGACGGGGGCCGACGGGGGGCGGGCGATGACTGACGGGGCAGCAGGCTTCCGGTATCGCGCGTTTTTGAGCTACAGCCACCGGGACGAATCCTGGGCCCGCTGGCTGCACAAAGCGCTCGAAACCTACCGTGTGCCGAGCCGCCTCGTCGGCACGGCGACCGCGGCCGGCGTCATTCCGCGCCGTCTCGCGCCGGTGTTCCGCGATCGCGACGAGCTTGCAAGCGCGACCGATCTCGGCCGCAAGGTCAACGAAGCGCTCACCGCGTCGGCGAACCTGATCGTCATCTGCTCGCCGCACGCGGCCGCGTCGCGTTGGGTCGACGAGGAGGTGCGCGCGTTCAAGCGGCTCGGCCGCGCCGATCGCATCTTCTGCCTGATCGTCGACGGCGAGCCGAATGCGACCGACATCGCCGGCCGCGCGAGCGAGGAATGCTTCTGCGAAGCGCTGCGCTTCGCCGTCGATCGCGAAGGCCGTCGCACGAACGCGCGCGCCGAGCCGATCGCCGCCGATGCGCGGGCCGTCGGCGACGGCAAGCCGAACGCGCGCCTCAAGCTGATTGCCGGCCTGCTCGACGTCGGCTTCGACACGCTCAAGCAGCGCGAGCACCAGCGCCGCAACCGCAAATGGGCCGCGCTCGCCGCCGCGTCGTTCGCCGGCATGCTGCTCACCGGCGGCCTCAGCGTCTACGCGCTGCGCGCGCGCAGCGAGGCGATCGCGCAGCGCGCCGAAGCCGAAGGGCTCATCGAGTTCATGCTCGGCGACCTGCGCAAGAAGCTCGAGCCGGTCGGCCGCCTCGACGCGCTCGACTCGGTCGGCGAGCGCGCGCTCGGCTACTACGCGAAGCAGAATCCGGGCGCGCTCGACGCCGATTCGCTCGGCCGCCGGGCGCGCGCCTTGCATCTGATCGGCGAAGTCGACGATCTGCGCGGCAACCTCGATCACGCACTCGACGTGTTCGAGCAGGCGGCGCACAGCACGAGCGAGCTGCTGGCGCGTGCGCCGGAGGATCAACAGCGCATCTTCGACCATGCACAGAGCGTGTACTGGGTCGGCAATGTCGCGTTCCAGCGCGGGCAGAACGACGTCGCCGAGGCGTCGTTCAACGAATACAAGCGCCTCGCCGAGCGACTCGTCGTGCTCGATCCCGCGAAGGACGACTGGCAGGCCGAAGTCGAATACGCGTACAGCAATCTCGGCACGCTGCTGATCAAGGAAGGGCGCGCGGCGGAAGCCGTCGAGGCGTTCGAGCGTTCGCTGGCCGTGTCGTCCGCGCTCGCACGACGTGCGCCCGACGACGTCGCGCGCCAGCTCGACGATGCGCAGTCGCGTGCATGGCTTGCCGATGCGAACGAAAAGCTCGGCGACTTCGAGACGGCATCGCGCGAACGCAGCGCCGAGCTCGCAATCTACGGCAGGGTCCTCGCTGCCGATCCCGGGAACAACGACGCGAAGCGAAGCCTGCTGGTCGCGCGCTACGCGCTGGCCCGCCTGTCGATGTCGCGAGGCGACGTGAAATCCGCCGTCGACGAGCTGAGATCCGCGGCGACGCTGGCCGGCGAGCTGATGCGGGCCGAGCCGGACAGCACGCAATGGGCCGACATGAGCGCGCAGGCCTACGCCTATCTCGGCGAAGCGCTGGCATTCGACGGCGACGCACGCGCGGCGCGGGCGGAAGTCGATCGGGCCTGTGCGATCGCCCAGGACCTCGTCCGGCGCGATGCGAGCGTCGTTCGCTGGCGAGCGTTCCTGCAGAGCCGTTGCGATCTTCTGCGCGCCGGTTTTCTCGCCGAGTCGGGCGATCACCTGGCCGCGCTGAATCTCGCGCAGCAGGTCGTCCAGCGCATCGACGCGCTGGGCGCGGGGGAAAAAGAGGATCAACTGGTGCGCACGCAACTCGGCCTGGCGCTCGGCGTGTGTGGCGCTCAGCAAGCGGCGCTGGGTCAGGGCGCACAAGCACTCGACTGCTGGCAGCGTGTGGTCACGGAGCTCCTGCCGGACCAGGCGCGCGAGGACGCGCTCACGCAGACGGTCCTCGCGAGCGCGCTGTCGCGCGTCGGCCGCAACGACGATGCGGCGGCCGTCGTCGCGAACCTGGATCGCATCGGCTTTCGCCATCCGGCGTTCCTGGCCGTGAAGGCGCAACTCGCGGGGAATGCGCGGGCCGGACCTGCCGGCACGTAACTCGCCGCGTCGATTTCCGATAACACGAAAAAGGAGATCCGCTCATGTCAACCGTCAACATCAACGTCGCGGTCACACCGAAGGGCAAGAGCATCAATGATGGCGTGGGCTTCGCGTTCACCGCCGGCAGTGGCACGCCCTCCGGCGTGCTTTCGGCCGACGGCGGCATCGATCTCAGCAAGCAGTACCCGTCCGGTACGGCGGTGACGCTGGCGTTCCAGCTCACGACGACGTCGCTGACGTTCTCGGGCGGGCCGAACGTCGGCACGTTTCCGTTGAGCTTCTTCGGTGCGTCGAACGGCCCCAAGGACGCGTTCTGGATTGCGCTGCAAGGCCAGAATCCGGGCATCTACAACGGCAGCGAGTTCGTCTTCCCGCCGAACTCGCTCGGTCCCGGCTACCTCACGCTGACGGTCGTCGACAACAACAACGACGGCAAGGCCTACCAGTACGCGCTGTGGGTCTGGACCGCGCTTCAGGGCTCGGGCGGCGGCCAGCGCTTCGAGGACGATCCGAGGCTGATCAACCACCCGAACAACAAGTAGCTCCATCGCCTGCCGCCGCTCGTATGCTCGACTTCCGCTATCGCGCCTTCCTCTGCTACAGCCATCGCGATAGCGACTGGGCGGACTGGCTGCACCACGCGATCGAGGACTATCCGATCCCGCCGCGCCTCGTCGGACTAACGACGAGCGCCGGCGTGATCCCGGCGCGGCTCGCGCCGGTGTTCCGCGATCGCGACGAGCTGCCGAGCGCGACCGATCTCTCGGCGAAGGTCAGCGACGCGCTCGCGCAGTCGGCGAATCTCATCGTGATCTGCTCGCCGCACGCGGCGCAGTCGCACTGGGTCAACGAGGAGGTGCGGGCATTCCAGCGGCTCGGCCGCGCGCAGCGCATCTTCTGCCTGATCGTCGACGGCGAGCCCGGCGCGAGCGAATGGGCCGGGCGCGAACACGACGAGTGCATCGCGCCGGCGTTGACGCATCGCGTCGACGCGTCGGGCCGCGAGACCGGCGAGCGCTTCGAGCCGATCGCGGCCGACGCGCGGCCCGGCAAGGACGGACGCTCGAATGCGCGCACGAAGATCGTCGCGGGACTGCTCGGCGTCGATCTCGACGATCTGCGGCATCGCGAGAGGCGGCGCCGGCGCCTGCGCGGGATCGCGGCGATCGCGGCCGGATTCGTGCTGCTCTGCCTCACGACGACGCTCGCGGTGAACGCGGTCATCGCGCGGCATGCGGCGGAACGGCGGCAGAAGCAGGCCGAAGATCTCGTCGGCTTCATGCTCGGCGATCTCGACGACAAGCTGCGGCAGGTCAACCGGCTCGACATCCTCGAAAGCGTGTCCGACAAGGTCGTGAAGTACTTCGCGGCGCTGCCGGCGGCGGACATCACCGACGGCGCGATCGCGCAGCGCACGCGCGCGCAGCTCAAGCTCGGCGCCGTGCGCCGCGACCAGGGGCGCGTGCAGGAAGCCTACGACACGTTCAAGAGCGCGCTCGCGACCAGCGAGGAGCTCGTGCGCCGCGCCCCGGCCAACACCGAGTACGAGACGATCCATGCCGAAAGCCTGACCTGGGTCGGCTACGTCGACTGGTCGCAGGGCCGGCTCGACGACGCGCTCTCGCGCTTCGGCGCGGCGCGCGACGCGCTGGTCCGCGTCAGCGCCGAGCGTCCCGACGACACCGACATCCTCGATCGCATCGCGTCCGTGCGCACGAATGTCGGCCGCATCTACGAAGCGCGCGGCCGCACCGAGGAGGCGCGCGCCGAATACGCGAAGGTGCTCGACGGCTACGCCTATCTCAGCCGCCGGGAGCCCGACACGCTCGGCTGGAAGACCGAGCTCGGCTACGCGCACAACAATCTTGCCCAGCTCGCCCTCAAGGAAGGCAAGCTCGAGGAGGCCGTGCGCGAGTACGTCGCCGACCGCGACATCAAGGTCAAGCTGTTCGAGCTCGATCCGAGCAACAACGCGCGCCGCGAGGATCTCGTCGCCGCCGAAGCGTTCCTCGGCCGCGCGCTCTATCTCTGCGGCGAGACGCCGGCGGCGGCGACGCATCTGCGCGCCGCGATGAAGGGCATCGAAGCGCTGCTGCGCATCGATCCCGAATCGACCGACTGGCTCGACAAGGCCGGCAGCTACGGCTGGATGATGGGCCAGGTGTCGCGCGCGCTCGGCGACGGCGCCGATGCAGAGCGGCGCGACGAGCAGGCGATCGCGCGGCTCGGCCAGCTGGTCCGCAAGGACGCCACGAACGTCGGCTGGCAGCGCAAGCTCGCGCAGGCGCATCTCGAGAACGCGCGACGCCTGCTCGCGCTGGCGCAGTCGCCCGTTGCAGGCGAGGCGCTCGGCGCGGCGAAGCAGGCGCTCGATCGCGCGCTCGCCGGCGCGGCGGACGATCTCACGAACCAGCTCGTCGGTGCGCAGTTGCAGCTGGCGCTCGGCGATGTCGCCGACGCGGGCGGCGATGCGGCGAAGGCGCGCGCGGCCTGGTCGGCAGCAGGTTTCGCGATGAAGGCGCCGTCGCAGGACCCCGCCGCGCTGCACGTCGCGATCGGCGCGCGGCTTAGGCTCGGCGAGGACGCCGAGGCCGTTGCCTCGGCGCGGCAGCTCGCGGCGACCGGTTATCGCGAAGCCGATTTCATCGCGATGCTCGCCAGGCACGGCGTCGAGGTGCCCGAGGCGAGCCCGGTCAGGGAGCGCATCGCGCAGCTTGCCAGGCAGCCCGGCGACGCCGAGACCAAGCCCGACTGATCCACCGATCCATGCGCATGAACCAGGGGAGATGACGACATGGCGAATCTGACCGTACCGATCTGCTGGAGGCCGGCGAGCACGACGAAAGTCACGTTCCTCGACAGCAAGAACGCGCCGTACGCAAATGACGAGATCCCGATCGTCGAGCCGTCGACGGTCAAGTTCGTGACGAGCGCCGCCTGCTCGGACTCCGCGGTCGTTCCGTTCACGATCCGCATCGCGCCGACGGTGAACGACATCGGCGACGTCCTCGGCAACGAGACGTCCGCCGTG
>DATFRS010000272.1:0-5738 GCA_035263065.1 Rhodanobacteraceae bacterium
GAAACGCGGCTTCGTCGAACACGCCGATGGCATCGATCGCGCTTCGGCGGACGTACATGCAGAAGCCGTTGCCGGTCGGAAGCTCGGGATATGCGAGGCCGGCGTGTTGCCAGAGCGCGCGCGCCGCATCGCCGAAGGTCCAGCGCTCGGGCCAGGTGTTCTCGAGCTCGAGCTCCGGCACCGAGAACGCGCCCGCGTTGTCGGAGACGGCCGTCACCGTCGCGATGTCGTCCGCACCGAGCGCCGCCCGACGCAAACCGGTCAGCCAGTTCGGTCCGACTTCGGTGTCGGCATTGAGCAGCACGACGTCGTCCTGTCCCGCCTCGGCGATGCCGCGATTCGCCGTCGCCGTGAAGCCGCGGTTGCTCTCGTTCTCGAGCACGCGGATGTTGGCGCGATCGGCGTAGCGTTCGAGCAGCGGCGCGACGAGCGGATCGGTGCTCGCATCGTCGATCACGATCAGGCGCGCGCGGCCCGTCGTGTGATTCAGCACCGATTCGAGACAACGCTCGACCAGTGCCGGCGCGTCGTAGACCGGCACGACGATCGCGACCTCGTGCGCGGCGCAGTCGACGCCGGAAGGAACGATGCGCCCGATGTGGCCGAGCGCGTCGATGGATTCGTGCACGCCGCGCGCCGCGTCGAGGCCCGGCTCGCCGAAACGGATCGCCTGCGCATCCGCGAGCGGCCGGCCGCCGCGGTGCGCCAGCAGCGTCGCACGCGGCGTCGCCTTCGGCGCGAACGGGAAATCGAAACGCACGTCGCCGTTCGCGTCGATGGGTGCATCGGCGAAGTAGCAGCCGTCGAGATCGATCGCCACGCGCTCGCCGGCGAGCGCCGGATCGAGACCTAGCGTCAACACGCGGCCGTCCCACGCCGCGTCGCGGCGCGGCGGCGCAGGGTGCGTGGAGCGGGCTCGAAGGAACGACAGCATCGGACGAGCTTAGCCGTCCGCGCGCGCCGATGCAGCTTCTTCGAAGCCGGCGACGTCGCGATCGAGAATGCTGCGGTCGAGGATCGCTTCGAGGAGCGCGCGCTGCGCCGGACCCAGCGCTGCGTGCGCATCGGGCGCCGCGTGCTGGCGGCGCAGCGTGGGCTCGATCCAGTCGGCGACGGCCGCCGGCGCCGGCAGGCCGAGGCCTTCGATGCCGAGCGCGCCGAGCCCGGCATGCAGGCGCGCCGCGACGCCGTTCGGATCGGCGACGAGCTCGGCGTAGTCGACGAGAAGTCGCGGCCAGCCGCGCGTCGCATCGAACGCGGCCAGCGTGTACTGCTCCCAGAGGCGCAGCGCTTCGTCGCACCCCAGGCCGTCCCGTGCCGCGAGCGAAGCGGCGACTTCGATCGGATCGCGCACGACGTGCACGAACACGGGCCGCGTCAGCAGCGGCAGCAGCTCGCGCACGACGAGGCACAGTCGCGGCTCCTTGACGAACCACGGTCGGCGCGGCTCGAGCGTGTCGAGCACGCGCGCGGCCTCGCGGCGAAATGCGTCGATCGCCGCTGCCGGCGCCGTGGAAGGCGGATGCTTCCAGTCGCCGCCCGCGGCGGCGAGTCTGCGCAGGCACGCGTCGTGCAGCGCGGCGAGCTCGTAATGCCCGCGCGGATTGTCGGGACCCTTGAGCAGCGCCGCGTCCTCGCCCGGCCACGCGCCCATGCGCGCGAGGAGGCCCGCCACGCTCGACGTGCCCGAGCGGTGCATGCCGAGCACGACGATCTGGCCGCTCGCCTGCCCGATGTCCGCGGGACGGTGCGATTTCACCGGCACGGGCCGCGCGGAGAACGTGCCGCCGCTTTCGATCTCGTCGAGCAGGCGATCGGCGCTGCGATCGATGTCGTGCGCGGCCGCGAACGGTTCGGCGTTCGCGAGCGCGCTCGCCGAGAACGCGTCGCGACGATCGAAGACTTCGCGCAGCCGCGCGCCGAGCGCGTTGGCGTCCGGCTCCGACCAGCGGCAACCCGGATGCCGCGGATCGTCGACGAGTCGCGCACGCGCGACGCCGCGGCCGAGGCCGGCCTGGCTGCCGAAATCGCCGGCGATCAGCACGCGTCCGAGCGCGAGCGCTTCGGCCGCGAACGGATCCCAGCCGCCGCCGCGCCGCACCGAGACGTACGCGTCGACCGCGGCGAGCGGCACCGCGCGCTCGTGGTCGGGATAGCCCCAGGCGTGCAGCAGTCGCACGCGGCCGCCCTCGGTGCGATCGACGAGCGACGTCAGTGCGCCCGTCATCGCGACATCGTCGCGCGGACGCAGCATCACCAGGAGCTCGACCGGCTCGTCGGCGGCGAACGTGCGGCGGAACGCCCCGATCAGCACGTCGGGCGCGTCGCGCGCGAGGTCGTCGGCGACGGCGAGGAACACGAAATGGCCCTGCGGATGCCGCGGCGCCGGCACGCGCGGATGGAAATAGTCGCGGTCGACGCCGAGCGGAACGATCGCGATCGGTTTCGTCACGCCGGCCGCGCGGAAGGCCTCGGCCTGGAACGCGTCGGGGACGATCAGGCGATCCAGCGTGTTCGCCGCGCGCGCCCACGCGTCCGGCACGCGATCCCATTCGCCGAATCCGAGGCCGAGCCGGAAGCGCCCGTGCGCTTGGGCGAAACGCGATGGCGGCGCGACGACGATCGCCGCATCCGGCAGCGCGGGCCACCGACGTTGCGCGGCGAGCTCGAGCCGGAAATCCTGCGGATCGCCGAGCTCGCTCGCAACCGGCGCGAACGTCGCGCGCAGGCCGCGCGCGTCGAGCCGGCGCACGTAGTCGCGCGAGAGCCGAGCGAGCGCGGGCGGCGTGCGCGTCACGCCCTGCCAGAGCAGCGTGCCGCGATACCGGTCGACGAGGCGCTGCTGCCAGCGTTTCGCGAACGTCGCGCGGCTCGCGGCGAAGAGGCCGGCGCGAAAGCCGGTGTCCTCGCTCGTCGAGCCGTGCTGGTCGTGCTGCAGCGTGACCGTGCCCGCGACGACGCTCGCGATGCCGAGGTCGGCGGCGCGCAGGCAGTAGTCGGTGTCTTCGAGATAGCTGTGGAACACCGGATCGAGACCGCCGTTCCGTACGAGGCAGTCGCGGCGGATGTAGGCGAGCGCGAACGCGATGCCCTCGACGCGGCGCACGCGCGTGTATTGCGCGACGTCGCGCTCGATGAGGCCCGACTCGGTCTGCTGGCCCCACAGGCGCTCGGGCTCGATGAATCCGCCGGCGTGATAGACGCGGCCTTCGGGCTCCGGGCCGAGCAGGCGGCAGCCGATGATGCCGACGTCGGGCGCCGAGTACGCCGCGTCGCGCAGGCGGCCGATCCAGTCGCGCTGCGTGAACTTGAGATCGTTGTTGAGCAGCACGACGTCGGCGTCGGGACGCGCCGCCGCGATGCCGATGTTCATGCCGCGCACGAAGCCGAGGTTCTCGGCGTTGCGCACGATGCGCACGCGGTCGGCGTACTCGGCGAGCGCCTGGGGCGTCTCGTCGACGCTGCCGTTGTCGACGACGATGACTTCGGCGCCGTCGAGATCGCTCGCGAGCAGGGAATCGAGGCAGCGCTTCGTCAGCGGCCACTTGTTCCAGGCGAGGACGATCAGCGCGACGCCGCGCATCGTCAGGTCTCCTGCCGGCGCGCGGTTTCGGGCCAGAGGCTCGCGAAGAGGCGCTCGACCTCGTTGGTCGAGAAGTCGGCGACGGGCGTCAGCAGCAGGTTTTCCGCGGTTTTCCCGGCGGCGCCGCTGCCCTCGCGCGCGTCCGCGAGCACGCACGCGATGAAGGCGGGATCGGCAGCCTGCTCGGCGCCGGCCTCGGCCAGTCGCGCCGCCGCGACGAGCAGCGTGCGCGCCGGAATGCCGAGCCGCCGCGACAGCGCGTCGAGGCGCTCCGGATCGATCGCGGCGGATTGTTCGCTCACGCGGGCGCTCCGCTGAGGTGCAGATCGCGATGATAGGCCTCGAACACCGCGTCGCGGTCGCCTTCGAGCACGCTCTTGCCGTGCTCGATCCAGAGCACGCGATCGCACAGCATCGCGATCTGCTGCTCGTCGTGGCTGACCAGCACGACCGTGTGGCCCTCGCCCATGCGCTCGCGCAGCGCGTTGCCGGATTTTTCCTGGAACTCGGCATCGCCGACGGCGAGCACCTCGTCGATCAGCAGCACGTCGGGCTCGACCTGGATCGCGACCGAGAACGCGAGCCGCATGACCATGCCCGACGAGTACGCCGCGATCGGCTGCTCGAAGAAATCGCCGAGCTCGCAGAACTCGCGGATCGCCGGCAGGCGCGCCACGATGTCGCGACGACGCAGGCCGAGCATCAGGCCCGACAGGATCGCGTTGTCGCGACCCGACAGGTGCGGCGTGAAACCGAGCGCGAGCGACAGCAGCTGGCACGACACCGGTGCGCGCCGCACGCGGCCGCGATCCGGCTGCAGGATGCCGGCGACGACGCGCAGCAGCGTGCTCTTGCCGGCGCCGTTGCGGCCGATGACGCCGAGCCGCTCGCCGCGGCGCAGGCTCACCGACACGTCATCGAGCGCCCAGAAGCGCGCGCCGCCGACGCGGCGCTGCGCGTCGAACGCGATGCCGACGTTTTCGAGCTCGATCAGGACGTCGCGCATGTCAGGTCGCGAGCTTCGGATAGCGCGGCGCGAGACGCGCGACGACGAGCATGCCGATGAGGCACGCGCCGATCGAGATCACGCTGACCTTGGTGAGGCCGACGACGTTCGGCCACTCGCCGCGCAGGAGAATCCCGCGCGTCGCTTCCATCAGCACGGCGATCGGATTGAGCTCCATCACCTCGCGCATCGGCGAAGGCACCGACTTCAGCGAGAACACGACGCCCGAGAGGAACATCACGACCGTCAGCACCTGCTCGATCACGAAGCGCAGGTCCGGCAGCAGCGGCACGACCGCCGAAACGACGAAGCCCGCGCCGGCCGCGGCGAGGAACACCGCGAGGAACACCAGCGGCAGCGCGAAGTACGCCGTGTTCGGCGGATAGCCCATGCACCAGAGGATCACCAGCAGCAGCACGAAGATGTAGAGGAACTTGATCGAGTCGGCGAGCATCTGCACGATCGGGAACACGAGCGGCGGCAGGTGCACCTGGCGGATCAGCGGCAGGTTCGTCCAGATCGCGTAGCCGCCGTGCGTCACGCACGATTTCATCCACTGCCACACGGTGAGGCCGATCAGCAGCATCGGCAGGTAATCCGGGCCGCCGGTCTTGAGGATCAGGCCGAACAGGAGCCAGTACGCGCCCATCTGCATCGCGGGCTCGAGCACCCACCAGATCAGTCCGAGGTAGCTGCGCGCGCGCTCGGCACGAAGCTCCGCGTAGGTCGAAAAGAGGACGAGCTCGATGAGGTGCTGGCGCATGCGGAATCGGGGACGCGAAGGCGCGCAAGCATACAGGACGCGCCGAGAGCGGGCTCAGCTCAAGCCTTGCAGAGGCCGTCCAGCGCCGGGCCCGCGAACGCGAGGAAGAGCAGCAGCGCCGCGATGACGCCGCCGATCGCGAGGCGAAGCGGCGTGAAGGCGAGGCGGCCGTCGTCGCTCGCAGCCTGCGTCGGCGAACCCGCGTAGAACGTCCCGGCGAACGCGCAGAGGAACGGCACCATCGGCAACAGGAAGCGCGCCTTGACGTGCAGCACGGCCATCAGCGCGAGCTGATACGCGAGGTACAGCGCGACCAGCACGATCGCCCGGTCGGGCCGGCGCCGCCAGCACGCGATGCCGAACGCGAAGCCGGCGAGCATCAGCGC
>DATFRS010000273.1:0-29729 GCA_035263065.1 Rhodanobacteraceae bacterium
ATGCGCTCGCGCATGCGCGCGGTGCCGCTGTCGGCGAGGTCGCGCAGGACGTAGCGGTCGGGCTCGGAGAAGATCGAGCGCTTGCCGCAGTGCTCGCGCAGCAGCGAGTAGTCCTGCGTCTCGCCGAGGAGTTCGGCCAGCGTCTTGACGTGCTTGCGCGCCGGTTCGATCTCGGGGATGAGGTCGCCAACCGCGCGATGCTGCTGCGACAGGCGCCGCACGCGGCGGCGCCAGCGGTGCCAGTCCTCGTCGCGTCCGCCTGCGCGCGCGAGCGCGCCCGAAGCGTCGACGCGCTGCAATCCGTCCGCCAGCGCGTCGCGCACGCGCGTGCCCGTCAGCGATTCCCACGGGAGCGCCTGCAGGCCCGCGCGCAGCATCGTCAACACCGCGCGCTTGCGACCGAGATTCGGATCGTCGGCGAGCTCGCGCCGCGCACCCTCGGCGCGCGCCTGCGCGGCCGTGCGGCGCGCGCGACGCAGCACCGGCAAGGTCTCTTCGGGCGTGCTCTTCTTGCCGATCAGCCGATCGAGCGTCTCGACCAGCGCCTGCGTGTCGCGCATGCGCGAGAGTCGCCGGTTGACGCGGCGCACTTCGCGATCGATCAGCGCCGCGCCGGGACCGAGAATCGGCGCACCGAGCGCGAGCACCGCGCGCGTGCGGCGCAGCGACTTGCGCGCCTGATGGACGCCTTCGTGCACGCGGCCTGCGTGCCAGCCGAGATGCGCGATCGCGCGGCCGAGCTCTCCGTCCGCATACGCGCGCAGGACGTCCGCGTCGAAAAGCGACGCTCCGGCGACCCCGGCCAAAGCCGGGATCGGGATGTCGGCCACCCCACCCATGAGACTGCCAGCATAGCGCGCGGCGGCCGGGCGTACAGCGTCCGCGACGTTTTAGCGCATCCTCAACGCTGCGCGGCCTGGAGGCTCTCGAAAGCGCGGGCGAACTTGGCCTGGATCGCGGCGGTGTCGGGGGCGCTCTTCGCCGCCTCGTCGGTCTGGCCGATGATGCCGCCGGCGATCTCGCTCTTGTAGAGCAGGCGCGCGCCGGTCGCCGTGTACTGCGTCTGCGCCTGGCCCTGGGCCGTGATCATGACGATGCCGATGCCGCGGCGGTCGTCGAACACGCCGAAGCGATACAGGCGCTGCGTCGTGCCCTGCGTGACCTGGATCTGCGCCTCGCGGTAGGTCGGATCGTAGATTGCGAGCACGGTCGTCGTCGGCGCGCCCGCCGCGTGCCCCGACGCGAAGATGGCGCCGCTCGCGGGGTCGGTGTGCGGCGTGTCGAGCACGACCCAGTCGCCGGCGACCGTGCCGGCGTTCTCGTAGCTGAGCGCCCATTCGCCGTACAGCACGTCGGTCCGCGTCGGGAAGCCGTAGGCGTACTTCACGATATCGGTCGTGCCGCCGGGATAGGTCAGCGTCGCGGTCTGGTTGGTGTGGAACGTGATCGTGATCGGGCCGGCGGCGCCGCTCGTCACCGTCGGCGCGTGGTACGGGCAGCCGAAGCACTGGCCGTTCGCATAGCTGTCGTAGGTGCTCTCGAACACGCCGGTGTCGTGGTTGAACGTGCCGGACGAGAGATACCAGATCGGATCGCCCGACTGCTCGTAGACGTACGTCGTGACGATCATCGTGTCGCCCTGGAGGTCGATGTCGTAGCCGCGGCCCGACTGGTCCGGGTTGTACCAAAGGCCCATCGTCGGCCCGCCCACGGTCGCAGCGGACGCCGACGCGAGCATCGCCACGAACGATGCGAGCAACACGAGCAAACGGAATGCGGACTTCATGTGACTTCCTCTTTCTTGGATGCGGCGCTGCACGCAACAGGCCGGACAGCGCGCCGGGATCAGGGCCCGGCCGCATGCATGGCCGCGAAAACAGGGGTTTCCCCAGCGAATGGCGCCGAATCTTACTGCAACCGCGGCGCGGTCGCCGGACGGCGGCCGGCGCCCTGCGCTGCGTCGACGAATCCTTGGGACGGACGGGATCGCCGCATCGTCGCAGCCGCGAGCCGCACAAAAAAAACGGCGCACCCGAAAGTGCGCCGTCGATGTGCATGTTCGACATCGAAAACCGAAGCGATGCGGCTCGCGCCGCACCGCTTCGGCGGGATCGCCTTCTCAGCCGTCGAAGCCGTCGTGGAAGATCTCGTCGATGCCCGCGTTCCAGGTCGCCGGCGCGCTGACGTTGCCGGCGACGTCGGTCGCGGTGATGCTGTACTGGAGCGAGCCCGTGCCGCCGGTCGTGATCGCGCAGCTCCAGTTGCCGCTCGCGTCGGCGGCGGTCGAGCAGACCGGATTGCCGCTCTCGGTCACCGCGATCGCGGCGTTCGCCTCGGCCGTGCCGGTCAGCGTGAAGCTCGGCGGCACCGGCGGCGTCGGACCCGTCACGACCGGCATCGCCGGCGCCGTGCGATCGACGACGACCGTGGTCGCCGCGCTCGCCGCGCCGTCGACGCCGTTCCGGCTCGCCATCGCGCTGATCGCATGCGTGCCTTCACCGAGGCCCGCGGCCTGCGCCGTGTAGGCGCCCGACGCGCACGTCGCCGGCGTGCCCGCCGCCGTCGCGCCGTCGAGCAGCTGGATCGAATCGCCGTCCTGCTCGCAGGTGCCGTGGAACACCAGCGTCTGCGCGTTCGTGATGCCGTCCGTGTTCGACGCGCCGCTGTCGGACGCCGCATCGAGCGCCGGCATGCCGGGCGCATTCGGCGCGACATCGTCGGTCCACGTCGTTGCCGTGCTGACGTTGCCGGCGACGTCGGTCGCCGTGATCGCGAACACAAGGTGGCTGCCGCTCGCGGTGATCGCGCAGCTCCAGTTGCCGCTCGCGTCGGCGTTCGTCGTGCACACCGTGCTCGCATCGAGCGCGACCGCGACGAGCGCGTTCGCCTCCGCCGTGCCCATCATCGTGAACGGCGGCGTCGCGGGCGGCACCGGCGCAGTCACGACCGGCGCGGCCGGCGCGGTGCGGTCGATGACGATCGCGCTCGCGCCGCTTTCCGCGCTGTTCACGCCGCCGCGGTTCGCGATCGCGCTGACCGCTTCGGCGCCTTCCGCGATGTTCGTCGCGGTCGCCGTATAAGCGCCGCTCGCGCACGCCGCAGCGCCGCCGACCGGTGCGCCGTTCGCCATGAGCTGGACCATGTCGCCGTCCTGCTCGCACGTGCCGTGGAACACCGGCGCGGTCGCGTTGGTGATGCCGTCGCTGTTCGACGCGCCGCTGTCCGAGCCGGGATCGAGCACCGGTGCGCTCGGCGCGGCCGGCGCGAGGATCGTCCAGTTCCACGTCTGCTGCGCGTGGTTGCCCGCCGCGTCGCTCGCGTCGACGACGAACGTGTGCGCGCCGCCGCCGAGGTTCGTGTAGCTGACCGGCGAAGCGCACGCCGCCGGCGTGCCTGCATCGAGCGCGCACATCAGCGAGTCGCCCGCTTCCGAGTCGATCTCGAACATCGCGTTCGGCGACGTCGACGGATCGCTCGGGCCCGAGCTGATCGTCGCGTTGGTCTGCGTGTCGATCGTGATCGCCAGCGCCGGCGAGAGACCGCTCGGCGCACCGTCGGCGTCGACGGCGTAGACCGCGACCGCGTGCACGCCGTCGCTCAACGGACCGATGACGCTCTGGTACGGCGCGCCGTCGCAACTCGCCGTGCCGCCGAGCGCGCCGTCGACGACCACGTCGATCGTATAGCTCGGAGACGCCTCGCAGGTGCCTTCGATCACCGGGCTGACGACGTTCGTGAGATCGTCGCTGTTCGACGCGCCGCTGTCCGAGTCGGCGTCGAGCACCGGCATGTCGGGCGCCGGCACGAGCGCCGAGGCGAGCTCGACGGAGCCGACGTCGCAGCGCAGGCCGGCGATGCGCGCGGAGCCGCGCTGGTCGCTCGAAAGCAGCACGCCGAGACTGTCCTTGCAGCCCGCCGGACTGCCCGCGTCGATCGCGGGACTGCCGTTGCCGGGCGCCATCGTCAGCGTCGCACCGCCGTTGTCGGCGAGTGCGCCGAGCAGCGGGTCCACGCCGATCTGGTCGTTGTTGCCCGCCGAGAACGCGCAAGCCGCGCTCGTGAAGGTGCCGACCACGTTGTAGCCGGTCAGCGTCGGCGACGCCGCGGCCGGCGTGCCGCCGTTGCAGTCGTCGGCCGCTGCCGCGGCGCCCTTCGTGTTGCCGAACAGAATGTCGTTGTTCGCGACGATGCCCGACGTGCGCGCGATCATCATGCCGCCGCCCGCGCCGACCGTGTCGCCGTCGGCGTCGGCGACGTTGCCCGACATCGTCGTCGAGAGAATCTGCGGTCTCGCCTGGGCCGCCGAGCCGAGCAGGCCGATCGAGACGGCACCGCCGTCGCCGTTCGAGCGGTTGTCCGCGAACGTCGAGTCGACGATGACGGCGGCCGACGAGAGCAGCGCGGCGCCGCCGCCGGCGGCACCGGCGCCGGTGCTCGCCGCGGTGTTGCGCGCGAAGTTGTTGCGGAACGTCGTGCCGCGGATCTCGAACGGCGCCGCCGACGTCAGCACCGAGATGCCGCCGCCGTTGAGGCCGCTGTTGTCGTGGATGTCGCTGTCGATGATCTGGCCGTGCGCCGCGAACTGCGCGGCGCCTCCGGCGCGGAACGTCGACGCGCCTTCGCCGAGATCGGTCGAGTAACCGTTCGCGAGCTCGACGCGCACGAGCGACGTGAAGTTGACGAACGACGTCGCGCGCGAGCGCACGAGGCCGCCACCGAACGTGTACGTGCCGGTGCCGCCGGTGGCGGGATCGCCCGGGCCGATCAGGCTCACGCCTTCGAGGCGGTTCGTCTGGCCGCTGCCCGACGTGCCCGTTACGGCGCTGATGAAATCGAACACGCGGTCGTTCGACGGCGCCTGAATGATCGTCTGGCCGATGCCGGCGCCGTAGATCGAGGTGCTGTTGGCGACGTCGATGTCGCCGTTCGCGTTGGCGTCGTCGTTCGTCGTCGTCGAGGTCATCGTGTACGTGCCGGCCGGAATGACGATCGCGCCCGGTGCGGCGTTCGCGGCGTTGACGGCTGCGCGGATCGAGCAGTTGCCAGGATCGCACGTGCTCGAAGCAGGCAGCGTGTCGTCGAGACGGTCGACCGTGTAGACCGGCGCGACGCTCATCGAGAAATGAAGCGTCGGCGACGACGCCGCAAAGGACGGCGGATCGCCGGCCCAGAGCAGCGAGTTCGCGGCGACTTCGATCGAGTACGTCGTGTTCGGCTCGAGTCGCAGGCCCGCGAGCAGCGAGGGACTGCCGTAGCCGGCCGTGTTGCCGTTGCAGCCGCCGGCGACGAGGTGGAATGCGCCCGGCTGGCCGGTGTAGACACTGATCGTCGCCTGCGTCAGCGACAGCGTGTTGTTGTTGGTGTTGAACGTGTTGTAGTAGAGCGTGCCCTGCGTGCCGAGGTTGACGTACTCCGGCGCGCCGCCGGTCGTGTACGAGTACCACAGCGTGTTGAAGCCGACGCCCGGCGCGCCGCTCTGGCTGCCGCCGATGCAAGGGCTCGTCGGGTCGCTCGCGTCGACCGTCGCCAGGTACGGCGCCGTCTCGCTCGTCGAGAACGGCGAGCCCGGCGTCACGCTCGGGATGTCGATCGCGTTGGCCCAGGCGTCGTTGCCCGGGACCTGCACGACCACGCCGAGCGTGCCGTCGAAGTTGAGGTTCTGCGCGCGGATCGTCGTCGCGCCGGCGGATTCATCGCCGTCTTCGAAGACATAGGCCGCGAAGCCGCCGCCGAGCACGGCCTGCGTGCGCGAGGTGTAGCCGGTCGAGCGCACGAACGTCGTGCCGGACGGCCACACGGCCGTGCCGGCGACGTCCAGACGCGTCGCGGTGATCGCCTCGTTCGGCGCCGGGTACGTGCCGGTCACCCAGGTCAGGATCGCGTCGCCGCCGGCCGGAACCGCGGTCAGCTGCGTGATCGAATTCGTGCCGTCGGTCGAATCGGCCAGCGGAACGAGCACCTTGCCGGCATCGCCCCAGGTGCGGCTGCCGGTCGCGTCGATGCGCTGCGCCGAGACGCCGTCGAACAGCGACGTGCCGATCTGCACGGTGTCGCGCCAGACGATGTAGATGTTGCCGGTCGCGGCGTCGTAGGAGGCGGCCGGATTCGTATGCTTGTTGACCGCATCGGTCGTCGCGAGAACGCCGTTCGCATCGAGCAGCTTGTTGCCGTTCGCGTCGAGGTGCTGTGCGCGCACGTTGAACGTGCTGACGCCGATGATGTCGTAGTCGTACAGCACCGCGCCGCCGGCGCCGTCCGCAATGAACTTCGGGAAATAGCCGAGCTGCAGGCTGCCCTGGTTGAATACCTGGATCGCCGTGCCGCCGCCCCACTGCGGCGCGCCGTTCGCCGAGGCGAGCCGCTGCGCGCGCAGCGTGTTGCCGCTGCCGGTCTGGTTCGACCACGTCACGATGACGTCGCCGTTCAACGAGGGCTCGACGTCGGCAACGAACTTGTTGCCCGTCGGCTGCGTCATCAGCACGCCGTTCGCGGCCCAGAGAACGTTGCCGCTCGCATCGACTTTCTGCGCGCGCGCGCCACTGTCGCTCGTCCACGCGACGACTGCGTTGCCGTCGCTCGCGACCGTGACGAACGCGTTGTAGACGTGCTCGGTGTCGCCGGTCATCAGCGTGACGCCGTTCGCGCCCCACGCGAGATTGCCGTTCGGCAGCACCTTGCTGACGACGATGTGCTCGGTCAGCGAGTTGTTGACGCAGCAGTTGTACGAGAGGTACGCGTTGCCCGTCGCGTCGACGGCGAGGCCGTAGTCGTAGGTGAAGCCGTAGCTGCGATCGGCGACGAGCACGCCGCCGTGCGGCCAGAGCTCGTTGCCGTCGGCGTCGAGGCGCTGCAGGCGGATGTCGAAGCCGCCCGACTGGCTCGAGTTCCAGCTCACGTAGAAGCCGCCGTCGGGCGCCGCGACGATGTGCGGCTGCGTCGCGCCGCCGGCGTCGTCGGCGACGACGAAGTTCGCCGCGGGGTCGTCCGACCATTCGGCGAATGCCGCGCTGGTGAAACCCGCGGCGAGGCTGCAGATCAGCAGACCCGACAGCCGGTACCTCAACCTCGATGTCATGGAAGTTCTCCGGATGGGAAAGACCGGCGCTACGGCGCCGTGGGTGAATGCGCTGCCGCGTCGCCGCGCGGCAGATCGATGACGAACGAATCGAAGCGGCCGTCGACGAGGCCGTAACCGCCGAGGCGCGAGCCGTCGGCGCTGACCGCGGTCGCGGCGATGAGCGTCCAGCCGGACGGAATCGCGAGGCCGCGCGAAGCGACGAATGCATCGAGCCGCTCGACGCCGCCGCCCTCGGTCCAGATCATCGCGACGCGGTGCGCGCCGCTGCCGGATGCGCCGGCGAGCACGCGGCCGTCGTCGCTGCCGGCGGTGAAGCGCAGCGTGCTCGCGTTCGATGGAGTTGCAATCGCGGTCTCGGTGCGCGCGACGTCGGGCGACCAGCGGAACGGCGTGTCGGCGTCCGGCGCTTCATGCGTCAAGCCGAGCAGCAGCGTCGCGCCGCGGTTCGCACCGACGAGCTCGTTCGGCATCGCGCCGGTTTCGACCGTGCAGCAGACGCGGCCCTGGTTCCACAGCACGCCGCGACGCGTCGCGTCGGCGCGCTCGCTCCAGCCGTAGATGCGGCGGCCGTCGCTCGAGATGCCGCTCGCGCCGCTCGCGGTGCCGGACGATGCGAGGAGTCGCAAGCCTTCGGCGGACGTCCAGGCAAACGCGACGCTCTCGCGCTGCGCGTTGACGGCCGTGCCGACGACGTGCGGCTGATCGGTGATGCCATAGGCGACGCTGAGCACGCCGGCCTGCGCGTCGGCATCGGGCAGGCCGCCGAGCGCATGCGCGCGGCCTTCGGCGTCCCACCACGTCGCGACTTCGTGCTGGCCCGCGTCGAGCGACGATCCCGCGACGTAGCGCCCGCTCGCGGAGATCGCACGCACCGACATCGCGCCGGACAGCGTGCGCGGCCCCTCGCCCTCGTGCCAGCGGAAGCCGCCGCTCGCGCCGCCGACGAGACCGCCGGCGGCACTCTGCCCGTCCGCCGACAGCGCCGAGAGCTGGCTGCCGGGGAGCGACAGCGGCAGGAACCCGGCGCCGGAGACCGGCATCGAGGCAGCGAGGACGAACGCGGTGAGGACGTGGCGTCGCATGCCACGCACTGTCGAGGCTCGCGCGGGAATGCGCGTGAGAGCGCGCTGGCGGGAGCTTGATCAGCGCCTGAGCGGCGCCTGACAGGACCCTGAAAACGGCCGCACGTCAGGCGCTTGCGCGGTTCGCGAGGTCAAATCGGCGACGACGGATTCCGTTCGCCGGCGAGCTTGCGCGCGCTTTCGTCGGCGCTCTGTGCCCGTTCGGCGTCGCCGGATGCGCGATAGAACGCGGCGAGCGCGCGGGCCGAGTCGTAGTCGCGCTCGGCGTAGGCGACGAGCCGGCCGGCGACCGCCTTCGCCTGATCGAGATCGTGCCGTGCGAGCAGCCAGATGAGCTCGGCGATCGCGCTACCGGCGATCGCATCGGGCGCGCCGCGGCGGTCGGCTTCGGCGAGCGAGGCGCCGAAGTGCGCGCCCGCGCCGGCATCGTTTCGCTTCGCGGCGAGCTCGCCCTGCGCCAGCTCGACGACGCGCGCGCGGTCGCTTTGCTCGTTCGGGTCTGCCGATGCCTCGAGATAGTCGAGCGCGCGCTCGACGACGGCCGCATCGCCGCCGCGGCGCAGAGCGATCGCGCCGACGAGCGCGAGATCCGACGGCGCGATCGCTGCGATCGTGCCGTCGCCCTTGCGCGCGAGCGCCGTCGCGATCAGCGCGCTCGACGCGGCACCGTCGCCGCGCTCGAGCGCGAGCCGCGCGCGCAGCACGCCGGTCTCGGGCTGCTCGCCGCCGGCGTCGAGCTCGTCGAGCACGCGCGCCGCGGCCGCGAGCGAGCCGTTCGCGAGCAGCGACTGCGCGCGCGCCGTCAGCGCATAGCGCTTGAGGATCGGGTTCTCGATCTGCGGCGCGAGCGTCGCGATGCGCTCGCTGGTCGCGAGCGCGCCCGCGCCGTCGAGCTGCGTGAGCTCGAGGCTCGTCTTGCCGATCAACGCCGCGGCGAGCCCGTCGCGCACGTCGAAGCGGTTGAAGATCTCGATCGCGCGATCGAAGGCGGCGGCCGATTCGACGTAGCGTCCGCGGCGCAGCTCGAACAGCGCGACGTTGGCGTCGACGCTGCCGGCCTCGATACGGTTGCCGGCGCGCTCGAACTCGACGCGTGCGCGCGCGAAGTCGGTCAGCGACGACGCGGCGCCGCGCGCGCCGTTGGCGACGCCGCGACCGCTGTACGCGGTGCCGAGGAGGTTCGGATCGTCGCGCGCGGCGCTCAGCGTCGCGATCGCGGCGGAGTAGTTGCGCTCGGCGGCCGCGAAATCGCCGCGGCGCACGGCGACGGCGCCGAGGCCCATCTGTGCCTGCGCGACGAGATCCGGCGCGAGCTTCGCGTCGGCGGCGAGCGGCTCGAACGTCGCCGTCGCCGCGTCGAGCTGACCCGCGCGAAAGGCGATCTGCCCGGTGCGCACGCGCACGGCCGGATCGTCCTTCAACGCCGCGGGCGTCGTGTCGACGAGCCGGTGCGCCTCGGCGAGATCGCCGGCGAGCACCGCCGCGTCCATGCGCTGCACGAGCTCGGTCGCTGCCGTCGTCGCCGCCGGAGTCGCCGCATGCACGCCGATCGCACCGGCGAAGCGCGCGACGGCGAGATTCGCCGCGTCGAGCGGGCTCGCCGCGCGCGCCTCGTAGCTCCGCACGCCATCGCGGTGGTATGCGTCGAGCACGAACGACCATGCGCCGCCCGAGAACGTCGCGTGCGGCGCGAGGATGTAACGCGTGCCGGTCGCGACTTCGAGGCGATGCAGCGTCGCCGCATCGGCGGGATCGGTGCCGGGTGCGGCGAGCAGCATCGTCTGCTCGCTCGGCAGCACCTTGAGCGGCGTCTGCGCGCGCAGGCTCGATGCGATGTAGTCCATCGCGCCGAGGCGGATCCAGCTCGCCTCCTGGTCGCCGCCGCGGACTTCGACGGGCAGCACGAGCACCGCGTGATCGTCCGCGCCGCCGGCGGTTTCGCGCCGGCCCCGAGCAAGGTAGATCAGGACCGCGGCGACGAGCAGCGCCGCGACTGCGAGCGCGATCGCCTGCAGCAACCACGGACGACGCGATACGACAACCGGGACGCTTTCGATGCGCGGCGGCTCCGGCGCGACATCCTCGACAGGCAGGATCCAGCGATAGCCGAAGCGCGGCACCGTGCGGATCGCACGCTGGTCGTTGCCGGTGTCGCCGACCGCGCGACGCGCGCGCAGCAAGGTCTGCGCGAGGACGTCGTCGCTGACTTCGGCGCGGCCCCAGACCGCGCTGATCAGCTCGTCGCGGCCGACCGCGCGCTCGCGGTGCTCGACGAGGTAGATGAGGCAATCGAGCGACTTCGGCGGCAGCGCCACGAGCTCCGGGCCGAGCCAGAGCTCGCGCGCAGCCGGCGCCAGGCGAAAGTCGCCGAATCGGTATCCGGTGGGCGCCATCGCCATAGATTATCGCGGCCGGCGCGCCGGCGGCACGGCGGCGGCGGATGACTTACGACCGATTGCGCGACGCCGCGCGATCGGCTCACGCCGGCGGAATCGCGGCGCCGCCGATCAGCCCGTCGATCGTGCCGAGCGATGGCGACACGAACGGGCGCGAGTCGAGCGCCGCGTTGACCGCGTCGACGAGCTCCTCGCCGGCCGACGTCTTGAGTACGTAGCCGAGGCCGACGCCGAGCGCCTTGCGCGCGAGCGCGCGATCGTCGTGCACGGTGACGAATACGATCGCGGCGGACGGCTGGTGCTGCACGATTTCCTGCGCCGCCTTGATGCCGTCCATGCCCGGCATGCTGATGTCGGTGACGACGACGTCGGGCTTGAGGCGCAGCACGGTCTTGACGAGCGCCTCGCCGTGGCTGACCACGCCGACGACGTCGAACGCGCCGGCGAGCAGCTTGCGCAGCTGCTCGGCGACGTTCGGATGATCTTCGGCCAGAACGACCGTCGGACGCTTCATCGGCCTGTCCGCCTGAGCGTTCCGTTCAGCATCCTCGCGGCACGGCCGGACTACTAGCGAAAATAAATGGGAATTCGCTAAGTAAATTTACTTCCGCAGGCCTGATTTCCGGGGATGGCGTCTCAGAAGAGGAGGCCGAGCTCCTCCGAGCGGCGCACGAGCTCCAGCGTCGAGTGGACGCCGAGGATCTGCATCATCGTGTATTTATGGGCTTCGACCGTGCGCACCGAGAGGCCGAGATCGGCTGCGATCTGCTTGGAGCGCAGGCCGCGACCGACGAGCCGCAGCACCTCGCGCTGCTTCGCCGTGAGGTTGTGGATCTCCTGGATCTGGCTCGATAGATAGCGCGCGCCGAGCGAAGGGGTCACGTACACGCCGCCGGCCAGCACCTGGCGCACGGCGGTGAGGAGATCCTTGCCGGCCGCGTACTTCAGCACGTAGCCGTTGGCGCCGGCGCGCATCGCCGCCGAGGCGAGCGCCGGTTCGGCGTGCATCGTGAGGAAGATGAAAGGCACGTGCGAGCCTTCCGCGCGGAGCTTCTTCAGCACATCGAGCCCGCTCATGCCGGGCATGCTGATGTCCGAGACGACGAGGTCGGGCTTCTGCGCGCGCACCGAGGCGAGCAGCGCTTCGCCGTCGGCCGTGACCTCGAGAATCTCGCAATCCTCGTAGAGGATGCGCTCGATGCCTTCGGCGACCATGCAATGGTCGTCGGCGATCACGACGCGCGCCGCCTTGCGTTTCTTCAGAGCCGGCGATGCGGCTGCAGCGGTATCCGTATGCATATGCGTGTCCCCTTGCCCGGACTCGACCCCAGTTGAAATGTACCGCCGAGGAGCTTCGCCCGCTCCTCGAGACTCAGTAGCCCGAGCCCGCGCGGCCGGACGCCCTCGCCCGGTTTGTTGAATCCTACGCCGTCGTCCTCGACGGAGAGCTCGGCAGAGCCGTCGACGATGCCGAGGCGCACCTCGATCTGGCGCGCACGCGCATGGCGGATCGCGTTGTTGAGCGCTTCCTGCGCGGCGCGGTAGAGGCAGAGCGCGACCGCGTCGGGCAGATTGTCGGCGTTCGGCATGACGCGAAGGTCGATCGACGGCCCGTGGCGATGGCGCTGCATGTGGCAGAGCGAGCCGAGCGCGGCTTCGAGGCCGGTCTCGTGCAGCATGCTCGGATGCAGGTTGTGCGAGAGGTGGCGCACGTCCTCGCTCAGCGAGATGAGCTCGTCCTGCACGTGCGCGAGCTCGGCGCGGCTCGATGCGTCGGCGCTGCGGCGGATCGCGGAAAGCTCGATCGACACCGACGCGAGGCGCTGGTTGACGTCGTCATGCAGATCGCGCGCGATGCGCGAGCGCTCCTGCTCCTGCGCTTCGAGGAGGCGCCCGGCGAGCTCGCGCACTTCGCGGCTCGAATCGACCAGCGCGCGGCGGATGTCGACGCGCTGCTCGATCAGCACCGCGAGGAGCCACGACGCGACCGTCATCGCGAGGATCCACGATTTCAGGCTGAGCGCCGTAAGCTCGGCGTCGGATTCGACGAAGGGGCCCCGGCCCTCGCGGCTCAACTGGATCGCGACGACGGCGATCAGCACGACGAGGAGATACGCGCCGGCGACGCGGGCGCGCAATGCAATGAAGACGAGCACCGGAATCGGCGTCAGCAGCAGCAGCGGGCGCATGTACGAGAGCGCGCCGAACGCGTTCCAGAGAAACCCTATTGCGGCGATCGCGAAGATTGCGGCTATCGCGGTCCACGAATCCGGCACGAAGAGGCGCTGCACGGTCGCCCAGCGCGCGCGCGGCTTGAACCAGAACGGCGCCGCGGCGACGTAGCCGATCGCGTGCGCGATGCCGATCTGCAGCCATTCCGTGAAGTGGCTCTCGCCGGGATCGCCGCTCGCGCCCGCAAGGATGCCGGCCGCGCTCGCGATCGCCGGCAGTGCGAACACGAACACGCCGATGAACCAGGCGAGGTTGCGGAACGTGCGCAGCGGCGATGCGTCGCTGCAGAGGACGCGCATCGCGTAGGCGCCGAGCGGCACGAGCACGAGCGAGAGCAGCAGCGGAAATCCGTTCGCGACGCTGGAGCCGTCGGGCAGGGCCGCGCCGGCCCCGACACCGAGCGTCATGCCGACCACGCACGAAGCCCAGCGCGCCAGCGGCACGCTCATGAGGACGGCCAGCAGCACGCCGCCCGGAAGCCACACCAGCGGGCTACCGACGCCATGCCCGCTGACGAGCACGGAGGTGACCTGCGCTGCAAAGCCGCCGGCGAAGAGAACGAGCCCCAAGCTCAGAGAGGATGGGGCAGCGACTGCCTCGAGCCTCACCATGCCGATGCTTCCCGTTCCGGAGCATCTCTCTCCGCGCCGCCCCCCGCGCGGAGTCCCTTGGACCATCCTAACGAACTGAACGGCATTGTCCACCGCCTTTCGTAAAGGGTCCTTACAGCTGTCTAAGTATTTCTACGTAGGCCGGAACGCGGCTTCTTCGCTGCCCGGAAGGGCGCCGCACCGCGACACTCCCGGGGCGACCGTCGCTCTGCCCGAGGCGACGAGGGCCTGCGGATTTCGACGCGGAGCGGCGGGGGATGCGGATGCGTTGGCTTTGGATCGTTCTCGCGGCAGTAGCCGCTTCCGCACCGGCGCCGGCTCGCGCCGAACCGCCGCAGGCGGCGGCGCCATGCATCGGCCTCGTGCTCGGCGGCGGCGGCGCGCGCGGCGCCGCGCACATCGGCGTCATCGAGGTGCTCGAGCGCGAGCACATTCCGGTCTGCCGCATCGCCGGCACCAGCATGGGCGCGATCGTCGGCGGCATGTACGCGGCCGGGTATTCCCCCGACGAGATGGCGGGGATCATCGGCAAGCTCGACTGGAATGATCTCTTCTCGGACGGGCCCGCCCGCGTCGAGATGCCGATGCGGCGCAAGCAGGCCGACTACCGCTATCTGCTCAACTTCGAGATCGGCTGGAAGAACGGCCACATCATCACGCCGGTCGGCGTCGTGCAGGGACAAAAGCTCCTGATGCTGCTGCGCCGGCTGCTGGTCTCGGCCTGGGACGTCGACGACTTCGACGCACTGCCGATCCCGTTCCGCGCGATCGCGACCGACATCGTCGCGGGCAAGGAAGTCATCTTCGGCGAGGGCGACCTGCCGCTGGCGATCCGCTCGAGCATGTCGGTGCCCGGTGCGTTCGCGCCGACCAACGTCGACGGCAAGCTGCTCGTCGACGGCGGCATCATGAACAACGTGCCGATCGACGTCGCGCGCGGCATGGGCGCGACGCGGCTCATCGTCGTCGACGTCGGCACGCCGCTCGCGGAGGAAGCCGAGCTCTCCAATCCGGTCGCGCTGCTCAACCAGATGGTCGGTGCGCTCACGATCGATCGCGTCAACAAGCAGCTCGCGACGCTGACGCCGCGCGACGTGCTGATCCAGCCCAGGCTCGGCAAGTTGTCGGCGGCGGAGTTCAATCGCGCGCAGGAAGCCATCGACATCGGCCGCGCCGCGGCCGAAGCCGCCATCGACGCGCTGCGCACGTTCTCCGCGCCGCCGGAAGCGTGGAACGCGTTCGCGGCGTCGCATCGGCAGCACCGCTTCGATCCTGCGCTGGTCGCGTTCCTCGACGTCGACAAGTCGCGCACGGAAACCGGCGAGTACGTCGCGAAGACGCTCGCGCCCGAAGTCGGCAAGCCGCTCGACACGAAGAAGCTCGAAGGCGACATCGGCGAGATCTACGGACGCGGCAACTACCAGCAGATCGACTACCACATCGTCGATCGCGACGGCGGCAAGGGTCTCGTGATCATTCCGGTCGACAAGCCGTGGGGACCCGTGTTCGGCCGCTTCGGCTTCCAACTCGACGACGACTTCCAGGGCCGCAGCGAGTACCTCGTCTCGGCCGAGATCACCGCGAGCAACATCAACCGCTTCGGCGCCGAATGGCGCAACACGATATGGGCCGGCCGCATCGGCGGCGTCTACTCGGAGTTCTACCAGCCGTTCGGCCAGGGCTCGACGGGCTACGTGATGCCGTATGCGCTGCTGCGCAACGAGGACGTGCCGGTGTTCGACACCGACGCCGAGCAGCAGCTCGCCGAATATCGCATCAAGCGCCGCAACGTCGGGCTCGAAGGCGGCTGGACGCCGGCAAGCTACTGGCTCCTCAACGCCGCGTTCGAGCGCGGCCACGACAACGGCCGCCTGCGCGTCGGCGATCCGACCGCATTTCCGAGCGGGCGCGAGGACTACACGATGCTGCGCGCCGGCATCGCGTGGGACAGCCTCGACGACGCGCAGTTTCCGACGCGCGGCTCGCGCGTCAGCCTCGACTACGCGATCTTCCGGCCGGTGCTCGGCGGCGACGAGACCGGCAACGTCGCGCGGCTGATCGGCGATTGGGTGCCCGATCTCGGCAAGCTGACCGACCGCTGGCATCTCCTCCTCGGCACGCGCATGGCGAGCGCGACCGACAATGCGAAGTTCGTCGAGTCGGTGAGCTTCCTCGGCGGCTTCCTCAATCTCTCCGGGTTCGCCGAGCGCTCGTTCTTCGGCAACCAGAGCGCGTTCGGCCGCGCCGTCGTGTACCGGCGCACCGGCCGGCTCGATTCGCTGTTCTCGACGCCGTTCTACATCGGCGGCAGCCTCGAGACCGGCAACGCGTGGCGCGACAAGAACGACGTGCGGCTCGACTCACTGAAGGTCGGCGGCAGCGTGTTCGCAGGACTCAAGACGCCGCTCGGACCCGTGTTCCTCGGCTACGGCTATGCCGAGGGCGGCCACGACGCGGTCTACCTGACATTCGGCTCGCTGCTGCGCAACGAGCCGTAGCCGCGCGATCACGCCGGAGCTTCGCGCGCCGGACCGGCTTCGACCTCGCAGCCGGCGAAATTGACGGTCAGCCAGACGTGCGGCTCCTTGAGCTCGGAGCGGATCTCGCGGCGGATCGCGTCGAGCGTGCGGATGTTGCCGATCGGGAGGTCGAGCGGCACCTTGAAGTGCACCTCGACGAGCGCCATGCGGCCGGTCTTGGCGACGAAGCTCCGGTAGCCGGCAAGACGATGACGCGCGTTGACGACGTCGAGCGCGTCCTTGACGCGCCGGTCGAGATCGGCCGGCGCGATCTGCAGCACCTCTCTCGCCGCGCGCACGAGCGATGCGAGCGGCATCGGCAGCATCGCGAGCGCGAGGATGACGAGCACGGTCGAGTCGGCGTAGAGCCCCGCGCGGCCGATATCGGCGAAGCGGCCGAACGCGCCGACCGCGAACGCGATCAGGAGCGCGAGGTTCATCGAGCCGCTGATCAGCCAGCCTTTCGCGTCGAGCCGCAGCAGCTCCGAGTCGATGCGCTGCGCCGCGCGATGCACGTAGATCCAGAGCCCGAGGCAGATCGCGCCCATCGCGACGACCCAGATCATGCCGGCACCGAATGCCATCGCGTGACCGGGGCCGGCGAGCCCGAGGATGCCGTTGATCAGCGCGTAGGCGCAGACGAGGCTCAGCATGGAACTGTTGAACGCGAGCACGAGCGGCTCGAGGTGCCAGTAGCCGTACTGGAAGCGGCGGCTGCCCGAGCGCATGACGAGCCGCGACACCGCGAGCGAGCCGAGCGTCAGGATCACGTCGAGCAGCGAATAGAAGCCGTCGAACACGATCGAGTCCGACCCGATCCAGAGGCCGAACGCGACGCAGCTCGTGCCGACCAGCGCGGTCGCCACGATCGACTGCTTGAGCACGCGCTGTTCGAGAGTCGTGTCCATCGCCAGTTGCGGGTCGACGCGCGGGCGACGCAAAGCCGCGATGCGCACGCGCTTCGCGCGGATTCTCCGCATTGCGGCCGCGCACGCAAGCCGGCGCGGCGCGCGGACCCGCCCGCCTACTGCGGCGCCGCGACCACGATGTACTGGACCGAGCTTCCCGCGTACTGCGGCTGGTACCAGGTCGAGCCGCACTGCTGGTAGGTCATGCCATTGACGTTGACCGGCACGCACGACGGCGGGATCGAGTACGCGATCGAGCCGATCGCCGCCGCCGTCACTGCGACCGCCGTCGTGACCGCGGCAGCGCGCGCGACCGGATGGTAGTCGTTGTCCCAGTGCCGATCGACGTCGACATCGACGTCGACGTGGCGGTCGACGTTGACGTTCGTGTTGCGGTTCACGTTGGTGTTGCGGTTGACGTTGGCGCTGCGGTCGCCGCCGCCGACGCTGGTGCGCGTCGTTCCGTGGACCTGGCGCGCGGCGAGGTCGGACGCGAACGCGGCGACGAGGACGGCTGCGATCGCAACGGCGATACGGATCTGGCGCTTCGGATTCATGGCGGCCTCCTCACTTCGCGGATGCATCGACGACGGCGATCTCGATCTTCTGTGCCGTCTTCGGTTTCTCGAACACGAACGTCTTGTCGTCGATCGCGACGTTCGGATGCCAGGTGAAGACCGCGACGTACTGCGGTCGCGTCGGCTCTTCCACGGTCGTGATCACGAGCTTGCACGGCAGCTCGGTGCCGCGCGCGATCCATACCTGCCAGTCGACGTCGGGCTGCCGGAACGCGTAGTGCTCGCATTCGGTAGCGCCGATCTTCGACGGGCCGACGTACGCGGCCGCCGTGAGATCGCGGCCGTCATCGGGGCCGCTGCCCCACCGGAAAAGGTCCGACAGCGGCAACGAGATCTCATAGCGATCCCGAAGCACGTCGACCAGCTCGCGCACCGTCGGCGGCGCAGTCACCGTCGCGTAGTAGCCCATGCGCGGCGAGTACTGCGTCAGCGTCTTGCCGTCGTAGTAGTACGAGCGGTGGCGCCGGTCGGTGTTGATGTCGGCACGCAGCCGGTCGGGCTTGCGCACGGTGAAATCGATCGTGCCGCCGAACTGCAGCTTCTCGCCGTCGTCGGTCACTTCGTCGATCGTCGTGTCCGAGTGCAACGTGAAGGACTTCAGGTCGCGCAGGTGCGTGCCCATCGATTTCAGCGCGGCGATCGCCTTGGGATCGAGCGCGGGCTGCCCGGCGGCCGACGGCGCGTCGGCGGCGCGCGCAAAGGATGCCGCGACGGCCGCGGCGAGAACGAGCACCGCGAGCGGTGCCGCGAACGAGGGTGCGAAGACGCGGGTTTCGCTATGCACGGGTACACCTCCGGCGAGCGGCGATTCGGCAGCCCGAACCGTCGGCTGCCGGGAGCCGCCAAGCTCCCACGGACCTCGTCGGCGCGCTACCGTAATTCGCCGCTGCACCCTGCGTAGAAATACTGCCGTAGCCGTCATGCGAGCCCGTCATCGCCGCCGCGAGGCGCGCCACCGTAGAACTACGGCATCGGGCCGCGTAACTCTTCGCTACCGCGCGACTGGCTTTGCGTATCAACTGGCGGCTGACCGCCGGCCGCCGTCGCGCGCCGGGCGCGGCGCGTCGTCCACGCCGAGCTCTGCCACCAGGAGACGCCCATGCATCCGATGCGAACGATGATCCTCGCGCTGGCGCTGACGATCGCCGCGTGCACGGCGATCAGCGTCAAGAACCAGTGGCGCGATCCGGCCTGGCCGGGACCGCCGGCCGGCAACGTCGTCGTCGTCGGCATCGCGCGCAACGAGGCGACGCGCCGCACGTTCGAGGACACGTTCGCCAGCGAGCTGCGCAAGGCCGGCGTGTCGGCCGAATCGGCCTACGCGACGATCCAGCCGGGCGAGAACGGCAAGATCAAGCTCAGCGAGTTCGTGCGCCAGAGCAACGCCGACGCGGTGCTGACGACGCGCGTGCAGCGCGTGCAGCAGAAGGTCGACGTCAGCCCCGGCTACTACGGCTATCCCGGCTACGGCGGCTTCTACGGCTGGTACGGCGGCGCGTGGGCCGCGGCGCCGATGGTTTCGCAATATGAAGTCGTCACGCTCGAGACGACCGTGTGGGATCCGCGCAGCGAGAAGCTGATCTGGGCGGCGACGACCGAGCGCGTTGCCTCGGGCGACATTCCGAAGGTGACGACGCAGCTCGCCGAGACGCTGATCCCGCGCATGAAGAGCGACCACATCCTGCGTTGATGCGATGACCGGCGCGATGCGACGCACGACGACATCGACGGCGGCGCTGGCGTTCGCGGTCGCGTGCGGCTGCGCGATCGCGCAATCGGACGAGAACAGCGAAGCCGATCTCGCGAAGAAGCTCTCCAATCCGATCGCTGCGATGATCAGCATTCCGTTCCAGCTCAACTACGACGATCGCATCGGGCCCGTCGACGACGGCCACAAGGGCTACATGAACTTCCAGCCGGTGGTTCCGCATTCGTTGAGCGAGGACTGGAACGTCATCACGCGCGTGATCCTGCCGGTCGTGTTCGACCAGGCCGACATCTTCCCCGGCGCAGGCAGCCAGTCGGGCCTCGGCGACATCACGGCGAGCCTGTTCTTCTCGCCGGTCAAGCCGACCGAAGGCGGCTGGATCTGGGGCGCCGGGCCCGTGTTCTACATTCCGACCGCGACGGACGACCTGCTCGGCGCGAAGAAGTGGGGCCTCGGACCGACCGCCGTGTTCCTCAGGCAAGCGCACGGCTGGACGTACGGCGCGCTCGTCAACCACATCGAGTCGGTCGCGTCGGTGCACGGCGGCAACGACGAGCGACCCGACATCAGCAGCACGTACCTGCAGCCGTTCCTCGCCTACACGACGAAGGCGGCCTGGACCTACAGCGCGAATCTCGAGGCGACCTACGACTGGGAGACGAACCAGTGGGCCGTCCCGCTCAACCTCTCGATCGCCAAGCTGGTGCGCATCGGCAAGCTGCCGATGAGCTTCACCGCCGGCGCAGGCTACTGGACCGAGCACACGGACACGGGGCCCAAGGAATGGCGCTACCGGTTCGTCGTGACCCTGCTTCTTCCGCATTGACGCGTTCGCATCGCATCCGGAGCTCGCCATGAACGCCACGATCCGACTCGCATTCCTCCCTCTCGCCGCCGTTTGCGCCTGCGCATTGGCGCAATACCCCCCGGCGTATCCGGCCAAGGGCCAGACGCAGCAGAAGCAGGCGACCGATTCGTCCGAGTGCCGCGCGTGGGCGCAGCAGACGACCGGCATCGACCCCGCCGTCGCCTCGCAGCCGGCGCCGCAGCAGACCGGTCCTGCGGTGGGCGGCGGTCAGCGTGCGCGCGGCGCGGTGCGCGGCGCCGCCGCGGGCGCCGTCATCGGGGAAGCCGGCAGCGGCGATTCGAGTCACGGCGCGAAAGTCGGCGCAGCGGCCGGCGTCGTTGCCGGTGGCTCGCGCGCGCGCCAGGAACGCCGCAGCCAGAACGCCGCCGCGCAGCAGAATCAGCAGAACGCGATGGCGACGTTCAACAACGCCTGGGGCACGTGCATGAAGGGACGCGGGTACACGGTCGGCTGATCGGCGGGCGCTCGAGTCTCACGCGCCGAGCGGAGTCATCCGTCGCACGCGCGTACGTATTTTTACTGAGCGGACTCCAGTCGGATTTCTCTGGCGGCTCGCGCGGCCGTCGCCGATCCTCGCGCCATGGCCCGAGCGGCGAGCCGAGAGCCCGCAATGCCCACTACATCCGACGCGTCCGCGCAGCAGTACGAAGTCAAGGCGACGGCCGAGAGCCATTTCTCGTGGCTGCGCACACGCCTCAGCATCGAGCGCACGCTGATGTCGTGGGTGCGCACGGCGACCGCGCTGATCGGCTTCGGCTTCACGATCGTGCAGTTCTTCGAGCGCATGCAGGACATGGACCGCGTCGCGCCCGCGCTGCGCCCGCAGGCGCCGCGCTACCTCGGCCTCGCGCTGATTCTCGCCGGCATCGGCGCGCTGGCGGTATCGGTCTGGCAGTACCACTGGATGCTGCGCTACCTCTGGGGCCCGCCATTCACTCCGCTCGCCGGCATCGAGCACCGGCGGCGCAATACACCGCTCGTCGCGGTCGCGGTCGCGCTGTTGCTGATCGGCATTTTCGCTTTCGGAGCGGTGTTCCTCCGCTTCGTCTGAGCCCGCGCGCGCCCGAGCCTCGCGGCGTCACATCGGAGATCGAATCAAGGAGAAGGCACTTGGCCACCAAGAAGAATCCCACCCAGCAGAAGCAGCCGAACATCCTCGTCATCTTCGGTGACGACATCGGCATGTGGAACGTCGGCGCGTATGCGCACGGCATGATGGGCCGCACGCCGAACATCGACAGCATCGCGCGCGACGGCATGCTGTTCACCGACCACTACGGCCAGCCGAGCTGCACCGCCGGCCGTGCGGCGTTCATCATGGGCCAGCTCCCTGTGCGCACCGGCATGACGACGATCGGCATTCCGGGCTCGGCGCGCGGCATCCAGAAGGAGGATCCGACGCTCGCCGAAGTCCTGAAGACGCAGGGCTACGCGACCGGTCAGTTCGGCAAGAACCATCTCGGCGACCGCAACGAGTTCCTGCCGACGGTGCACGGCTTCGACGAGTGGTTCGGAAACCTCTACCACCTCAATGCCGAGGAAGAGCCCGAGGAGCTCGACTATCCGGGCCAGAAGAATCCCGACTACAAGAAGAAGTTCGGCCCGCGCGGCGTGCTGCACACGTGGGCGACCGACAAGGACGATCCGACCAAGGATCCGAAGTTCGGCAAGGTCGGCAAGCAGAAGATCGAGGACACTGGCCCGCTGACCCGCAAGCGCATGGAGACCTTCGACGGCGAGGTCCTCGACGAGACGCTCAAGTGGCTGGACCGCACCGTGAAGAGCGGCAAGCCGTTCTTCTGCTGGTTCAACACGACGGCCATCCACATCTGGTCGCACCCGCAGAAGAAGTACGTGCAGCAGGCGGTCGACGAAGGCCGCGCCGAAGAGGACGTGGTGCGCGCCAAGATGCTCGAGCACGACGAGCAGGTCGGGAAGCTGCTGAAGAAACTCAAGCAGCTGGGCGTCGAGGACAACACGATCGTCATGTACAGCACCGACAACGGCAACGAGCTGCTGTACTGGCCGGACGGCGGGTACGCGCCGTACCGCGGGGAAAAAGGAACGACGTGGGAAGGCGGCGTGCGCGTGCCGTGCCTGATCAAGTGGCCCGGCACGATCCCGGCCGGCAGCGTCTCGAACGGCGTGCAGAGCCACGAGGATCTCTTCGTGACGCTCGCCGCCGCGGGCGGATTGCCGAATCTCAAGGAGACGCTCCTGAAGGGTTTCAAGGGCAAGAACGGCATCAACTACAAGGTGCACCTCGACGGCTACAACAACATCGACCACTGGAGCGGCAAGTCGGAGAAGTCGGCGCGGCGCGAATACTTCTACTACGACGAGACCGACCTCATGGCCGTGCGCGTCGACGCCTGGAAGATGCACATCGGCGTCAAGAAGGAAGGCAGCTGGTGGAATCCGAAGGCCTATCCGAGCGTGCCGTACATCTTCAACCTGCTGATGGATCCGCTCGAGAAGATGGATCCGGAATCGCACGAGTGGGGCTACATCGGACGCAAGTTCTTCGCCTCGAAGCTGTGGGCGCCGACCGCGGCGGGACCGTTCCTTGCCGCGCACCTGAAGAGCCTGCAGGAATACCCGCCCTCGCAGGGCGCCGACACGCTCAGCATGAAGAAGGCGATCGAGAACGCGATGGCGAAGATGGATTCGCCGCACGGAAGCAGCAACTGATCGCGCGGCTCCGGTGCTCCCGCTCCCGGGAGCGCCGGAATCCGGCGCCGCCTGCGCCGCATCCGGGACGTCGACGATGAAGCCGGTCGAGATCATCATGCTGGCGATCAACGCGAGCATGTTCCTCGTCGTGTTCGTGTTCGGCACGACGGCAAAGCTGCAGAACATCACGTATCTGTTCCGGCATCCGCGCCTGCTCGTCCGCGCGATCCTGTCGATGAACGTGATCATGCTCGCGTTCGCGGTCGCGGTCTGCCTCGTCTTCAGGCCGCCGACGCCGATCCAGATCGCGCTGGTCGGTCTTGCGGTCTCGCCGGTGCCGCCGTTCCTGCCGAGCCGGCAGTTCAAGGCCGGCGGCACGACGCGCTACACGTTCGGGCTCCTCGTCGCGGCGGCGCTCGTCGCGATCCCGCTGGCGCCGCTCGCGGTCGAGATCGTCGGCCGGCTGATGGGGCTTTCGGTGCACATGCCGATCGCGAAAGTCGCGGCGATCATGGCGATCTCGATCCTGATTCCGCTCCTGGCGGGCGTCGCGTTCCGGCACTTCTTCCCGGATTTCGCCGAGCGCATCCGGCGCCCGGCCGCGCTCGGCGCGAACATCGTGCTCGCCCTCGCCTGCATCCCGGTGCTCGTCATCGAAACGCCGGTCTTCTGGACGCTGGTCGGCAACGGCGTCCTGCTCTGCCTCGTCGGTTTCACCGTCGTCGGTCTCGCCGTCGGGCATTTCCTCGGCGGACCCGTGCCCGACAACCGAACGGCGCTCGCGCTCGCCACCGGCTCGCGCCATCCGGCGATCTCGCTCGCGATCGCCAGCATCAACTTCCCGGACGAAAAGGCCGTGATCGCGGTCGTCGTCTATCACCTCATCATCGGCGCGCTGGTCGCGACGCCGTACGTCATCTGGCGCATCCGCGCCGACAAGGCAGGCCACGCGACATGAAGGAATGGCTGATCTTTCTCACCGAAAACGCGATCATCCTGATCGACTTCATCGCGCTCATCGTGATCCTGTACGGCACGCTCGCGGCGTTCGCCTCGGCGGTCCGCATCATGCTGCGCAAGCCGACCGAGTACGAGCGCCGCACCGTCTGGCTCGTCTATGCGCGCTGGCTCGTCGCCGGCCTCACGTTCGCGCTCGCCGCCGACATCATCGAGACCTCGATCACGACCGACTGGACCGCGATCGGCCGCATCGCCGCGATTGCGCTGATCCGCACGTTCCTCAATTTCTTCCTCGCGCGCGACTTCGTCGAAGTGCGCGAGTGGCAGGAGAGCGAACGCGGCGTCGCCGAAGGTGAGCGCTGACGCGAAGCCAGTCACGGGCGACCGCACGAGACAGACTCATGACCGATCGCGTGCTATTCGCCGAGCCCAAGTACGCCACGCTGCTGCGGCGCATGCACCTGATCGACCATTGGGATCGCAGCGCGTTCAACCGGCGCATGCTGCTCGCGCTCGCTGTGGCGTGGGCGCCGCTGTTCGTGATCAACCTGCTCCGCTACGCGGTGTGGCACGACGCGGCGAGCCTGACGTTCTTCACCGACATCGCCGTCAACGCCCACCTGCTGCTCGCGGTGCCGCTGATGATCGCCGCCGAATACCTCGTGCTGCGCCGGCTCGAACGGCTCGCCGGATACTTTCGCGACTCGCTCGTCGAGAGCGACGAGCTCGCGCGCTTCGACGCGATCGTCGCGAGCGCGCGCGAGCGCAGCGCCGGCGCGTGGCCGTCGCTCATCGTCGCGGCGCTCTCGTACGCCAGCGTCGCGGTCTTTTTCGTCTCGACCTCGCGCGAGCGCCTGCTGCCATGGCGGGTCGCGGGGCCGGACGCGTTTTCGACGGCCGGCTGGTGGCATCTCCTCGTCAGCCTGCCGCTCCTCGGCGGTCTCATCTTCGCCTGGCTATGGCGCCTCGGCATCTGGACGCGCTGCCTGCAGGCACTGTCGCGGCTGCACCTTCGGCTCATCGCCGTTCATCCCGACGGCGCCGCAGGCTTGCGCTTCGTCGCCAACTCGCCCGTGCTGTTCGCGCCGGTCGCGCTCGCCTTCGGCATCGTCGTCGCCGGCGCGATGGCCAACGACGTCATGCACTCGGGGCTGCAACCGCTCGAGCATGGTCTCCTGCCGATCGTCACCGCGCTGCTCGCCGTCGTGCTGTTCGCGAGCCCGCCGCTGGTATTCAGCGGAGCGCTCCTCGATGCCTGGCGCAGGGGACAATTCCTCTACGGCGATCTCGCGCGGCGCATGGGCGGCGCGTTCGAGCGGAAATGGTTCGCGAGCGCGCAGCCGGTCGACGAGTCGACGCTGTCGGCGCCGGACTTCTCCTCGACGACGGACCTCTACGGCATCGTCTCGAACCTCAACAGCATGCAGCTCGTGCTGATCGACTACCGTGCGGTCATCGCGATCGCAGTCGCCGCGCTGCTGCCGTTCGCGCCGATCTGGCTCACCGCGGTGCCGTTCGACACCGTGCTCGACGCGATCAAGGGCGTGCTGCTCTAGTTACGCGTCGGCGACGCAGCGGAATCCGACATGGCTCGTCGACGTATCGACCGGGTGCGGAAAACGTGCCGCCGGCCGATAGCGCTGGCAATAGTTCGGCGCACACAGGTGCGAGCCGCCCTTCAGCACCTTGCGCGGCGTGCGCAGTCCCGGCGCGTGTGCGTCGTAGCTCGCATCCTCGGCGGCCCCGCGCGGATTCTCCGGCACGCAGCAGGCCTTCTGCGCATCCTCGGGATGGCGTGGGCGATACCAGTCCTGCGTCCACTCCCAGGTGTTGCCGATCATGTCGACGAGGCCGAACGCGTTCGGCGGAAATGCGCCGACCGGCGACGTGCGCTCGTAGCCGTCCTCGACGAGGTTCTCGTACGGGAAGCGGCCCTGCCAGAAATTCGCCATCGGCTTGCCGCCGGGCATCAGCTCGTCGCCCCAAGCGTAGTCGGTCTGCTTGTCGCCGCAGCGCGCGGCGAGCTCCCATTCGGCTTCGGTCGGCAGGCGCTTGCCGGCCCACGCCGCATACGCTTCGACGTCGCACAGCGCGACGTGCACGACCGGATGCTCGTCGAGCCCGTCGAGGCTGCTGTCGGGCCCGAACGGATGGCGCCAGTCCGCGCCGAGCACGAAGCGCCACCAGTGCTGCATCTGCATCGGCACAGGACCGTCGGGCTGCGTGAAGACGAGCGAGCCCGGCTGCAGCATTTCCGCCGGCGCACCGGGATAGTCTTCGGCGCGCGGCGGAATCTCGGCGTACGTGCGATAGCCGGTCGCCTCGACGAAGCGGCGGAACTCGGCGTTCGTCACCGGCGTGCGATCGATCCAGAAGCCGTCGACGCGCACGCGATGCACGGGCCGCTCTTCCGGATAGAAATTCTCCGCGCCCATGCGGAACGTCTCGCCCGGAATGAAGACCATGCCCGCGCGCGTCGGCGCAGGCCCGGTCCGGGCTTCGGACATCGCGTCGGGCATGGTCCCTCCACGTGACGAACGCTCCGCGCAGTATGTGCGCGCCGATGCCGACAATCCAGACGCGGGCAACGCGTTTTCCGCAGCCACCGCGACGTTCGTTTTTGTAAAATGTGGCGCGCGATCGCGCGCGCGACGCGCGGCGGAGCACTGCTCGGTAAATCTACTGAGTAGCCGGACGTAGTCCTACCGTCGTTGCGCGCCGACGCGGAACCTACCATGCCGGCATTGCATCCGTCGGAGATCGACGGTCCATGGGCAGGAAGTCGCGCGTCGCCGCCACGCAGAGCCGCCGTCCGGCTGCATCGCCACCGTGGCTGCGCGCAGCAGTCGTCGCTGCCGTAGCGCTCGCTTGCGGTACCGCGCTCGGCGTCGTCTTTCGCGGCGCGCACCAGACCGCGCCGGCGATCGTCGCCGGCGACGGCGTCAGCGGCCCCGCCGGCATGGTGCTCGTGCCGGGCGGCGATTTCCTGATGGGCAGCGACCACAAGCTCGCGCAGGCGAACGAACGACCCGCGCATCGCGTGCACGTCGGCGCGTTCTGGATGGATCGGCACCACGTCACGAACGCCGAGTTCCGCGCGTTCGTCGAAGCGACCGGCTACGTCACCACGGCCGAGCGGAAACCGGATTGGGAAACGCTGAAGGTGCAGCTCCCCGCCGGCGCGCCGCAGCCGGCCGACGCCGCGCTCGTCCCCGGCGCGATGGTGTTCGTCGGCACCGAGCGGCCGGTTTCGCTCGACGACTATTCGCAGTGGTGGCGCTTCGTTCCCGGCGCCGACTGGAAGCATCCTGGAGGTCCCGGCAGCAGCATCGACGGCAAGGACGATCATCCGGTCGTGCAGGTCTCGTACGACGACGTGCTCGCGTACGCGCGCTGGGCCGGCAAGCGCCTGCCGACGGAGGCCGAGTGGGAGTTCGCCGCGCGCGGCGGTCTCGAACAGGCGACGTACGCGTGGGGCGACGAGTTCGCGCCGCGCGGCGAGAAGATGCTGAATTTCTGGGACACGAACGAGCGGCCGTTCCCGGTCGTCAGCGCGAAAGCCGGCGGCGCCATGGGCACCTCGCGCGCCGGCACGTTTCCGGCGAACGCCTACGGCCTCGTCGACATGACCGGCAATGCGTGGCAGTGGGTCGGCGACTGGTATCGCGCCGACGCGTTCACGCTCGTCGCGTCGAACGGCATCGTCGACGATCCGCGCGGACCCGACGACAGCTGGGATCCCGCGGACCGCAGCGCGCCGGAGAACGCGCCCAAGCGCGTGATCCGCGGCGGCTCGTTCCTGTGCAACGTCGACTATTGTCTTTCGTATCGCCCCAGCGCACGCCGCGGCAACGATCCGTACAACCCGATGTCGCACATCGGTTTCCGGCTCGTGATGTCCGAAGCGGACTGGCAACGGAGCCGCCGATGAAGATGCGGACTGCAATCCTCGGGTGGCTCTTCGCATTCGCGAGCACGTGCGCGATCGCGAGCGATCCGCTGCCCTCGTGGAACGACGGTGCGGCGAAGCAGCGCATCGTCGCGTTCGTCGAGGCGGTGACGCAGCAGGGCGGCAAGGATTTCGTGCCCGAGCCCGAGCGCATCGCGACGTTCGACAACGACGGCACGCTGTGGGTCGAGCAGCCGCTCTACGTGCAGTTCGCCTTCATGCTCGACATGCTGCGCGCTGCAGCGCCCAAACACCCCGAATGGAACGACAACGCGGCGTTCAAGGCGCTTGCCGCGCACGATCGCAAGGCGCTCGCGGCGATGGGCCAGAAGCCCTTGCTCGAGCTGCTCGGCGTCGCGAACAGCGGCATGACCGTCGCCGACTACGACAAGGCGATCCGCGACTGGCTCAAGACCGCGCAGCATCCCAAGCTCAAGCGGCCGTACACCGATCTCGTGTACGCGCCGATGCAGGAGCTGCTCGCGTATCTGCGCGCCAATGGATTCAAGACGTTCATCGTATCGGGCGGCTCGGTCGAGTTCATGCGGCCGTGGGCCGAAGCGGCGTACGGCATTCCGCCGTGGCAGATCGTCGGCAGCCAGCAGGACGTGAAGTTCGACACGCGCGACGGCAAGCCCGTGCTGACGCGCGGTCCCGCCTTCGCCTTCATCGACGATGGCCCCGGCAAGCCGGTCGGCATCTACCGGCAGATCGGCGTGCGGCCGATCGCGGCGTTCGGCAACTCCGACGGCGACAAGGAGATGCTCGAAGTCGCCGCGGCCGGCGAGCACCGCAACCTCGTGCTGATCGTGCATCACGACGACGCGGCGCGCGAGTTCGATTACGACCGCGCGTCCGAAGTCGGGAAGCTGGACAAGGCGTGGGACGAGGCGAAGGCGAAGGGCTGGATCGTGGTCAGCATGAAGTCGGACTGGAAGAAGGTGTTTGCGTTCGAGCAATAAAAGGAGAACTGCGATGAAGCAACGCATCGGACTGTTGCTCGCTGCACTCGGCCTCGCGTGCGCGGGCATCGCGCACGCGCAGCAGGCGCCCGCGAGTGCAGGCGAGAAGACCAACATCGTCGTGTTCTGGGGCGACGACATCGGCCAGTCGAACATCAGCGCCTACTCGTTCGGCGTGATGGGCTATCACACGCCGAACATCGACCGGCTCGCGCGCGAAGGCATGATGTTCACGGACTATTACGCCGAGCAGAGCTGCACGGCCGGACGTGCGTCGTTCATCACGGGACAGTCGGGCCTGCGCACCGGCCTGACCAAGGTCGGATTGCCAGGCGCGACGCTCGGCCTTCGCAAGGAGGATCCGACGATCGCGGAGATGATGAAGCCGCTCGGCTACGCGACGGGCCAGTTCGGCAAGAATCATCTCGGCGACCGCAACGAGTTCCTGCCGACCGTGCACGGATTCGACGAGTTCTACGGCAACCTCTATCACCTCAACGCCGAGGAAGAGCCCGAGCTTCCGGACTATCCGAAGGATCCCGCGTTCCGCACCAAGTTCGGACCGCGCGGCGTGCTCGACTGCAAGGCGTCCGACAAGGACGACGCAACCGACGATCCGCGCTTCGGCCGCGTCGGCAAGCAGGTCTGCAAGGACACGGGCCCGCTGACCAAGAAGCGCATGGAGACGATCGACGACGACATCACCGATCGCGCGGTCGACTTCATCAAGCGCCAGCACCAGGCCGGGAAGCCGTTCTTCGTCTGGATCAACACGACGCACATGCACCTGCGCACGCACACGAAGCCGGAAAGCCTCGGCCAATCGGGTCGCTGGCAAAGCCCGTATCACGACTCGATGATCGACCACGACAAGAACTTCGGCACGGTGCTGAAGGCGCTCGACGACATGGGCCTCTCCGGCAACACGTTCGTCTTCTATTCGACCGACAACGGGCCGCACATGAACACCTGGCCCGACGGCGGCATGACGCCGTTCCGCAGCGAGAAGAACACGAACTGGGAAGGCGCGTACCGCGTGCCGGCGATCGTGCGCTGGCCCGGCCACATAAAGGCCGGGACAGTGTCCAACGAGATTGTCGCCCACCACGACTGGATGCCTACGTTTGCCGCGATCGGCGGCGACCCCGACCTCGTCAACCAGCTGCACAAGGGCTACAAGGTCGGCGGCATGAACTACCACGTGC
>DATFRS010000274.1:0-6749 GCA_035263065.1 Rhodanobacteraceae bacterium
GACGTACTGCGCGTCGCGGTTCGCCGTCCACGGATGCACGGTCTGGATCAGCAGCAGGCCGTCGGCCGCGAGCACGCTGCGCAACGCGCGCAGCTCCGCCGAGAGATCCTCTTCGAGCAGCGAGAAATTGCAGACGACGACATCGAACGGCGCGCCGAGCGCATCCGCGCGTGCCGCGATGCCGGCGTAGGTCATCGCCACGAACGTGCCGCCGCCGAGATTGCGCGCCGAGACGATCAGCGCCTCGCTCGCGTCGATGCCGCTGACGCGACAGCCGCGCGCCGAGAGCTCGCGCGCGAGCCAGCCTTCGCCGCAGCCGACGTCGAGCACGCTTTCGGGTTGCGATCGCAGCACCGCGGCGACGATCGCCGCGTCGGTGCCGGCGCGCCGGCTTGCGATGCGCCGCTCGCGCACGGCATCGGTCCACGCCGCGGCGTTGCGCTCCCAGCTCGAGCGCATGCGCGCCGCGAGATCGTCCGCCGCTAGTGCCATTGACTCACGGAAAGCCGCACGCGGGAGTCGCCGCGGCTCGCGAAGATCTTGCGCGGCAGCGGCGGCTGGCGCGTCGTGTCGTAGTCGGGATATTCGATCTTCCAGCCGTCCTGCTCGATCACGGCCGGCAGCCCTTCGCCGTTGAACTCGATGCGCGCCTCGCCTTTCGAGCGCGCGCCGCGCACCCAGTCGGAGAGCTCGGCGACCGGCACGTGCCAGCCGAGCTCGCGCTCGAGCAGCGCTGCCGCGTCGTCGCCTTCGACCGGCTGCGCGCGCAACCCCTCGAGCACGACGCGATGCGCATCGCCGCTCAGCACCCAGGTCTTGCCGGTGACCGGCGCGTGCACGCTGAAGCGGAACGCATCGCCGTCCTGCCGCCATTCGAGCGAGCCCGAGCCCGCATCCTTCGCGTTGGCGACGCCGAGGCGTCCCGCGAGCTGCCAGCTCGGCTGCGCCGCCAGCGTGCGCTCGCGCTCGCTCTGGCGCGCGAGGAGGCCGGCATCGGGCTTCACGCGCGGCGCCGCACAGGCGGCGAGCAGCAGCGCGAGCGCGCAGGCGGCGAACGTGCGCGCTCGCGACCGCGCGAGGACGCTCACGTCGTCAGCCGCCGGATCGTTTCGAGCAGCGCCTTGTTCTTGGCGTCCTTCTTGCGGCCCTGCTCCCAGACGCGCCGCGCCTCGTCGCGATCGCCGCGGACCCAGAGCACTTCGCCGAGATGCGCGGCGATTTCCGGATCGGCCTGCTTCTCGTATGCGCGCCGCAGCTCCTTCAGCGACGCGTCGAGATCGCCCATGCGATAGCGGATCCAGCCGAGGCTGTCGATGATCGCGGGCTCGTCGGGCTTGAGCCTGATCGCGCGCTGGATCAGTTCCAGCGCTTCGTCGCGCCGGTCCGTGCGATCGGCCAGCGTGTAGCCGAGTGCATTCAGCGCCTCGGCATCGTCGGGCTTCAGCGCGATCACGCGGCGGAGATCGCGCTCCGCGCCCGACACGTCGTCCTGCTCGGCCGACAGCAACGCGCGCGCATAGAGCAGCCGCGGATCGTCCGGCAGCGTTTCGAGGCCGCGCTCGTACACCGCGCGCGCGTCGGCCGGTCGGCCCTTGCGCGTCAGGAGATCGGCTTCGAGGAGATAGACGTTGCCGAGCTGCGAGGAATCCTCGCCGGTCTGCGCCTGCAGCTGGCGCAGGAACTCGAGCGCCTGGTCGGTGCGGCCGAGCTGGTCGAGCACGATCGCCGTGCGCGTCTGCGCGTCGAACCAGTGCTCGTCGTCCTCGCCGATCTCGCGGTACCAGTTGAGCGCGTCCTCGCGCTTGTCGATGAGCTCGGCGACCTGGCCGAGCAGGAACAGGCGGCTGCCGGTGCGCGCGTTCCTGTCGGTGTCGAGCTCGCGGTAGAGCGAGAGCAGCGCGCCCTTGTCCTCGGCGCGCGCCGCATAGGCCGCGCGCGCGGCGTACGTCGTGTCGTCCTGCGGACCCTGCGCGAGCGCACGCGCGGCGCCGGCGTTGTCGCCGGCGTCCGCGAGCAGCGCCGCGTAGCCGCCGCGCAGGCGCACGCTCTTCGGATCGTGCTTGAGCGCTTCGGCGTACAGCGATTTCGCGGCGGCCTTGTCGCCGCGATCGAGCGCGAGGCGTGCGCTCCACGCATACGCCTCGCCGCCGTGGAAGCGCTGAACGGCGCCGTCGGCGACGCGCTGTGCGCCCGCCTTGTCGCCGAGCTTGAACGCAAGCTGGCTCACCGCGACCCAGCTCGACTCGCTGTTGGCGAGATGCGCCGGCGTCGCGATGCGTTCGAGGATCTTCGCCGCTGCGGCCTTGTCGTCGCTGCCGAGCAAGGTCTGCGCGATCAGCCGCCAGCCCTGCTCGTCGCCGCGCGAGGCGAGCGCGTCGAGATCGGCGAACGCCGCGTCCGGCCGCCCCTCGCCGAGCGCGATCCACGCGCGCGCCTGCAGCACGCCCGGATCCTTCGGCGCGAGTGCCTGCCACCGTTCGAGCGACGCCTTCGCAAGCGGCCAGTCCTTGATCGTCAGCGCGAGCCGCGTCGCCTCCTCGGCGACCTCGGGATCGTTCGAGAGCTTGGCAGCGGCGGCGAAGCCCGCGGCGCCGCCGGCGATGTCGTTGCTCTGCAGCGCGAACTGCGCCGTCAGGAGCTTCGCCATGAGGTCCGAATCGGCCGGCACCGGCTGGGCGGTCGCGGCGGCCGGGTCCGCGGCGAAGTGTCGCGGCGGCGGCGGCGTGGCGCAGCCCGCGACGAGCAGGGCCAGCAGCAGCGCCGGCGCGCCCCGGCCGATGACGCGGTGGGAAGCCCGAAATGCCGCCTGGAAATGCATGCAACGCCTTGTCTTGCTTGAGATTGCGCTTGCTTGATATTGCACGTATGCGCCCGCAGAATTCGCGGCGACCGCGGCAGGAGTCAGCGCATGGGCCCGACGCGGGCCGCGCGCCGGACGATCTCGCTCGCGCGCCGCGACTAGCTTAGCCGATTGCCTCGATGACCGTCCTTCATCCAGTTCCCGTTTGCCCGTCCGGCCGCACCGTCCGGCGCTTGCGGCCGGGCTCGTGACGACATGGCGCTGATCGCCGTCGGCCTCAACCACCAGACCGCGCCGCTCGAGTTCCGCGAGAAGGTCGCGTTCGCGCCCGAGGACACCGCCACGGCGCTGGCGGCGTTGACCGCGCAACCCGGCGTGCGCGAAGCGGCGATCCTGTCGACCTGCAACCGCACCGAGCTCTACTGCAACGTCGACGGCGGCAGCGAGTCCGCGCCGGCCGCCTGGCTGCAGCAGCATCATCAGCTGACCCGCGAGCGACTCGGCGAGTTCCTGTATCTGCACAGCGACGCCGACGCGGTGCGCCATCTCTTCCGCGTCGCGACCGGGCTCGAATCGATGGTGCTCGGCGAGCCGCAGATCCTCGGCCAGGTCAAGGACGCCTATTCGCTCGCGCGCGACGCGCACACGCTGCGCGCGCCGCTCGAGCGGCTGTTCCAGAACACGTTCGCCGTCGCCAAGCGCGTGCGCTCGGACACGCGCATCGGCGCGAATCCGGTGTCGGTCGCGTTCACGGCGGTGCGCCTCGCCGAGCGCGTGTTCGCCGATCTCGGCCAGGCGTCCGTGCTGCTGATCGGCGCCGGCGAGACGATCGAGCTCGCCGCGCGCCACCTCACCGAAGCGCGCGTCAGGCGGCTCATCGTCGCGAACCGCACGCTCGAGAACGCGCAGACGCTCGCGAGCCGCTTCGGCGGCTACGCGATCACGCTGACGGACCTGGGCAAGCACCTCGCCGAGGCCGACGTCGTCATCTCCTCGACCGCGAGCCGCGAGCCGATCCTCGACCGCGACACGGTCGCCGCCGCGATCGCGACGCGCCGGCACAAGCCGATGTTCCTCGTCGACATCGCCGTGCCGCGCGACATCGACCCCGCGGTCGCCGACATCGAGGACGCGTTCCTCTACACGATCGACGACTTGCGTGAAGTCATCGACGAGAACCTGCGCGGCCGCCGCGAAGCCGCGCGCGACGCCGAGGCGATGATCGAGCTCTCGGTCGAGCACTTCATGGGCTGGTGGCGGGCGCTCGACCTGCACAATCCGGTCAGCGACCTGCGGCGCCAGGCCGAGGCGAATCGCGACGAGGTGCTCGCGAAGGCGCAGGCGATGCTCGCGCGCGGACGGCCGGCGGACGAAGTGCTGGCGTTTCTCGCCAATACGCTGACCAACAAGCTCCTGCATGCACCGAGCGCGAACCTGCGCGCGGCGGCGTTGCGCGGCGATGCGGACCTGCTGCGCGCGGCGTCGCGCCTGTTCGAAAACGAGCCGGCGCTGCCCGGCGAGCGCGAGTCATAAGTCGTCGTTCCCGCGAAAGCGGGAACCTAGCGCCTTTCGGCGAAGCCAAGCGCTAGGTCCCCGCTTTCGCGGGGATGACGGTGAATTCGCGATAATCGCCCCATGCAACCCACGATCCGCCGCAAACTCGACCAGCTCGCCGAGCGCCACCAGGAGCTCGAGCACCTCCTCGCGAGCGCCGAGGTGCTCGGCGATCCCAGGCGCCTGCGCGACGTTTCGCGCGAGCATTCGCAGCTCGCGCCGCTGACGGCCGCGCTGCGCGCCTACGAAGAGAACGCGAGCGCGCTCGAATCGGCGCGCGCGATGCTCGAGGATCCTGAGCTCAAGGCGCTCGCGGCCGACGAGATCGCCTCGCTCGAAGCCGAGCGCGAGTCGCTCGAGGCCGAGCTCAACGTGCTGCTGATCCCGAAGGACGAGCGCGACGACGCGAACCTCTTTCTCGAGCTTCGCGCCGGCACCGGCGGCGACGAGGCGGCGATCTTCGCGGGCGACCTGTTCCGCATGTACGCGCGCTACGCCGAGCGGCGCGGCTGGCGCGTCGAAATCCTCTCGACCAGCGACGGCGAGCACGGCGGCTACAAGGAAATCATCGCGCGCATCGAGGGCAAAGGCGCGTTCTCGCGGCTCAAGTTCGAATCCGGCACGCACCGCGTGCAGCGCGTGCCGGAGACCGAGGCGCAGGGCCGCATCCACACGTCGGCGGCGACCGTCGCGATCCTGCCCGAGGTCGACGCGATCGACGACGTCGACATCAATCCGTCCGACCTCAAGGTCGACACGTTCCGCGCGTCCGGCGCCGGCGGCCAGCACGTCAACAAGACCGACTCGGCGATCCGCATCACGCACCTGCCGACCGGCATCGTCGTCGAGTGCCAGAACGAGCGCTCGCAGCACGCGAACCGCGACAAGGCGCTGAAGCGGCTCAAGGCCGAGCTCCTCGAGCGCGAGCGCGAGAAGCAGCAGCAGGCCGAAGCCGCGTCGCGCAAATTGCAGGTCGGCTCCGGCGACCGCAGCCAGCGCATCCGCACGTACAACTTTCCGCAGGGTCGCGTCACCGACCACCGCATCAACCTGACGCTGTATCGCCTGCCGGACATCCTCGACGGCGATCTCGACGAGCTGATCGATGCGCTGACGCGCGAGGATCAGGCCGACCAGCTGCAGCGCGTCACGGCGGCCTGAAGGTACGCTCGCGGGTTACAGCGTATGGCCGACGATGTCGGTTTTCAGCCGCGCCGCGGGCTCGATCGCGACCACGCCGCCTTCCTGCAAGCTCTTCACGCCTTGCGGAGCCCAGTTGCAGTTCGCGCGCTCGATCTCCTTGCCCATGCCGACGAGCTCGAAGCAGATCGGCACGATCGCGCTGCCGGCCAGCGCATGCCCGCCGACGACTTCGGGCGTGAACCACCACGACTTGACCGCGCGCGCTGCGGCGACTTCGAGGTCATCGGCAACAGCCGGTGCGTCCGCCTGGCGTTTTGCTGCGAGCACGTGGCCTTTCGCATCGTAGTCGACCCTCAGCACGACGAGGCCCTGCCGATGATGCCTGACCGCGTTCGACGGATATTTCGGATAGTCACCGTGCATGTCCTTGCTCTTGACGGCGCCGCCGGTGCGCGCGTCGTCGACGCGGAGCGCGTACTTGTCCTCACCGGCCGGCACGAGCGTGACGTCGAGCGTCAGCATGGTGTCCGTCGGCACCGGCTGCCCGTTGACGGTGCCGGGCATGAACTGCCATTTCCTTATCGCGGCATCGAGCGGTACGCGGATCGCCTCGGGCGTCTTGTCGACGGCTTCGAGCTTCGCGACACGACCCTCCGCGTCGAGCGAGACGGCCCAGCGAGTGCCGTAGTGCGGCGTCGGGTCCTCGTCCGGGAAAAGCTCGCGCGGCGGCGGATAGGGCGAGACGCTGATCGTCATCGTCGCCATCGGCGGAACATGATCGGCCGCGAGCGCTGCGAACGGCGACAGCGCGGCGAGGAGAAAGACGGCTAGCGGTGCGTTCATGGCATCCCTCCCTTCCCGATGTGCCGAGCTTAGCGCCTGCTTCGCGAATGTAAAAGTGGAAACGCCGTCCGCTCTGGCGAAGCGGCGCGCCCTCGGCTAGCGTTGTGCGATGTCATCGAACCGTGCCGACAGAGAAGCCGCACTCCTCGCGATCGCCAACCTCCTGGGCGCCGGGCGCGCGAGCGAGGCCGAGGTGGCCGCGGCGGTGCTGCTACGCGATGCGCCCGCGAACATCGAGGGACAGCGCCTGCGTGCGATCGCGCTGCTGAAGCTCGGCAGGATCGCCGAGGCGCGCGAAGCGCTCGTCGCTGCGCTCGCGACGGCGCCGGATTCGGTCGAGGTGCTTTGCAATCTCGGCAGCGTCGAGCTGGCGCTTACTTGGTTCCTTCTGGCCCTTCGCCTTCATTGT
>DATFRS010000275.1:0-3498 GCA_035263065.1 Rhodanobacteraceae bacterium
CGGCACCGCGCCGATCCGCGACAAGGAAGTCAGCGTCGGCGATCTCGACCAGGTGCTGAACTCGGCCAAGGCGGTCGCGATTCCGGCCGACCGCAGCGTGCTCTACACCGAGCCGCAGGAATACATGATCGACGGGCAGGAAGGCATCCGCCATCCGGTCGGCATGTCGGGCGTGCGCCTCGAGGCGAACGTGCACCTCGTGACCGGCGCCGCGAGCGCGATCCAGAACATCACGAAGTGCATCAACCGCTGCGGGCTCGCGGTCGACGAATTGCTGCCGGCCGCGGTCGCGTCGGCGCGCGCCGTGCTGACCGACGACGAGCGCGAGCTCGGCGTCTGCCTCGTCGACATCGGCGCCGGCACGACCGACATCGCGATCTACACGCAGGGCGCGCTGCGCCACACGACGTCGCTCGCGATCGGCGGCGATCAGGTCACGAGCGACATCGCTCACCTGATGCGCACGCCGACCGCGCACGCCGAGGAGCTGAAAGTGCGATACGCGTGCGCGCTCGCGCAGCTCGCGCATGCGGAAGAGACGATCCAGGTGCCGAGCGTCGGCGACCGGCCGCCGCGGCGGCTCGCGCGTCAGAACCTCGCCGAGGCCGTGCAGCCGCGCTACGAGGAAATCTTCGAGATGGTACAGGCGGACCTGCGCCGGAGCGGACGCGAAGAGCTCGTGCGCGCCGGCATCGTCCTGACCGGCGGCGCGGCGCGCATGGAAGGCGCGCTCGATCTCGCCGAGGAACTCTTCCACATGCCGGTGCGGCTCGGCACGCCGCAGCACGTGACCGGTTTGTCCGACGTCGTCGCCAATCCGATCCATGCGACCGGCGTCGGCCTCTTGATCTACGGCAGTCGTCGCGAGGGCGCGCGCAGCGCGCCGGCCGGCGGCGTGTCGGCGGTGAGCGGGCTCTGGGGCCGGGTCACGACCTGGTTCAAGGGCGAGTTTTGAGAAGCAGTGAGGGCGCGCGCGGAGCGCGCTCGTGAGGACGGCCGCTGGCGCGGCCTCGTGAGGAAGTGAGGAAGCGGATCGGGCTTCCTCACGAGCGAGCCGAAGGCTCGCGACCTCACCAGCGCCTTCGAAGAAGGCGCGCTCGCTTCCTCACTGCGACCGACAACCGCGACGCATGGAGCGCGTCGCGGGCGACCGAAACGGTCGCAAGCGAAGCACGCCAGCTTCGCGGACGAAACCGGACCGGGACGGTCACGGCTTCGGGAACGACAAAACCAGCAGTAGCCAATTGCGGAGGATGGGAAATGTTCGAACTCGTAGAGAAGATGGCACCGAATGCGGTCATCAAGGTCATCGGCGTCGGCGGCGGCGGCGGCAACGCGGTCAGCCACATGGTCCACGCGAACGTGGAAGGCGTCGATTTCGTCTGCGCGAACACCGATGCGCAGGCGCTCAAGAACTCGGGCGCGAAGTTCACGCTGCAGCTCGGCGCGAACGTGACCAAGGGCCTCGGCGCGGGCGCCAATCCCGAGGTCGGCCGGCAGGCCGCGCTCGAGGATCGCGAGCGCATCGTCGAGCTCCTCACCGGCGCCGACATGGCGTTCATCACCTGCGGCATGGGCGGCGGTACCGGCACGGGCGCGGCGCCCGTCGTCGCGCAGCTCGCCAAGGAGATGGGCATCCTGACGGTCGCCGTCGTGACCAAGCCGTTCCCGTTCGAGGGCCGCCGGCGCATGCAGGTGGCGCTGAAGGGCATCGAGGATCTCGGCCAGTACGTCGACTCGCTGATCACCGTGCCGAACGAGAAGCTCCTCACCGTGCTCGGCCGCGACGTGACCTTGCTCTCGGCGTTCAAGCAGGCCAACGACGTGCTGCTCGGCGCGGTGCAGGGCATCGCCGACCTGATCACGCGTCCCGGCCTCATCAACGTCGACTTCGCCGACGTGCGCACCGTCATGAGCGAGATGGGCATGGCGATGATGGGCACCGGCACGGCGCGCGGCGACGATCGTGCAGTGGCGGCGGCCGAGGCCGCGATCAACAACCCGCTGCTCGAGGACGTCAACCTCGCCGGCGCGTGCGGCATCCTCGTCAACGTCAGCGCGGGCCCGAACCTCACGATGCGCGAGTTCGACGACATCGGCCAGGTCATCCACGAGTTCGCCAGCGAGGATGCGACGGTCGTCGTCGGCACGGCGCTCGATCCCGAGCTCCAGGACGAAGTGCGCGTGACCGTGGTCGCGACCGGCCTCAACCGCGCGGTCGCGCGGCAGCCGATCCGCGAGCGCGATCGCGAGCCGATGGCCGCGCCGCGGCCGCCGATGCGCGTGATCCGCAACGCGACGACCGGCAGCGTCGACTATGTCGACGTGCCCGAGCGCGCGCCGGCGCGCGCCGCGGCGCCCGAAGCGCGGGCGGCGGAAACGCCGAGCGATTACCTCGACATCCCGGCGTTCCTGCGCCGGCAGGCCGACTGATCGCGACGCAGGCATAACCCATCCCGGCGGGCGCCGGCACGGCGAGAGGCCGCGACGTCGCCCCACCGCTCCGCACACGGCTTTCGTGTGCGGCCGGACCGCTCACCGCGTGGCGTCGCGGTGGGCGGGCTTCCGCATCCCGCGGCTTCGGCGGGATGCATCGAGCAACGAAGGCGCCATGCAGGACCGACGAAGGCAGCACGACCGCTCCCGCGCTTCGCGCGACGGGCAGGGCCGCGCTCCGGTGCCTGCCTCACTGCCGATCTTCCCCGCATCGACGCGCCGCTCCAGCGGCTTCGGAATGGCCCCGAAAGGTGCTGCGCGTAGCCTCTGCGGCGCCTGTTTTTCCGCCCGATGGGGCGTGTACGATCCGCCAACGAGAAATCAAGTTTGCGTTAAGCGAAGTGGCGATTTTCACGTCAATTTTGTTGTTTCTGCGCAACAAATGTGTCAGTTACAAACGTCGCTTAACTTTTCTCGATGGAATCGCTGTGTTAGCATCCCTCGCGTTTTGTCAGCTCCTGCCCCAGGGGTTACACCATAAAAATGATCAGACAACGCACGCTCAAGAACGTCATTCGGGCGACGGGCGTGGGTCTCCACACGGGTGAAAAGGTCTACATGACCTTGCGGCCCGCGGCAGTGGACACGGGCATCGTGTTCCGCCGCGTCGACCTGCCTCGTCCGGTGGAAATCCGTTCCTGTTGCGAAAACGTCGGCGACACGCGCCTCTCGACGACCCTGGTCAAGGGCGACGTCCGCATCGCGACGATCGAACACCTGCTCTCGGCGATGGCCGGGCTCGGCATCGACAACGCCTACGTGGACCTGTCCGCGCCGGAAGTGCCGATCATGGACGGCAGCGCGGGTCCGTTCGTGTTCCTCCTGCAGTCGGCCGGCATCGAAGAGCAGTCCAAGGCCAAGCGTTTTATCCGGATCAAGAAGTCGGTCACGGTACGTGACGGCGACAAATGGGCACGCTTCGAACCGTTCGACGGGTTCAAGGTGGGCTTCTCGATCGACTTCAACCACCCGATGTTCACCAAGCGCACGTCGACGTCCGAG
>DATFRS010000276.1:0-12359 GCA_035263065.1 Rhodanobacteraceae bacterium
ACAATTTCGCGACTTGTGGAGGACAAGTGCGTCTTCGTGGGAAAAGGCTTGTCCGAGAGATCCGTCGAACTCCTTCAAGAGGAGTTCCCGGAATCCAAAATCATGTCCCTCCCTAGCTAGACCCCAGCTTCCGCGTAATCCGCTCTTAGATATCGAGCTTGCATTGATCCTATTGAAGTCACGGGCGACGCGCTCTTTGCTCGCTTGTGACGCACTATCCGGTTCTACTCGGTGAGCTGGCGGACACTCTGTAGACTAAGCTGACGGAGCCCGCAGATGAACGCGCATCCTGTCCGTCTCTGCCGCGCGGCGCTTGCCGCCGCGGTCCTCGTCGCAGTCCTCCTCGCCGCGCCGGCGCGCGCCGAAGTCGTGTTCCGCGACGGATTCGAGCCCCTCGCCGCCGCGCCCGTGGTCCAGATCGAACGCGACGACCGCGTCGCGACGCTCTCGATGGATTACGACGCCGAAAACGCCTGGGGCCAGTGGTGGACGATGGACGGCAGCGGTCACGACGACGCGGGCTTCCTCGTCACGTGGTGGCCCGAAGGCACGTCGCCCGAGAAACTCGCGCTCGGGCGGCCGAGTCCGGCGCACGACGGCAGTCTCGGCTGTCTCGCGAAGAGCGATCCGTCGGTCGACGCTGCGACGAGCGTGTCGTGGCTCGTCACCGGCAACCGTCGCGTGCAGATCCAGCCGCTCCTCAACGCGACGCCGTATCACGTGCGCGTGCAGCGCATCGATGCGCTCGGCGAGATCACGAGCCTCCCGGCGGAGCTCTCGTTCGACGGCGGCGATTCGACGCGCGTCGACGCATTGCGTGCGTCGATGACCTACTTCGACGACTTCAACCTGCCGCTCGGCCCCGCGGACGAGAAGCTCTGGAACAACGCGACGGTCACGTCGACCGACGCGCGCTTCAACCTCTTCTTCGTCAACGACCAGTTCCACGCGCACAGCCTCAACGGCACGCGCGTCGACAACACCGGCGACCGCTCGCAGACCTCGCAGCGCTTCCGCAAACCCGTGCACATCGAGGACGGCGTGCGCCGGCGCATCGTGTTCGATCTCGACGGGCCCTTGAGCTCGCGCTCCGTGTGGTATCTCGATCTCAATCCCGTGTTCACGGATCTCACGGGACACACCGATTTCTTCGACGACGAAGGCGCGACGGGCCTCCCGGCCGGCATGCTGCGCCTGCGCTCGCAGTTCCAGACCTTCAGCGTGAACCTCGTCGGCATGGACGGCGCGTCGCACCAGGTCGCGTCGGTCGACATGGAAGCGGCCGGACGCCAGGTCGTCTCGAACGTGCGGCGCCACTTCGAGGCGCGCGTCGGCACCGACGGCATCGAGGTGCTGATCGACGGACGCAGCGTGATCGACGCAAGCTTCGCGCCCGCAACGTTCGCGGCCGGCGACTACGATCCGCTCTGGATCGTGTTCGGCTACAACACGCCGAAGGATGCCGTGCCGTACTACTTCGTCCACTGGGACAACTTCGGCTTCGACGGCCCGAACGTCGCGCCGCGCGAAGTGCACAACTACGTGACGCGCATCGCCGGCACCGACTACCAGAAAGCGAGTCGCGGCAACGGCGAATTCCCGACGTTCACGATCAACATCCCCGACGATCTCAAGCCAACGCAGGAAGGCGCGAGCGCCGACGCGACGCTCGTGCTGACGTACCAGATGGGCGACTACTCGAGCTTCGCGCTCGCGCCGGGCGATCATGTCACGCTGAACGGCGGCGCCGAATTCCTGCTGCCGGAGCGCACGAACAACAGCGTGCCGCTGAATCCGGACCTGCTCGTCTGGGGCATTCCGTACACGGTGCGCGTGCCGCTCGGCACGATTCCGCATGCGGGGCCCTCGCCGCTCGCGGTCGGCGACAACGCGTTCCAGTTCTTCGTCGAGAACACCGGCATTCTCGACGTGCATGTCGAGGTGACGTACCCCGACGGCAGCGCGCCGGCCTACACGCCGCCGTCGGCGATCCACGAATTTCCGCTGCACAGCCAGCTGCCGCGGCTCGGTCCGCCGGCCCGCTTCGAGCAGATCGGCGACACGCAGGTGGACGACACGCATCGGCTCACGGCCGATCCGCCGGCGCGCATCGCGGTCGGCGGCGAGGTGCCGCTCAACTTCGTCGTCGGCAACCACAGCTATGCGAACTGGGCGCCCGAGCTGATGGTGTTCCCCGTCCAGAGCACCGAGATCTGGAGCGCCGGCGGCACCGGCGGCATCGCGAGCATCGACGTCTTCATCCGCCCGAGCGGCGCCGACGAATCGACGAGCCAGCGCGTGCTGACGCTCGCGACCGCGCGCGACGTGCCTGCGCCGCAAGGCCGCTACATCCGCAGCTTCGACAGCACCGCATTCGCGAACGGCGACTACGAGCTCTTTGTGCAGGCGACCGAGCCGTCCGGCCTCCTAAGTCACCCGAGCTACGGCGACGAGACGTACGTGTGGGATGCGTCGGAGCTGTCGGGCGCGTACTACCCGATCCAGATCCGCATCGAGAACTGACCGTCGCGCTTCAGACGCGCGAATGTCCGGCGGCGCGCAGCGCGTCGAGCGCCTGGTCGAGTTGGGTTGCCTTGACGAGCACGTAGTCGGTGTCGAACGTGCTGATCGCGACGATGACGACGCCGCGCTCTGCCAGCGGCGTGATGAACGACGACAGGATGCCGACCTGGTCGAACGCGAACGGACCGTGCATCTTGACGACGCGCCACCCTCGTTCGGCTTGCGCGTCCGCGGGCACGCTGGCGTCGGGACAGGCGATCGAAACTTCCGCGTCGGTGCACGTGACGGAGGAAAAGCCCGGCGCGGCGAAGGCCCACGCAGGGACCGGGGTTCCGTGCGGCAGGCGAACCAGGCCGTAGGTGTCCGGAAGGATCGAGAAGCGAATGTTCATCGGCACGGGAGCTTCGGCGCGCTGTTGCAGCCGATCATAGCGTGGCACGGCGCGCGGAAAGCGACGCAGCGGCACGTCTGGCGCTCTCGTCTGTTGCCATCGCGGCGCAGAACGCGGTAAATCGTCGCACTTCACCCCTTGCGGGAGCGATCGTGGCGACCTTCATCCTGATTCCGGGCGCGGGCGGCGTCGCGTGGTACTGGCATCGCGTCGTCGCGCTGCTAGAAGACGCAGGCCATCGCGCCATCGCGGTCGATCTGCCCGGGGACGACGAGAATGCCGGTCTCGCGACGTATGCCAAGCTCGTCGCCGACGCCGCGCACGGCCATCGCGACGTCGTGCTCGTCGCGCAGTCGCTGGGCGGCTTCACCGCGCCGCTCGCGTGCGAGCGCATGCACGTCGCCCGCCTCGTCTTCGTCAACGCGATGATTCCGCGGCCGGGCGAGACGGCGGGTGCGTGGTGGGAAAACACCGGCGCGACGACGGCGCGACTCGAAGCCGCCGAGCGCGGCGGCTACGGCGAGGCCGTCAATCTGAAGACGTATTTCTTCCACGACGTGCCTGCCGACGTTCTCGCCGAGGGCAAGAACCTCCAGCGCAACGAAGCCGAGATCGCCTTCGCGGAGCCGTGCCGGTTCGCGTCATGGCCCGCGATTCCGATCCACGCGATCGCCGGCGAGGACGACCGGTTCTTTCCGCCGTCGTTCCAGCATCGCGTCGCGGCAGAGCGGCTCGGCATCGTCGCCGAAGGCCTGCCGGGCGGGCATCTGATCGCGCTGTCGCGGCCGCGCGAGCTGGCCGACCGCCTGCTGTCGTATCTTTCCGAAACCTGACACTTGCGAGGACAGCGCATGACCGACCGGCGACGGTTCCTGAAAGACTCGATCCTGGCCTCGTCGATGCTGCTGGCCGCGCGGCGCACCGGCTCCGCGCGGGCCGCGACGACCATCGGCGCGCGCGTCGTTTCGACGTGGGACTTCGGCGTCGCCGCGAATCAGGCCGCGTGGGAAGTGCTGGCGAAGAACGGCCGCGCGCTCGATGCCGTCGAGGCCGGCGCGCGCGTGCCCGAAGCGGACCTGCGCAATCACAGCGTCGGCCGCGCGGGTTACCCCGATCGCGACGGCCACGTGACGCTCGACGCGAGCATCATGGACGAGCACGGCAACTGCGGCGCGGTCGCGGCGATCGAGCACATCGCGCATCCGATCTCGGTCGCGCGACGCGTGATGGAGAAGACGCCGCACGTGCTGCTCGTCGGCGACGGCGCGCTGCAATTCGCGCTGGAGCAGGGTTTCCCGAAGGAAGAGCTGCTCACGCCGGAATCGGAGAAGGCCTGGCACGAGTGGCTCGGGACAGCGAAGTACAGGCCGGCGGCGAACAGCGAAGTGAAGACCTACGACGCCGGCAAGCGCGGCGATGCGCGCAACCACGACACGATCGGCATGCTCGCGCTCGATACGCACGGCAACCTGTCCGGCGCGTGCACGACGAGCGGCATGGCGTGGAAGCTCCATGGCCGCGTCGGCGACAGCCCGATCGTCGGCGCGGGCCTCTATGTCGACAACGACGTCGGCGCCGCGACGTCGACGGGCGTCGGCGAGGAAGTCATCCGCAACGTCGGCAGCTTTCTCGTCGTCGAGCTGATGCGCCAGGGCCGCTCGCCCGAGGATGCATGCCGCATGGCCGTCGAGCGCATCCTGAAGCGCAAGCCCGGACTCGAGAAGGACACGCAGGTCGGCTTCCTCGCGCTCGACAAGCACGGCGAAGTCGGCGCCTGGGCGATCCAGAAAGGCTTCTCGTACGCCGTGTGCGACGCGAAGAAGCAGGACGCGCTGATCCCCGCGCGCAGCAGCTACTGAGCGCATGACGCCGCTGCTCGAAGTCGCGGCGAACTCGGTCGCGTCCGCGCTCGCGGCGCGGGAGGCCGGTGCCGGTCGCATCGAGCTCTGCGCGAGTCTCGGCGAAGGCGGCCTGACGCCGTCGTACGCGACGATCGCGCTCGCGCGCGAGCGGCTGGCGATTCCCTTGTACGTGCTGATCCGGCCGCGGGCCGGTGATTTCCTCTACGGCGACATAGAGCTCGAGACGATGCGTCGCGACATCGAGGCGTGCGTGCGGCTCGGTTGCGACGGCGTCGTCGTCGGCGCGCTGGATGCGGACGGCGACGTCGCGCTGGCGACGTGTCGCGCGCTGATCGACGCGGCCGGCGCGCTCGGCGTGACGTTTCATCGGGCGTTCGATGTCGCGCGCGATCCGCGGCAGGCGCTCGAAGACATCGTGTCGCTCGGCTGCGAGCGGATCCTGACCTCGGGCCAGTGCGCGACCGCGGCCGAAGGTGCGCCGTTGATCCGAGCGCTGATCCGCGAGGCCGCCGGGCGCCTCGTCGTGATGCCGGGTGCCGGCATCGATGCCGGCAACATCGCGGCGATCCGCGCTGCGACGGGCGCCGCCGAGTTTCATGCGTCGGCGAAGCGCCGCCTCGCCTCCGGCATGCGTCACCGCCCCGACCGGCTCGCCGACATGCAGGACGGCGAGACGCGCAGCGACGGCGCCGAGATCCGCCGGATGATCCGCGCGCTGGCCGCGGCCGCACCGCCGTAACGCCAACCCTGCCCGGTTTCACCCACGCTTCGCGTATACCCTGTCGAGCACCTGCTCGGCTTGGGGAGAAGCGCGATGAGCAAGGCCCTCCGTTCCTGTCTGTTCGCCGGAATCCTCGGCGGCGTGGCGACCACGCCGGCGCTCGCGGCGGACTTCTGCGTCGATACCGTGCAAGACCTGCGCACCGCGCTCGAGACGGCGCAGGCCAACGGCGACGACGACACGATCCAGATCGTGCGCGGCACCTATCATGTCGGCGGCAATCACCTGCTGTTCAACAGCAGCGAGGCGAACAGCATCAACGTCGTCGGCGGCTTCGCGGCGGGCTGCGCGACGCGCTCGCACGACGCCGAGATGACCGTGCTCGACGGCGACAACACGACGCAGATCTTCAACGTCTCGACGAGCAACGACTTCGAGATGCACTTCCTGACGCTCACGAACGGCGCGATCATCGGCTCGTCCGGCGGCGCGATGGCGGTGTTCGGCAACGGCGCCGCGAGCCAGGCGCTGCTCGCCAACGTCATCATCCGCGACAGCACGTCCGACTACGGCGTCGGCGGCGTGATCTTCTCCGTCGCCGGCACGGTCACGCTGCAGGACAATCTCATCACCGGCATCACCTCGCCGAGCGCGGCGGTCTACATCGGCTCCCAGACGACCGTGGCGATCCATTTCACGAACAACACCGTGACGGGCAACGTTGCAAGCAATCCCAGCACCAGCGGCATGGTCTACCTCGGTGCCGCCGGCAGCGTGCCGATGGATGCCAGCAACAACATCCTCTGGGACAACGGAGGCGTGCCGGATCTCGACTTCATCAACGGCGCCGTGCTGCTGACCGCCAACGACTACGAGCGCATCGACGTCGCCTTCGGCACCGGCAGCAGCGGCAACGTCAGCGTCGATCCCGGTTTCGCCGGCAGCGGCGATTTCCACCTGCGGTCGGACTCGCCGCTGCTCGGCATCGGCGCGCTGGCACCGCCCGGCGGGCTCACCATGTACGACCTCGAAGGCAATCTGCGCATCTGGAACGGCGCGGTGGATCTCGGCGTGTACGAGCGCGGCGACGTGATCTTCGCGGACGGCTATGACATCTGACGAGGGAACCTCCGGCGACGCCTAGATCGTCGCGTCGCGATACGCGCGCAGGACCGCATTCATCCGCGTCTGCCAGCCCGCACCTTGCGCGCGGTACCAGTCCAGCACGTCCTTGTCGACGCGCAGGGCGATCTGTTCCTTGCGCTCGTCCGGCGTCTTCGCGGGTCTGCCGCGCTTGGCGAGCTTGGCGCGCAGTTCGGCGATACCGGTGTGAGGGATTGCGTCCTTCCAGAACTCGAGCGTCTCTTTCCTGCTTCTCGGGTTGTAGGGCACGTCAGTGCGGCGGGTGCGTGAGGAAGTACGCTTCGTAGTCATGTCGGTTACCTTCTCGGCAGGAAATGAGTCTCGGACCGTCCTCGCGATCGGTCCATACGAGTACGACGACACGATCGCGCGCCCATCCGATGCTGACGAACCGCTGCTCGCCGTGCTCGCCGCCGTCCTCGCGCGTGATCATCGGCGCATCGAACGCAGCCGCGCAGCTCGGCAGGTCGATGCCGTGCTTCCGCAGGTTTCGTCGGCCTTTCGCCGGATCATGGCTGGTCATAATTATTGTATATGCGATAATTGAAGCGATCAAGCCGAGCGCATCGCGTTCGGCTGCCTCCAAATTGCCCGCTTTCGTCATGACCGCTCTATGGTTGCGACGCGCGACGCAGTGTCAGAATCCACCGCTGTTCGCGTGCGATCGAGGAGACGAGCCTTGCAACGACGCCATTTCCTTCGCCAGTCGGGCATCGCACTCGCGGCGGCATCGACCGGCGCGCTCGCGGGCTGCGCGCGAAACCCGGCGCTCGGCGCTCCCGCCGCTGCATCGGCGACACCGCCGCCCTCGCCCGTCGCGCGCCTGTCATCCGGCATCCGGGAAATCGCGCCCATCCGCGCGAGCGTCGATCGCATCACCGGCGTCTACGTCTGCACGCGACCGTTCCGCGCCGCGGGTCCGCGCATCGAGACCGAGCGCTTCGACCACAAGACGATCGTGCACAACTACGGGCACGGCGGCGCGGGCTGGTCGCTGTCGTGGGGCTCGGGCACGCTCGCGGTGAAGCTCGCGCGCGAGACCGGCGCGAAGGAGATCGGCGTGATCGGCTGCGGCGCGCTCGGTCTCACGTCGGCGATCCTCGCGCAGCGCGCCGGGCATTCCGTGCGCATCTACGCTAAGGAACTGCCGCCGGACGTCTACTCGATGCGCGCGTCCGGCGTCTGGTCGCCCGAGTCGCGCATCTGCGATGCCGCGCACGCGGATGCGTTCGGCGACCGCTGGGAGGAAATGACGCGCACGTCGCACCGCATGTATCAGAGCCTGCTCGGCCTTCCGGGCGGGCCGATCGAGTGGATCGACGGCTATGCGCTGTCCGACGTGCCGTGGGGCGAAACGAACACCGTCGTGCCGGACGAGCCGCTCTACCCCGACCTGCACGCGCGCGTGCGCGATCTCACGCCGCGCGGCGTCGACCTTGCGCCCGGCACGCATCCGTTCCCGCAGGCCTACGCGCGCCGTTACACGACGATGATGTTCAACATCTCGACGTACGCGCGCCTCCTGCTCGCCGAATTCCGCGAGGCGGGCGGCAAGGTCGAGGTGCGCGAGTTCCACGAGCCGCGCGAGCTCATGAAGCTTCCCGAGCGCACGCTGATCAACGCGACCGGCTACGGCGCGCGCGCGTTGTTCAAGGACGAATCGATCGTGCCGGTGCGCGGCCAGACGGCGCGGCTGATTCCCCAGCCGGAAGTCGACTACGGGCTCTACCTCGTGAACCTCAGCGTCGTGCCGCGCAGCGACGGCATCCTCGTGCAGGTGCTCGGCGACACGGGGAACTACGACAACAGCGACACGACGCCGGATCGCAAGGTATCGGAAGCCGCCGTCGAGGAGCTCGGCGCGATGGTCGCGCGCATGCGGCGCGCGTGATCGTCAGCGTTTCGCGCCGGCGTCGAGGAAGCGGTTGAACCAGGCGCCGATCTCGTTGCGCAGCGCATCGACGTGCGCCGCGTGGGCGATGTCGTGCGTGAGGCCCTTCTCGAGCACGAGTCTTTCGCGCTCGCCATCGGCGCCCTTGTAGAGCGGCGCAAGCGACGCGTGCAACGTCGTCGCGAGCTCCGGCGTCAGCATCGCATCGTCCGTACCCTGCACGATGAGAATGGCGGGATGGCCTGCCGCGATGTCCGGCGCGCGCCGGACCGCATCGGTGCGTCGTGCAAGATCCCGGGCGGCGTCGGACCACGCATAGGGTTTTCCGATCGCGCGCTCGTACGCCGCGACCGACGCGTCGAGGCCGGTCGAGGCGTTGAGAACGACGGCGCTCCCGATCGGCGCCTCGCGCTCGGCCAGCGCGTACAGCACCGACGCGCCACCCGCCGAGAATCCGAACAGGCCGATCCGCTGGCGTGCGTCCACGCAGCCGGCCGCCTGCAACGCTTTCACGACGGCGGAAAGCTCCTTCGCCGCGCCGACGACGATGGGCTCGAAGACGCGCAATGCGACGTCCGCGTCCTGCCGCTGCTTGAGCGCCGCCGTGCCGCCGGGCTCGGCGCGTCGGCCGAACAGCGGAAGACCGAGGTAGACCTTGATCGACGGCACGTCGTCGAGCGGCAGCGCATCCATCAGCGCCTGCTCGCTTGCCGGCGGTCCGAAGCCGTGCCAGAGCACGATGGGCGTCTTCTCGATCTTCCTCGGCACGCGCACGATCGCCGGAACACCGGCCAGCGTCGTTTCGACCGTCATGACCTCGCTGCGGTCGCCCGCGAGCGTCCGGCACGTGAATGCCTCGGCCGCCTGAAGATTCGCCGAAAGCAAGCTCGCGAGCAGCACGAGCGAACGCAGGACCATGCATCTCTCCGTGGTCGGATACGTTCGCATTGGACGCGGGCAGCCCCGTGCCGGGCATGGGCCATTCGTCCCGGCTCCGCTCTCGGGTTATGCTGCGTCCTGCACTTCTTCATTCCTGCGAAAAGGGGATCGCATGAATCGCAAGCGCATCTCGGGCATCATCGGCATCGTCGTGGGCGGCGCGTGGCTCGTCCACGGCCTGCAGTACTACAGCCAGCAGGGCTTCGTCGCGATCGGGCTGCCGCTGCTGATCTTCGTGCTCGGGCTCGTCTACTTCTTCACCGGACGCGATCCGGTGCAGTAGCGCACTACTTCTTCTTCTGCATCCAGGGATGGCCCGTGAGATCGGACGAGCGGTCTTCGCATGCGTCGTCGACCTTGGTGAGCGTCAGTGCCGTGCCGTCGAGACGCCACGCGTAGGTGCCTTTCGCCTTGTCGGAGGGACACGCGAACTGACCCGAGACGTCGGTGAGCGTCAGCCGGTCGCCCTTGCTCCGGTACGTGCCGCTGACCATCGCGTGGTCGTTCTGCGTGACGCGGTAGGCGCCGTCGCCGCCGAAGCTCAAGATGACGCCGCCGTTTTCGAAATCGCCGGCCGGGAACGTCGCGGCGAAACAGGTGCCGTTTGCGGCCAGAAAGACCGCGATGAGAAATCGAGTGGCGGTGCGAGCTTCGTGCACGGCGGATCCCTCTCTCGGGGAGAGCCGATTATCGTTCCGAGCCCGTGCGCTGCGGCGCCCGTGGATGTAAAGGCGGGCTGTCTTTACGTCATTTTCCCGGCCCGGGCGGCGGCGACGGCGGCTTCGCGAGCTGCCCCGCCGCATGCCGCTTCGCGCGGCCGACCTGCCGCTCGGCCCAGCGCTTGAGCACCTTCGCCTGCCGCGCGCCCTCCTGCGGGTCGCGCACGACTTCCTCGACGCGCGCGATCAGCGCATCGACGTTCTCGCGCCGTTCCTCGTCGGGATCGCGACCGCCCGACCAGACGTCGATCCAGCGATCGCTGCGCTCGCCGAAACGCAGCATCGCGTTGAAGTAGCGCGGCTCCTGCTCCTTCATCAATACGAGGTCGATGAACGCCGCGACGAGCGCCAGCGGACCGACGATGAGATCGCGCGCGGCGCCGAGCAGCACCTTGAACTGGAGGATGACGACGGCCTTGACGAGCGAAGTCGCCTTGCGCTTGTGTTCCGGGTCCATGGCGGCAGCCTGCGAAGGAGGCGCGGATTATGCGGGCGGAGCGCGCCCGCGACACATCCCATCAGTCATTCAGACGACTTCGAGCCAGAGGCTTCCGCCGCCGTAGACCTTGCCCGGATCGACACCGAGCGCCCGCGCGAGCGCCGCGCGATGGCGCACGTACGCGTGGGCGCAGCCGAACACGACGCGAAACCGGTTGCTGTACATGAGGAGCGCACGCACGAGGTACTGCTCGTTCCAGCTCCGGTTCTCGTCGATGACCCATTCCTTCGGATATTCCATCGGCAGGAAGATGTCGTGGACATGGATGCGCACGCCGCGCGCAAGCCGCGGCAGGATCTCGAAGAAGACGAAATTCACGTCGCTGCCGGTTTTCGCGACGTGCGAGGAATCGAGGAACAGCACATCGCCCGCCTCGAGCGCTTCGAACGCGCGAAGCGGCACGTCCTGCACGCGCTTCTCGATGAGCTCGATGCGGCCGGTCATGCGCGCGAGGAACGGTCGCGGAAACGGCTCGATCGACGTGATGCGTGCCGCTCCGTCGAGGAAGCGCGCGTTGATGTCGGCCATCAGCAGCGTCGAGTAGCCCGAGCCGATCTCGACGACGCGCCGCGGCCGCCAGTGCCGGAAGAGAACGAACAGTGCGCGCGCATCGAGCCAGCTGAACTGCGAATTGCGGATGTAGAACGTCGTGAGCTCCGCGTCGCCGGCGCCCTCTTCGGGATAGTCGAAGCCCGGATAGAACGCGGGAAACAGCGTTTCGAGCACGGCGGTGTGCGCCGCGTCGTCGAAGTCGATGCCGGCGACCGGCGCGATGTCGGCGGGCCAGAGCCTCGGGGCGTCGCGCCGCGCGTCCTCGGGATCGACGACGGGCGAATAGAAATGCCCGAGCGGATGCGCGGTCGGCAACGGCAGCGGAGACGGCGCGGATGGCGGAGGCGGTTCGGGGGCCGGTTCCTTCCAGAACCGGAAGCGCTTCGAGATGCTGCCCATGTCTCCATCCACCCTTCGACCGGTCGTGCGCCGCAATCCTTTCGGCCGGTCGAACAGTACCGCAAAAATATTGATCTTTGGACTTTTCATGGCGAGCAGCTGAGGTCGCTGCCGCGCAACCGGCGCTTTCCTACGCCGAAGTCTGAAATCTCGCGCGCCTGCGTCTGCCGACCGGAATATCGCGCCCCGATGTGCCGTGACACGATCCCGCGACATCACCACGGCGCATTCCCATGACTCCGTCCTCCGTTCCGGCGAAGAGCCTCGTGCGCAAGTCCACGCGCAGTCGCACGATGGCGATCGAGGCGATCAGCGCGCAGATTCTCATCGTGCGGCGCCAGAAGGTCCTCGTCGACACGACGCTGGCCGCACTCTACGGCGTCGCGACGAAGGTCCTGCTGCAGGCCGTCAAGCGGCACGCGATCCGGTTTCCGTCCGACTTCATGTTCCGCCTGACCCGGAGCGAGTTCGAATCTTTGAGGTCACAATCTGTGACCTCAAACATCGGCCGCGGCGGCCGGCGCCACGCGCCGTACGTGTTCACCGAACAGGGCGTCGCGATGCTGTCTTCGGTGCTCAACAGCCGGCGCGCGGTCGCCGTCAACATCGAGATCATGCGGGCCTTCGTGCGCATGCGCGAGGCGCTCACGCGGAGCGACAGGCTCGGTCGCAAGCTCGATGCGCTCGAGCGCCATGTCGCGCGGCGGCTCGACGGCCAGG
>DATFRS010000277.1:0-4771 GCA_035263065.1 Rhodanobacteraceae bacterium
GCGCAAGACCGACAAGCGCGTCAGCCGCCGCGCTCGCGAGCGTGCCGATTCGCTGCGCATCGCGCGCGGCGACAGCTCGGCCGTCGAGACGCGAGCGCGTGCGCTGTGCGAGCGGCTCGAGCGTCTCGCGCGCGAGACGCACGGCGCCGAGGAAGCCGGCGACATCGATGCACAGTGGAACGTGCTCGAAGCGCAGGTCGTCGAATCGCTGCGTGCGCGCTATCGCGCCGCACGTGCGCTGCTCGCGGCGTCGCGCGAGCGGCCGCAAGTCGCGGCTGCCGCCGAGGAACCGGCGGCGACGCCGGTCGAATCCGCCGAGGCCGCGGAGCCCGAACAGGTCGAGGAGCCGCCGGCCCCGGTGCCGGTGCAGGTACAAGCACCGCCGGTCGAAAAGCCCGCCGATCCCGGCCGGCGTCTGGCCAAGCTCGTCGAGATCGAAGCCGCCGTGCAGTCGTTCGAAAGCGCGATCGAAGCCGGCGTCGTCGCGCGTGCGCATGCCGCGCACGCCGAGCTCGTCGCGCTGCGCAAGACCGACAAGGCGCCGCTGCCGCGCGCGATCCAGCACCGTCTCGCCGAAGCCGAGCGCCGGTACGCGGAACTCAGCCGCTGGCAGCACTGGAGCGACAACCAGCGCCGCCGCCAGCTCTGCGAATCGATCGAGGCGCTCGGCGGCAGCGGGCTGCATCCCGACGCGATCGCGACGCGCGTGCGCGAAGCGCAGGCCGAATGGTCGAAGCTCGACGCGGCCGAAGGCCATGCGACCGGCGGTCACGCGATGCACGGCTGGGCGCGGCGCTTCCACGCGGCGTGCCGGCATGCGCTGGAGCCCGCGAAGTCGTATTTCCGCAAGCGGCAGGAGCTGCGCAAGACACATTCACAGGCCATCGCGACGACGCTCGGAGAGGTGCGCGCGATTCCCGACGATTCGCACGACTGGCCGCTGATCGCGAAGACGCGCCACGCGGTCGTCGACGCGCTGCGCACGCTCGATCGCATCGATCCGCACGAGCGCAAGCAGCACGCGCGCAACCTCAAGACCGCGTTGACGCACCTCGATGCGCGGCTCGCGGGTCACCACGGCGAGATCGAAAGCGCGAAGTCCGCCTTGATCGCCGAGGCGCAGGCGCTGGCGGCCGAACCGCCGCGCGGTGCCGCCGCGGCAGCGCGCGCGCTGCAGCAACGCTGGCGCGACGTCGGCAACGGCCGGCGCGATCGCGACCAGGCGCAATGGAAGACGTTCCGCGCAGCGCTCGACGCGGTGTTCGGCAAGCTCGATGCGGAGCGCTCCGAACGCGTGCAGCGCGACTCCGATTCGCGGCAGCGCGCGACCGCGCTTTGCGCCGAGCTCGAAGCCCTTGGCCACGGGAACGCGACGCCGCCGCGTGCCGCGATTGCGCGCATCGAGAGCGACTGGGATGCGCTGCGCGTGCGCGAGGAATCGCTGCAGCGCCGCTTCCGGGCTGCACAGGCGATGCTGCGCGACGCCGGCATGCGGCAGGAGCGCGCGGGCCGGCGCGTGCCGTACGAAGCCTGGCTGGCGCGCTATCGCCTCTGCCGCGCGGCCGAGGCCGCGTCGGCGCCGGGCGACGAGTTGCGGGCGTCCTGGGAAGCCGCCGCACGCGGCGACATCGCGGCGACGGCGCTCGCTTCGCGCTTCGAGGCGGCGCTGGCACGCGCGGGCGCCGGCGACGTGGACGAATCCGACGACGAGGCGCTCCGCGAAATCCTGATCCGTCTCGAAATCTTCGCCGGCCTCGAATCGCCGCGCGAGGATCACGACCGCCGCCGCGAGCTGCAGATCGAGCGCCTGTCCGCACGCATGCGCGGCGAGGCGGCGACGACGCCGCACCAGGAGCTCGCTGCGTTGCTCACGCGCTGGACGGAGCAGACGGCGCTGCCCTCCTCCGCGCTCGAGATGCGCCTCGAAAAGGGGCTCGCCGCGGCGATCGAGACGCTGCCGTGAACGAGCGAGCGCGCACCGACACGCTCGAGGCGACGCTCGACGCGATGCGCGCGGCTCACGCGCGCGACCCGCTGCCGGAATGGCCGGTGCGTGCGCGGCGCCTGCGCGCGCTGCTCGCGCTGATGCACGACAACCGCGAGGCGATCGGCGCCGCGATCGACGCCGACTTCGGCCGCCGTTCGCGCGAGGAGACCGATCTCCTCGAGATCTTCCCGAGCACGTCCGCGATCCATCACGCGCTCGGTCACGGCCGCCGCTGGATGCGGCCGCGGCGGCACTGGGCCAACGTCTGGTTCCTGCCGGCGCGCACCGAGATCCGGCCGCAGCCGCTCGGCGTCGTCGGCATCATCGCGCCGTGGAACTATCCGCTGTATCTCACGGCCGGACCGATGGTCGATGCGCTCGCCGCCGGCAACCGCGTGATGCTCAAGTTGTCCGAGCTGACGCCGCAATTCTCCGCGCTGTTCGCCGAACTCGTCGCGAAGTATTTCGAGCCCGACGAAGTAAGCGTCGTCAATGGCGACGCCGACGTCGGCCGCGCGTTCGCGGCGCTACCGTTCGATCATCTCCTTTTCACCGGCTCGACGAACGTCGGCCGGCACGTGATGGCCGCGGCGGCCGCGAACCTCACGCCGGTGACGCTCGAGCTCGGCGGCAAGTCGCCGGCGCTGATCGGCCCCGAGGCGCGCTTCGCGCACGCGGTCGAGCGTATCGTGGTCGGCAAGCTCATGAACGCCGGGCAGACCTGCATCGCGCCGGACTACGTGCTGCTGCCGCGTGCGCAGCTGCAGGCGTTCGTCGACGAAGCGCGCACGGTCGCGGAACGTCTCTATTCCGCGCTGCCGGCGAATCCGCAGTATTCGAGCATTGCGTCAGTGCGCCACTACGAGCGTCTGCTCGCGCTTCGCGACGACGCGATCGCCGCCGGCGCGAAGGAGCACGTGCTCGGCACGTCGAACGGCGATGCGACGGCGCGCACGATCCCGCCGATCCTCCTGACCGGCGTGCACGACGGCATGCAGGTCATGCAGCAGGAGATCTTCGGGCCGCTGCTGCCGCTGATGCCCTACGACACGCTCGACGGCGCGCTCGCCTACATCGCGAGCCACCCGCATCCGCTGTCGCTCTACGTGTTCGACGAGAGCCGCGCGACGATCGACACGGTGCTTGCGCGCACGCAGGCCGGCGGCGTCACTGTCAACGACACGATCCTGCACATCGCGCAGCACAGCCTGCCGTTCGGCGGCGCCGGCGCATCCGGCATGGGCGTCTATCACGGCGAAGCGGGATTCCGGACCTTCTCGCACATGAAGCCGGTCATGCGCCAGGCGCGATTCAATTTCGTCGGCCTCCTGAACCCGCCCTACGGCACGAAATTCCGCGCGCTCCTGAAGCTCCTGCTGCGCCGCTGAAACGGCGTCAGTGCGGTGCGGGCACCGACGCCGTCAGCGCGGCGAGCGGCTCGCGGCGACGCAGGATGCGGCCCTCGCGCGCATCGCGCAGCACGCGCCGCACCCACAAGCGCGAGTCGTCGAGCAGCGAATAGATGCACGGCAGCGCGAGCAGCGTCACGATCGTCGAGAACGTGAGGCCGCCGGCGATCGCGCGCGCCATCGGCGAGTACGGCGGGCCGTCGCTCCACGCTTCCGCGCCGCCGATTGCGAGCGGCAGCATGCCGAGGATCGCGGTCGCCATCGTCATCAGCACCGGACGCAGGCGCTCCTTCGCGCCGAGCACGAGCGCCTCGGTGCGCAGGTGGCCCTCGTAGCGCAACTGGTTGATGTGCACGATCATCACGATGCCGTTGTTCACGACGACGCCCATCAGGATCAGGATCCCGATGAAGGCCATGATCGAGAACGTCGTGCCGGTCAGGAAGAACAGCCAGAACACGCCGAACACCGAGAAGATGAACGTGGTCAGGATCGCGGCCGGGAAGATCATCGACTCGAACATCGCGCACATCACGACGTAGACGAGCACGAGCGCGATCAGCGTGTTGAACAGCATCTGCTTGCCGGCGTCCTCGTCGCGATTGAAGCCTTGGCCGAAGTTCCAGCGGTAGCCGGCCGGGAGCGCGATCGCGTTCATCGCCTTGGTGATCTCCTCGCGCGCCTCCGGCATCGTCTTGCCTTCGCCGAGATTCGCGCTGATCTTGAGCGCGGTGAGCCGATCGACGCGCTGGATCGCCGACGGCGTGTCGCGCGCATTGGCGCGCATCAGCGACATCAGCGGAATCTGCGTGCCGTCCGGCGCGCGCAATTTGAAGTCCGAGAGCCCGGCGAGGCTCTGCGTATCGGCGCCCTGGAAGCGCAGCCAGACCGGCAGCTGGCGGTCGCCCGAGTGGAAATCCTTGAGCGGCATGCCGCGCAGCGCGATCTGGATGTAGTTCGCGACGGTCTGTGCGTCGAAGCCGTAGCTCTTCGCGCGGACGCGGTCGACCTGCGTCGCGACCTCGCGATCGCCGTTGCCCTTGTCGGTGCGCACGTCGCGCAGCGACGGCAGGCGCGACAGCACGTTGATGACCGTCGGCGCAAGATCGCGCAGCTGGTCCATCGAGTCGCCGACCAGCGAGAGGTCGACGCCGGCGTTGTTGTCGCTGCTGCGGAAATCGAAATTGAGCTTGCCGACCGCGAGCACCGGCAGCTCCTTGCGCATTTCTTCCTTGATCTCGCCGGCGCTGCGCTTGGCCTTGTCGGCGTCGGTCAGGAGGATCGAGGTCGTCGCGTCGCCCTGCTCCGTATAGTACGTGTACATCGACTTGACCTCGAAGCGCTCGCGGTTCTTCTCGAGGAACGCTTCGACCTG
>DATFRS010000278.1:0-3736 GCA_035263065.1 Rhodanobacteraceae bacterium
TTACGCGGCATCGGCCGCGAAAGCTCGCTGAAAGGCTCGGCGGCTAGTCTTTTTGTGCGGTCCGCACGAGGACTCCCCAGCCTCACTCCCCAAGAGGGACCGCGATTCCCCGGCCCGCCTTTCCCCAGGCGGGCCGTTTATTTTTGCGATCCGCCGGGATCGCTGGAGCTTGGCGGCGGTGACTCAGCTTCATCGAAGTCGGCTTGCGGGGAGTCCAACCGCGGCCGTCCTTGGCCGCACTTCTCAAATGAAGCACGGCTTCGTTCGGCTTTCAAAGCGGCGTTTGTTCAGCGATGAGGGCGCTTTGCCGGCTGGTGCCATTTGGCGAGCGCCTCCCGCGTCCGCTTGCGCCCGAGCGCGATCAGCTCGTCCGCGCGGTGGAACTCGTAGAACGCACACGCGTTGCGCGGAATCGTGATCAGCAGATCCGGCGGCTCGGCCGCGAGCCTGAGGCGCGTGATCGTCTCCTGAACGGTATCGAGCGAGCGCGCGAACAGCTCGAACGCGCCGGGCTCGGTTTCGGCGGCGGCGCGCTCGCGCTTTTCCATCATGCCTTCGATGAACTCGGCGATGCGGCGGCGATAGGGCGCGCGCTGGATGTCGAGCGGCGCGGGCTTGGCGCCGTCGGTCAGCATCTCGGGCGAGGCCTGGCCGGCCGCGCCGCGGTCGCTCGTCTCGGCGTGCGGCGGATCGAGCGGCTCGGCCGGCGCGTTGATGTCGACGGCGATCGTGCAGTCGGTGAGATCGCGCAGCGTCGGCGAAACCGGCAGCGGATTCAGGAGACCGCCGTCGACGAGCAGCCGTCCTTCGTAGTGGTACGGCCGGAAGATCGTCGGGATCGCGATCGACGCGCGGATCGCGTGGAACAGCGGACCGTGCGAGAACCAGACCTCGCGCTGCACGTCGAGATCGACGGCGACGGCCGTGTACGGAAGCGGCAGGTCCTCGATGTTCGTCTCGCCGATGAGGTCCTTCATGACGCCGATGACGCGATCGCCCTTGATGAAGCCGCCGCCGGAGATCGTCCAGTCGAGCAGGCGCAGCACGTCGAGCCGCTGCAGCGGGCGCACCCACTCGGTGAATTCGCGCAGCTTCCCCGCCGCGTAGACGCCGCCGATCAGCGCGCCCATCGAGCTGCCGGCGAGAGACCTGATCGCGAAGCCCGACGCTTCGAGCTCCTCGATGACGCCGATATGCGCGTAGCCGCGCGCGCCGCCGGAGCCGAGCACCAGCGAAACCGTGGGCGACGCGACGACGTCGTTCATCGCGGCGGCTGGTATGCGCCGAGCGCGAGCTGCAGCATGATCTTCATCTCCTCGCGCAGCGGCACCGGCGCGACGACCTCGGCGTCGGGCCCGTACTTCAGCACGTCCATCAACAGCTCGCGCGAATTCGAGTACGGCACCTTGAGCTCGTAGCGTCCGTCCGGCAGCCACGTGCCCTGCTGCTGCGAGTGCCAGTGCTCGTCCGCGACCCAGCGCGCCGCGTGCGACGAGAAGCGGATCGTCGCCCACGCCTTCGGCGCGCCGGAGAAGATGCCGTAGCTCGACGCGAGATGCGCATCGAGCTCGCTGGTGTCGCGATCGAGCGCGCTCTCGTCGATGAGCTCGGGATCGCGGATGCGATCGAGCGCGAAGCTGCGCAGCGCGTCGCGTGCATGATCCCACGCGTCGAGGTACCAGTTGTCGCGGTAGTGCGCGAGGCGCTGCGGCGAGACGACGCGCTCGGTCAGCGAATCGGTCGAGCGCGCGCGGTAGCGGAAGCGCAGGCGCTGGCGATTGAGCAAGGCGCTCGCGACGGCGCGGAACGCGGCCTGATCGAGCTTGCGCGCGCCGCTCGCGATCACGCGGATGCGCTCGATCGGCAGCGCGCGGCCGCTCGCCTGGTCGGACAGCAGGCGCTCGATGCGCGCGCGGAACGGCGCCAGCGCGCCGGCCAGCACGCCGGGATCGGAGCGGCCGAGCAGCTCGTTCAGCGCGAGCAGCGCGGCGAGCTCCTCGCTGGTGAGCCAGAGGCCCGGCAGCTCGAAGCGCTCGGCTTCCTCGGCCGCGTAGCGGATCGCCGTTTCCTCGCCCTCGCCGGCCTCGATCGGCGCGCCGAGCGCGTCGCGCAGGAACGCGATGTCGCGATACAGCGTCGCGCGCGAGCAGCCGAGCTCGTCCTTGAGGTGCTGCAGCGTCACGGGATAGCGCGCCGTCTTGAGCAGGCGGTGCAGGGTCAGGATGCGTTCGTAGCGGTCCATCGCGCTATTGTGCCCAAATGCCGGCGCGTCCCGTCAGGGCTTGCCTTCGGGCATGACCTCTTCGTCCTCGATCGCGTTGCGCCGGGCCTTTTCGAGATCGGCCTCGTACTTCTTCATGAAGGCCTTGGCACCGCCCTTGTCCTTGCCGATGCGGTCGGCCAGCCGCAGCGTCCAGGCGGGCGGCGGCACCGGTTCGCTCGACGCCGGCGTACCGCGGCCGGCCGCGGAGCCGACGTCCGTGAGCGTCTTGAGGCCGATCAGGATGTAGAGGATCCACATCGGCGACTCGGTCATCGCCATCCCGAACATGCCGAAGATGATCGTGAGGTGCAGCACGATGATGCGGCCCATGCGCCCGTCGACGTAGGCGCGCATCCACGCATAACTGCGATAGCGGATGTGCGAGAGGTCGACCGCGAGCTCGATGCCGAGCATCGCGGCGATGATGCCCGCACCGCGCACGACCTGGTCGAACGAGATCTGCCAGAGCGCCTGGTCCGGGAAGTTCTGGTGCAGGATCAGCGTAATCGCGCCGACGAAGACGCCGTGCGCGCCGGTGAAGACGAACGCGCCGACCGCGTATTCGCCGAGGAGGCCTGTCTGCATCGGCTTGTCGTTGACCTCGATGCCGAGCTGGTTCGTGCGCCAGTAGCCCTTCTTGCGCGTGAGCCGCCGGTGCACGGCGATGCGGATGCACGTGCAGACGGCGATCAGGAGGTTCTCGAACCAGTACAGCACGAGCACGTTGATCGCGGACCACTCGTAGCGAAGCACGCCGACGAGCGGCACGGCATTGATCAGCAGCGCGAGCGCAACGCCGCGCAGGCGCGCTCCCGAAGGCGCGGTCACGGCGGGCGCGTTCGGTGTCGCGGTGTCCATGACGGTACCCCTCCCGGTTCCCGGACGCCGCCATGGTAGCCGCAACTTGGGCGGCGGTGCCGTGCGCCGCTTCCGTTACCATGGTGCGGTCTCCTTCCTCGCGCAGTGCCGTGCCGCACGCCCATCTCGACCTCGACAAGCCGACCGGCGACACGATCAAGACGACGACGTGCTACATGTGCGCGTGCCGCTGCGGCATCCGCGTGCACCTGAAGAACGGCCGCGTCCGCTACATCGACGGCAACCCCGGGCATCCGGTCAACCGCGGCGTGATCTGCGCGAAGGGCTCGGCCGGCATCATGCAGCACTACTCGCCGGCGCGGCTCTCGAAGCCGCTGCTGCGCGTCGGCGAGCGCGGCGCCGGCGAGTTCCGCGAGATCGAATGGGAAGAAGCGCTCGACCTCGCAACGAAGTGGCTCTCCGACATCCGCGCGCGCAATCCGGACGAACTGGCTTTCTTCACCGGCCGCGACCAGTCGCAGGCGTTGACCGGCTGGTGGGCGCAGCAGTTCGGCACCATCAACTACGCCGCGCACGGCGGCTTCTGCTCGGTCAACATGGCCGCCGCCGGCATGTACACGCTCGGCGGCAGCTTCTGGGAATTCGGCGAGCCGG
>DATFRS010000279.1:0-6215 GCA_035263065.1 Rhodanobacteraceae bacterium
ACTTCGCCCGCCACTACGAGCACACCGTGGAGGTCGGCGACCGCGTCCGGCTGGGGCCCGTGACCCTGGTGGCGCGCGAGCTCGACGAGGACCGGGTCGCGAAGGTCGGCCTCAAGATCGAGGGCGTTCGCGGCGCCATCGCCCGCCATCCCGGATGGCCGGGCCTGGCATGGCTGGCGAGACGATTGTTCAAGGATTGAGGGGTTTCCGTTCCACGCGAGAAACCGCGCACGGTTTAAGGTCTAGGGATCAGGGTTCCATGCGGACTTCACCAGGGCTCCATTACCATGACCCCACGTAGACAGCGGCGATGGGCGACCTGACGTTCAATCTCGGCATGCCGTCATCGGATGCCCGCGGCAGCGGGCACCCGCTGGGGGGTCTGCGCGCGATCGCCGAGACGGCCGCGGACATCGCGGCGTCGAAGTCGCCGGCCGTTGCCGGCGTCATCGTGAACACGCAAGGCTCGACCTACCGCAAGCGCGGTGCCGTGATCCTGCTCGACCAGGACGGCGTCAAGGCCGGCGCGCTGTCGGGTGGCTGCCTCGAAAGCGACATCGCGCAGCACGCGCGCAACGTGCTTACCGTCGGCTGCGCGCTGATCTCGCGCTTCGACACGCGCACCGACGACGATCGCGTCTACGGCTCCGGCGTCGGCTGCAAGGGCGAGATGACCGTGCTGCTGATGCCGCTCCCGGCCGACGATTCGCCGCTGCGCAACGCGCTCGTCGACGCCTGCGCACGCAGCGCGTGGCTGAAGCTCGTTCTTTCCACGTCCGACGAAAACCTCGGCTGCGGCGAAGCGCGCGTCGGCTCGCAGCTCTACAAGTTCTCCGGCACCGGCCGCAAGGCGCACACGACGCTGAGCTTCGTCGAGCGCGTCGCGATCTCGCTGCCGCCGCCGCCGCGCGTGCTGCTGCTCGGCGCGGGGCCGGAAACGCGACCGCTCGCCGCGCTCGCGCGCATGCTCGGCTGGTACGTCGAGGTCGTCGAGCATCGCGAGCGCTGGAGCCCGCACGCGGCCTGCATCGGCGTCGACCTGCATCACGGCACGGGCCCGGACACGCTCGGCGAGCTGCTCGGCGCGCGGCACTTCGACGCCGTCCTCGTGATGAACCACAACTACGATCTCGACCTGCGCTGCCTGCGCCATCTCGCCGAGAGCAGTGCGGGCTACGTCGGCCTGCTCGGCCCGCCGGCACGGCGCGACGCGCTGCTGTCCGAGATCGGCGACATCGCGGCGACGCAGCTCGAGCCGCGTCTCTACGCCCCGGTCGGCCTCCGGCTCGGCGGCGACGGTCCCGAAGCGATCGCGCTCGCGATCGTCGCGCAGCTCCAGCACTACCTCACGCACGACGCGCATCCCGAATAAGCGGGTCGCGTCGTCGTAGACTCCGCGCATGGTTACCTCGGTTTCCGCCGCGTCGCACGGCGCGGTCGTGCTCGCCGCCGGCGCCTCGACGCGGCTGAGCCGCGCGAAGCAGCTCGTCGAGATCGACGGCGAGCCACTGTTGCGGCGCGTGGCGCGGTGCGCCCTGGCAACGCGTCCCCGCGAGTGCGTCGTCGTGCTCTCTGAAGGCGGCGAGCACTTCGAAACGGCGCTCGAAGGCCTCGAGGTTCGCGTCGTGCGGATCGCCGATGCGGCCACCGGCATGTCGGCGGCGTTGCGCGCGGGCATCGGTGCCCTGGATGCGCAATGCAGCGGCGCACTTGTCGTCGTGACGGATCAGCCAGCACTTGCTGAGTCGCATCTGCATGCGCTCTGCGAGAAATGGCGGGCGGCGCCGCAACGTGCCGCCGCCAGCGCCTACGCCGGGGTGATCGGCGTGCCCGCGCTGCTGCCGCGGAGCTGGTTCGCGGACGTCGCGGCGCTGCACGGCGATGTTGGCGCCCGCGACCTGCTGCGTTCGCGCGCAGGCGTCATCGCGATTGCCGCGCCCGCGCTCGCGCACGACATCGACGTGCCCGGCGACATGGCCGGCCGATGAGCGTGGTCAGCGTGACGGCGCGTCCTCCGCCCTCAGCGCATCGCCGTCCCACACTTCGCCGAGCGGATCGAACTCGAGCATCGTCTTCTGCTGCGCGCGCGGCCCGAAGCCGAGCACGGCGAGCGGGCTTTCTCGCAGCGCGTCGAGCCCGAACGCCTCTTCGATGTCGACCTCGTTGATCGCCGCCGTGACGAACGCGCCCAGGCCGAGCTCCGTCGCGGAGAGATAGAGGTTCTGCGAGACGTGCCCCGCTTCGAGCACGATCGCGCGATACGCCTTCGGGTGATTGCGGTATTTCCAGAACGTGCGCTCGAAGCGCGCCGCGAGGATCAGCAGCGCGTGTGCGTCGGCGAAGAAATCCTGCCCGGCAACGCAACGCATCCCGAAATCGCGAAGCGCGTCGGGTGCCATCGTCGCGACGGGCTCCAGCGCATGCTCGGTGACGTGATAGTGATAGAGGCCCGGCGCGACGCCGTCGACGCGCTGCACGACCAGATACGGTTCCAGCGGATGCAGGCTGCCGCCCGATGGATGCGCTTTCTTGAGCGCCTTCGTGCCCGGCAGGATCTCGACCTCGGCCTGGCAGCCGACGACGCGCTTCAGCACGTCGCCGAACCGCGCGAGATCGAGCGTGCCCGTCGTGTCGAAGTTCCGGCACGTCGCGCGGCGCGCGAGGATCGCGTCGATCGACGTCGGCCGCGCCGGCGGCAGCGCCCGTCGATGCTCGGGCGCGGCGCGCGACGTCACGTGCGGCGGCGGTTCGCCCGATTCCCGGATCAGCTCCGTCAGCGTGCGGTGGCGCGTGATGCGCACGTCCTCGTCGACGCCGGCTTCGTGCCAGCGGCTGAAGGCGTGCGAGACGGCGGACAGCGGCCGCCAGTGCACGCCGCGGACCGTTTCGTCCCGCGCGCGCATCGATGCGTGCTCGTCGCCGTCGCCGATCAGGAGACCCTTTTCGAGCAGGCTGTCGACGACGCCTCTTTCGATTCCGGCGAGCGTCTCGCGCGCGAGCCAGTCGGTTTCGCCGATGCGGCCGAGCGCCGCCGCCTCCGCACCGTCGATCTCGACTTCTTCGCCGACATGCGGCGCCAGTGCGACGAGCTTCACGCGAGTGCGCACGGCGCGCGTGCCCGTGAGGAGGCCGGCGACGTCGAGCTCGGCCTCCTCGCGCGGCTCGATCAGGACGACGCCGCAGCGCCGGATCCGCGTCGAAGTGTTCGTCATGGCACGATCCTTCCGAAGTCGCTCATCTATACTCCGCCGCGCATGGCGGCGGCACGTGCCCTCGCCGTGACCGCCGTTCAACTTCAGGGGAGCCTCGCGTGGCCAAGAACACCGTAGCCGGAGCCCAGCTCGACAAGATTCTCGACCGCCTGCAGAACGATCCCGCGTTTCGCGAGAAGCTGCTCGGCAATCCCGCCGCCGCGCTCGCCGAGCACGGCGTCGACGTGGATCCTTCGACGATCCCGGCCGTGCGCTCGCTGCCGTCGGCCGACGCGGTCGCGGGACAGCGCGACGCGCTCAAGGCGAAGGTCGACGGACGCGTGGGCCTAGCGTTTTTTCTGCTCAGCACCTGAGCCGTCGTCGATCGCACGCATGCGCCGCGCGAGCGGCGCATTGCGATCGGCGTTCGACCACGCGGCTTCGAGATCGCCGATAAGCTTCTTCGCCGCGTCGGCGTGGCCGCCCTTCTGCTCGAGCTCGGCCGCGTCGACGGCGGCTTCGTCGGCCGCGATCAGGTTCGGCACCTGGGCCGCGAACTCGCCGAGATACTCCGCGACCGCGCGGCCGCGATGGTCGACGAGCCAGTGCGCGGTCGCGAGCGCTTTCGCATCGTCACCCGCCGCGCGATAGGCCCGCAGCAGCGCAACGCGCGTCGCGTAGTACGCGTTGTCCGATGCGAGCGCTTCGAGACAGCGCACCGCTTCCCTCGCGTCCTTCGCAATGCCGGCTTCGCACGCGGCCGCCTGATACGGCTCGCGGATGCTGAAGTAGCCGTTCGTCGCCGCATGCGGCGCAAGCGCGGCCAGCGCGCGCTCGGCCTCGGCGGGCGCGCCGTTGCGCAGCGCCAGCATCGCGGCGAGCGACAGGTGCGTGTAGGCGCTGTAGTCGAAAGTGGCTGCCGCAGCATCGAGGCGCGCGACTTCGGCCGTGATGTATGCGCCTAGTGCGGCGACGGCCTTGCGATCGCCGCTCGCGAGCGCGGCCGCGATCGATGCGAGCGCGGCGCGCTCGGGCGCGGCGGTCAGCGCCGCCTTCTTCGCGATCGCCTCGCCGTCGCTCGCCGATTTCGCGGCTGCTTCGAAACGGCCGCGGCTGACTTCGAGCGATGCGCGGCGCAGCGCCTTCTCCGCTTCGAAATACGGGAAGCTCCGCGTCTGCTCCTCGCCGAGCGTCTTCTCGGCGGCGGCGAAGTCGCGCGTCGCGAGCGCGTAGTTCACGGGATCGAGATTGAGCTGCGGCGAGCCGACTTCGCGCGCGGTCGCGTAGGCTTTCTTCGCGGCTTCGGTCTGATTGAGCGCGAGCTCGATGTTGCCGAGCAACATCCACGAATAGCCGCGGCGCGGATGACGGCTCTCGGTGACGACCCTGAAGTTCGCGGCGGCTTCGTCGAGCGCGTTCTCGAACCAGTACTCGGCGAGCGCGAGATTGTTCTGGCCGCTCATCGCGTCGGGATAGAGCTTGGCGAACAGCGACCACTTCTCGCGGATCGCCGCCGGATCGGTGAAGAACGATGCGTAGCCGTCCGCGACGAGCTTCTCGCGCGCGCTCAGGCGCTCGGTGTGCGCGAGCGCCTTCATGACGTACTCGTGCGCCTTCGGCTTCTGGCCGGTCGAATAGGCGACGTTCGAGAGCGCAAGATAGGCGAGCGCAAATTCCGGATCGAGCTCGACCGCGTGCGCGAACAGCGAGTTCGCCTCCTGGCCCTTGCCGTCGGCAAGACTCGCGAGGCCCATCGAATACGCCTTCAGCGCATCGAGATTCTTCGTCGTGGCCTCGGCAAGCGGCGCGCTCGTCGCGCCGATCGAGCCGAGCGATTCGCCGAGCCGCTCGCGCATCTTGCGCAGGAGATCGTCCATGGTCGGCAGCACCGAATCCTCGCCGGCGCCGTCGACCGAATCGCTGTACACCGAGGTCTGCGTCGTCGGATCGACGACTTCGGCCGTGAGCCTGACGCGTCCGCCGACTTCGGCGATCGTCGGCAGCACGACCGCGCGCGCCCCTTCGCGGATCGCGATCTCGGAGGCTACGGTGCGATCGACCGGCGTCGTCGCGTCGCGCTCCATGCGCTTCAGCGCACCGCGCACCTGCAGGTCCGGCATGACGTTGATGTATTGCGACTGCTCGAGGCCGACGCGGAATGCGGTCTGCAGCGAGTTGTCGAACGCCTTGTCGCCGGTGAGATTCTTGAGGTCGCCGACGACGACGAAGTCGCGCTTGGCAAAGGCGATCGCCGGCGACGGCCGCGTCAGGTAGAAGAGCGGTACGCCGACCAGCGCCGCGGCCGCGAGAAGCTCCATCGCGACTGCGATCGGACGTCGCCAGATCGGCGTCTCGCGATGCGCCTTGCTGGTCCACGGCGGCGGGCGCAGCGGCGCGAGGCCTTCCTCGCCGACTTCGAAAACGGGCACCGGCTCCGGCACGCCCTTGAAGCGATAGCGGCCGTGCGTGCGCCAGCGGACGTGCGCGAGCTTCTCGCCGAGCTCGCCCTGCGCGCGGTGCGCGATGTCGTAGGCGACGCCGGACAAGAGGATTTGTCCCGGCAGCGCGAGCTGCATCAGCCGCGCCGCGACGGGCTTGACCAGACCTTCGACTTCGGTCTGCTTCGCGCCGCGCTGGATGTCGCCGGGCGCGTTCTCCCAGACGACGACGTCGCCGACGTGGATGCCGAAGCGCGCGGCAAGTGCGGTCTGCTCCTTCGCGGCGAGCGCAGCGAGCTCGCGCTGATAGTCGAGCGCAAACGCGACAGCCTGGATCGGCCGCTCGAACATCACGAGGAAGCCATCCGTCTTGTCGATTTCGCGGCCACCGTGCCCGGCCATCAACGTGCGCGCGAAGCGATCGTGGCGGCGGATCAGATCCGCGCCGTGCTGATCGCCGAGACGCTCGACCAGCGCGGTCGAATCGGCGAGATCGCACAGCACCAGCGTGCGCAGCAGCGGAATCGGCGCGCCTTGCGACGGCGCCGATGGCGAGGTGTGCAGGAGCGCGCTCACGCGCGCGAGC
>DATFRS010000280.1:0-5910 GCA_035263065.1 Rhodanobacteraceae bacterium
GCACGACGCGCTGGTCTGCAACATCGGCCACTTCGACAACGAGATCCAGATGGATCGCCTCAACGCCGCCAAGGACGTCAAGCGCGAGACGATCAAGCCGCAGGTCGACCGCTACGACTTCGCCGACGGCCACTCGATCTATGTGCTCGCCGAAGGCCGCCTCGTGAACCTGGGCTGCGCGCACGGCCATCCGGCGTTCGTCATGTCGAACTCGTTCTCGAACCAGACGCTCGCGCAGATGGACCTCTGGGCGAACAAGGACAAGTACGAGAAGACGGTCTACCGCCTCTCGAAGAAGCTCGACGAGGAAGTCGCGCGCCTGCATCTCGAGAAGATCGGCGTGAAGCTGACGAAGCTCACGGCGGATCAGGCGGCGTATCTCGGCGTGCCGGTCGAAGGGCCGTACAAGGCCGAGCATTACCGGTACTGATCGAAAGTGAGCAGTCAGCGGTGAGCGGTCAGTGGAAGACTCGTCAGCGTCCGAAACACTACGACTTGGACGTGTGGAAAGATGCGATGCGCCTCGCTCGCGAGACGTATCGCATCACCGCGGCTTTCCCGGCTTCCGAGCGCTTCGGGATTACCGCTCAGATGCGCCGCTCCGCGGTGAGTGTCCCGTCGAACATCGCGGAAGGAGCCGCAAAGGGGACTCGGGCGGAGCTGACTCGTTCGCTACTCATTGCTCGCGGGTCGCTTGCAGAGCTCGACACTCAGCTCTGGATCGCAAGAGACCCGGGCTATGCCAAGAACGTGCAGAAGACTCAGGAATTTCTCCAGATCCTCTTCGCTCGCTTGAACGCACTCATCCGAGCCAACCAACGCGTTCGCAAGGTCGCCCATGTCCGCTGACCGCTCACCGCTCACCGCTCACGGCGTTCCCATTTCGTTCGAGTTCTTTCCGCCGAAGACGGACGAGCAGCGCGATACGCTCGAAAAGGCGCTGCCGAAGCTGAAATCGCAGTCGCCGGAATACGTCAGCGTGACGTTCGGCGCGGGCGGCTCGACGCTCAACTACACGCCGGAGACGATCCGGCATCTTCGCGACAACCATTCGCTCGAAGCCGCGCCGCACATCTCGTGCATGGGCGGCTCGCGCGAGGAAATCCGCGCGCTCCTGAAGCAGTATCGCGAGATGGGCTGCAAGCGCCTGGTTGCGCTGCGCGGCGACCTGCCGTCGGGCATGGCGACCGTCGGCGAGATCCGCTACGCGTCCGATCTCGTCGAGTTCATCCGCGCTGAAACCGGCGACCACTTCGACATCGAGGTCGCGTGCTATCCCGAAGTCCATCCGCAGTCGGACGACTCGCACGCGGACCTCAAGCACTTCAAGACCAAGGTCGACGCCGGCGCGAACGGCGCGATCACGCAGTACTTCTACAACGCCGACGCGTATTTCCATTTCGTCGACGCGGCGCGCAAGGCCGGCGTCGACGTACCGATCGTGCCGGGCATCATGCCGATCGCGAACTTCACGCAACTGAAGCGCTTCTCGGACATGTGCGGCGCCGAGATCCCGCGCTGGCTCTCCAAGCGCCTCGCCGCGTATGGCGACGACGTCGACTCGATCCGCGACTTCGCCACGGATGTCGTCGCGAATCTCTGCCGACGCCTCGTCGAAGGCGGCGCGCCGGGGTTGCACTTCTACACGTTGAACCGCGCCAAGGCGACGCTGTCCGTCATCGAGCGCATGGGCTGAGGCAGGCGCCGTACAGCTTGCTGCTCTTAGTCTCGCACGGATGCGCCTGCTCGCCTGCCTCGCTCTCCTGTTCGTCCTCGCGACGCCGTGCGTCGCGCAGACCGACGACGGGCAGACGGTCCATCGCTGCATCGGCGAGCACGGCGAGATCGTGTTCTCGGGCATCGCCTGCGGCGCCATCGGGATTCGCGCCGATCCGCGACCGGCCTCGTCGCCGAAAGCCGACGCATCCACCGCTGTCGCGATGACGTGCCCGCGCTCGCCGGACGCGCTCCGCGAGCTCTTCGCGAACGCGTTCGCACGTCGCGACACGAACGCGATCACGAGCCTCGTCCGCTGGGACGGCGTCGGCGGCGCCGAGGCGCGCGAAAGACTCAGGGAAATCGCCGAGCTCGGCCAGCGGCCGCTGATCGGCGTCGAGCTCGAAGCCGATGCCGGCCTCGCCGCAGACGAACCCGCGCCCGGCGGCACGCTGATCGTGCGCACCGGCAGCACGAGCTACGGCGGCCCGCGCGACCGCGCGTTCCGCGTCGGCGCGAGCGGCGGCTGCTACTGGCTCGATTGGTAAACGGCTCGACGGCTCGATGGGTAAACGGCTGGACTGGTAACCGAGCGGCATCACGGAAAGCACGCCGCGTGGCTCCGGCCCTGGCGGCGCCGGCTGGTATCATGAGCGTTCTCCGCGCAGGAATCGCCGTCATGGCAGCGACCTATCCCGAACACATCTGGCACAACGGCCGCATCAAGCCGTGGGCCGAAGCGACCGTGCACGTGATGGCGCACGCGTTGCACTACGGCTCGTCGGTCTTCGAAGGCATCCGCAGCTACGACACGCCGCGCGGCCCCGCGATCTTCCGCCTCACCGATCACCTCGTGCGCCTGTTCCACTCGGCGAAGATCTACGACATCGCGATTCCGTTCTCGCTCGATCAGCTGAAGGCCGCATGCCGCGACGTGATCAACGCGAACGGGTTCGGCGCGGCGTACCTGCGCCCCGTCGCGTATCGCGGTCTCGGCGGATTCGGGTTGTCGGCCGACACGCCGACCGACGTCGCCGTCGCGACCTGGGAGATGGGCCCGTACCTCGGCGCCGACGTGCTCGAGGCCGGCATCGACGCGTGCGTGTCGAGCTGGCAGCGTTTCGCGCCGAACACGATTCCGGCCGGCGCGAAGGCCGGCGGCAATTACCTTTCCGGGCAGCTCATCGCGCGCGAAGCACGACGCCTCGGCTTCGGCGAAGGCATCGCCCTCGCATCGACGGGATTGCTCAGCGAAGGCGCGGGCGAGAATCTCTTCCTCGCCTTCAACGGCGCGCTGCACACGACGCCGGTCAGCGCGGCGCTGCTCAACGGCATCACGCGCAACACGATCATGACGCTCGCGCGCGAGAACGGCATCGAGGTCGTCGAGCGCGACATTCCGCGCGAGTACCTCTACCTCTGCGACGAGCTCTTCATGTGCGGCACGGCCGCCGAGATCACGCCGATCCGCTCTGTCGACGGGAAACCGGTGGGCACCGGCAAGCCCGGCAAGCTGACGCACCGCATGCAGGAGCTCTACTTCGGCCTCTTCGACGGCCGCACCGAGGATCGCTGGGGCTGGCTCGAGCCGCTCGCCGGCGAAGGCAGCGGCACGGTGACGCCGATCAAGCCCGCTGTTGCAGCGCGAGCCTGATCCCGAGCCCGACGAACACGGCACCGCATATCCGGTCGAGCCACGCGCCGAACCGCGGCCGTGAGCGCAGCCACATGCCGATCGCGGCGCCGGCCAGCGCAAGCACGAGGCACCAGGCGAGACCCGTCGCGACGAACGACAGCCCGAGCACCACGAAGCCGAGCTTCGCGTAGGCGGCCGCCGGTGCGATGAACTGCGGCAGGAACGCAAGGAAGAACAGCGCGACCTTCGAGTTCAGGACGTTCGTCACCATGCCCTGGCGAAACGCCGCGCGTGCGCCGCGCCCGCGCGTGTCGGCATCGCCGATCGCCGAGGCTTTCGCGATCAGCATGCGCACGCCGAGGAACACGAGATACGCCGCGCCGGCGTAGCGCACGACGTCGAACGCGATCGGCGACGTCGCCAGCAGCACCGACAACCCGAATGCCGCCGCCATCGTGTGCACGATGCTGCCGGCCGCGATGCCGAGCGCCGACGCGACGCCGACCGCGCGGCCCTCGGCGCCGCTTCGCGCGAGGATGTAGAACGTGTCCGGCCCCGGCGCGAGATTGAGCAGGATGCCCGCGCCGAGGAACACGCCGTAGTGCTCGATGCCGAGATCCATGTCGACGCTCCGTCAAAGATGCGCATGATATCGGGGCGGCTGCCACAACTTCTCCACAAAGCCGCACAGCGCCGCCCTTTCCGCGGCTCCGCGCCGCCGCGCCGCGCGCCTTGAATGGCATCGCGGAGATTCCTCCGCTCGGGATCAGGGGAAAACACGTGTCCACGCAACGTTCTGAGGCGACCGGCTTCGGCGGGTTGCCTCGTTTCGCGCAGGCGCTCGCCATCGCGTCCGCCTGCGCGCTCGTCTATGGCGCCGTCACGCATGCGCCGCTCCAGAACATCGGCGAGAGCGAAGTCGGCCTTCGCCTCAACCGGCTCACCGGCAAGACCAGCGAGCTGCACGAAGGACTCGCCGTCGTCGTGCCCGGCGTGCATCGCCTTCGCGTCTATTCGCTGCAGGATCACCTGTATCGGCCGGAGCGCAGCGCCAAGGCGAACGGCAGCGCGCCGTTCCAGTCGTCCGAAGGCCTTTCGCTCGGCGTCGAGCTCACGATCCGCTACGCGCTCGATGCGGCGAAGCTGCCGGCCGTCGCCGGCAACCTCCCGGCCGATCTCGATCACCAGGTCGTCGATCCGCTCGTGCAGGGCGTCATCTACAAGGTGTTCACGCGCTACACGGTGCGCGAGATCTTCTCGACGAAGCGCCAGGAGCTGCAGGACGCGATCGAAACCGAGCTGAAGCCGCTCTTCGCCGAGCAGGGCCTTGCGCTGCGCAGCGTGATGATGGGCAACGTCGACCTGCCGCGCGACTACCGCACCGGCATGGACAAGCTGCTCGCGATCGAGCTCGAGACCGAGCAGATGAAATACACGCTCGACCTCAAGGAGAAGCAGGTCAAGCAGTCCGAGCTCGAAGCCGACGCCGACAAGGTGCGCCGCGAGAAGGCCGCCGAGGCGACCGCGAACGAGCAGATCATCGCGGCGAAGGCGCAGGAAGAAGCGATGAAGCACGTGATCCCGTTCAAGCAGAAGCAGATCGAGCAGAAGAAGCTCGAAGCCGAAGCCGACAAGACCTCGCGCATCAAGCTCGCCGAAGGCTCCGCCGAGGCGCGCCGCATCGAGGCCGGCGGCGAGGCCGATTCGCGGCGCAAGCTCGCCGACGCCGAGGCGTATCGCGTCGAGGAGCTCGGCAAAGTGACCAGCGCGCAGATGCAGCGCGACGGCGAATTGATCTCGCGCCATCCGCTGCTGATCCAGAAGACGCTCGCCGACAAGCTGTCGGACAAGATCTCGGTGATCATCGCGCCGCCCGGCACCGACGGGCAGTTCATCGGCTCCGCGCTGCTCGGCGGCGGCACGCAGAACGCCGTCGCGCAGAACGTCGCGGCGAACGCCGCAGGTGAGCCGTGATCGCCGCGGCGGTGTTCGCGCTGGCCCTCGCCGCGACGGCGCCGGACGAGGCGAAGACGACCGCGATCGTCGCGCAGGACCAGGCCGCCTTGCGCGCCGCGCCGCGTGACGCGGCCGAGTCGCAGGCGGCGCTCGCGCTCGGCGACGCGCTCGAGATCCGCGGCCGGCAGAAGGACTACCTCAAGGTCTACGACCACCGGCGCGAGCGCGGCGGTTTCGTGCGTGCCTCGCAGGTGCGCGTGCTGACGCGGACGCCCGCCGAGGCGCCCGAGCTCCTCGCGGTCGCGCGCTTCCTGCGCGACCTGCCGGGCTACGAGGCGCTCGGCATCGGCTACGTCGCGGCATACCTCGCCGCGGCGCCGGCCGAGCAGATTGGCGCCGAGCCATTCGACGCGCTCGGCACGATGGCCGAGCGCCTCGCGCGCCGTGCAGCGACCAACACGAACAAGACGCGCGCCGCGGCGCTCACGGCGCAGCTCGACGCGGTCGCGGCGTACGGCGTCGTGATCCGCAGCTTCGAGCGCGACGAGCGCGTGCAGCTCTGCTACGACGGCGAGGCGTATCGCCGCGTGCTCGCGCTCGAC
>DATFRS010000281.1:0-8432 GCA_035263065.1 Rhodanobacteraceae bacterium
CTCCGCCTCGCGCCCGGCACGCACGACGTGCGCGCGCGATTCCAGTGGCAGACGCGGCCCGAGACGCTGCATGTGCCCGCGGCCGTCGGCCTCGTCGCGCTCGAAGTCGACGGCAAGGCGGTCATGCCGGTGCAGCGGCGCGACGACGAAGTCACGCTCGGCCGCGGCACCGGCGCGGCGCCCGAGGCGGACAACCTCGACGTGCGCGTCTACCGCAAGCTCGCCGACGGCATTCCGGCGGCGCTGACGACGCGCATCCAGCTCGGCGTCGCAGGTCAGGCCCGCGAGGAAGTGCTCGGCCCCGTGCTGCCCGAAGGCTTCGAGCCGCTGTCGCTCGACGGCGAATGGCCGGCGCGCATCGACTCGGAAGGCCGGCTGCACGTGCAGGTCGATACCGGCGGGTCGACGATCACGCTCGAAGCGCGGGCGACGGCACCGATCGCAGAAGTCGTCGCGCGCGTGCCGCAGGCGCCGTGGCCGACGCAGGAGATCTGGAGCTACGAAGCGGCGCCGACGCTGCGCGTGACGACGGCAACGAGCGCGCTGCAGGTCGATCCGCGCCAGGCCTACGTCGAGGATGCATGGCTGACGCTGCCGGCGTTCGCGCTCGGCGACGGCGCGACGCTGACGATCGAGGAGCGCTCGCGCGGCCTCGCGCCCGACGAGAAGAATCGCCTGGCGCTCGATCGCGAGCTGTGGCTCGATTTCGCCGGCGAGGGCTGGTTTGCGCGCGACCGGATCGGCGGCGAGATGCTGCGCGGCTGGCGCTTCGATGTCGCGCCGCCGCTGGCGCTCGAACGTGCGGATGCGCCGAAAGGACAGAATGCGCGCGGCGAGATCGGCGAGCGCCTGCTCGTGACGCGCGGGTCCGCGGCAGGCACGACCGGCGTCGAATGGCGCACGCCCGAAGTCGATCTGTCCGCGGGCGTTCGCGTCGCGTCGGCATCGACGTCGCTGCCGGTGACCGGCTGGCAGGACAGCTTCGATCGCGTGACGACGAACCTGCACCTCCCGAGCGGCTACAAGCTGCTCGGCGCGCCCGGTGCCGACAGCGCGGCCGGCAGCTGGATCTCGCAGTGGACGCTGCTCGACGTGTTCGTCGCGGCGATCGTCGCGCTGCTCGCGTGGCGCCTCTTCGGCGCGATCGGCGGCGCGATCGCGATCGCGTATCTCGTGCTCGGCTATCAGGAATCGGGTGCGCCGCTGTGGACGCTGCTCGCGGCGCTTGCGCTCGGCCTGATCGCGCGGGCGTTGCCCGTCGGAAAGCTCGCGACGACCGCCGTCTGGCTGCGCCGCGCGGCGCTCGTGCTGCTCGTGCTCGTCGCGCTGCCGTTCGTCGCGCAGCAGCTGCGGTTCGCGCTGCATCCGCAGCTTGAGAACGAGGGTGCATGGGCATTCGCGGGCGGGCTCGGGAATATGACGGCGGTCGATCGCGGCGTGTGGCGAAAGGACGCCGTGGAAAAGGCCAAGCAGGTCGAGGAGATGGTGCCGCCTCCTCCCGCTTCGGCCCCGGTGCCCGAGCCGCAGACCGCAGAGGAAAACGACGGGCGCCTCGAAACGATCACCGTCACCGGCTCGAACATCCGTCGCGTCGACATCATGGAGCACTACAACGCCTCGACGATCGTGCAGACCGGCGCCGGCGAGCCGAGCTGGAACGTCGGCGAGCGCTACCTGCTGTCGTGGAGCGGCCCGGTGCTGCCGTCGCAGAGCGTGCGGCTCGTCATCGCGCCGCCGTGGCTCGTGCGCGTGCTGCGCGTCGCGCTCGTCGCGTTGCTCGCGCTGCTGATCGTGCGTCTCGTGCGCGGAGGTCCGGATCTTCGCGGCGTCGCGCCGGTGCTCGGTGCGATCCTGGTCTCGTCGCTGGCGACGACGGCGCCCGCGCAAGCGCAATCGTTCCCGCCGCAGGATCTGCTCGACCAGCTGCGTGCGCAGCTTGTCGAGCCGCCGCCGTGCGCGCCCGCCTGCGCGAGCGTCGCGAAGGCCGAGGTCACCGCGCGCGGCGACGAGATCCGCGTCGCGCTCGAAGCGCATGCGGCGGCGCGCATCGCGTTTCCGGTGCCCGGCGACAGCGAAGTGCTGGCGTTGCGCAGCGTCTCGATCGACGGCGTGACGCAGGACGGTCTCGCGCGGAGTCTCGGCACGCTCGACGTCGGGCTTGCGCGCGGCGTGCATCGCGTCGAGCTGGTCTATGCGGCCTCGGGCGACAAGGTCGCGCTGCGCTTTCCGCTGCAGCCCAAGCGCGTCGAGCTCGCGGCGGACGGCTGGCAGTCGAGCGGCCTCGCCGACGGCCACCTGCTGACCGAGTCGCTGTCGCTCACGCGCACGCGCGAGAGCGCTGGCAGCGCCGTCGCAGGCGGACAGCAGTTCGCACCGTACGTGCGCGTCACGCGCGAGATCATGCTCGGGCTCGACTGGTCGATCTCGACCAATGTGCTTCGGCTCGCGCCGAAGGAGGGCGGCTTCACGGTGTCGGTGCCGGCGCTCGCGGGGGAGCATGTCTCGACGCCCGGCATCAAGATCGAGAACGGCCGCGTCGCCGCGGCGATTCCGGATGCGGAGGTGAGCGCCGGCTGGAACGGGCTGCTCGACAAGGGCGACACGCTGACGCTGACCGCGCCCGCGCTCGCCGATCGCGCCGAGGTCTGGCGCATCACCGCGAGCCCGATGTGGCATGTCGAAGCGAGCGGCGTGCCGGTCACCGTCGACACGAGCACGGACAAGAGCGACTACAAGCGCTTCGAGTTCGATCCGCTGCCCGGCGAGACGCTGACGCTGCGCATCACGAAGCCCGAAGCGGCCGAAGGATCGACGCGCGCGATCGACGGCGTGAACCTTTACACGGGCGCCGGCCAGCGCGCGAGCGACACCGTGCTCGATCTCTCGATGCGCGCGAGCCAGGGCGGCGAGCAGGCGATCGCGCTGCCGGCCGACGCCGAAGTCATGAACGTCTCCCGCAACGGCACGGCGCTGAATCTCCGCCCGCTCGACGGCACGCTGACGCTGCCGCTCGTGCCCGGCGCGCAGCAGTTCCAGATCCGCTTCCGCGAGGCGGCGCCGGTGTCGTTCGTCACGCGCACGCCGGCCGTTGCGCTCGGACTACCGGCGGCGAACGTGACCGTCGCGATCGATCTTCCCGCCGATCGGTGGCTGCTGGCGACCGGCGGGCCCGGGGAGGGTCCCGCCGTGCTCTACTGGAGCGAGCTTGCGGTCATGCTGCTCGTCGCCTGGGCGCTCGCGCGCACGCGACGCACGCCGCTCAGGCTCTGGCAGTGGATCCTGCTCGGCCTCGGCTTCTCGACGTTCTCGTGGCTCGCGCTGCTGCTCGTCGTGGCGTGGCTCTTCGCGCTCGACTGGCGCGACCGCGCGGCGCAACCCGCGCGCCCTGCGCTGTTCAATCTCGCCCAGATCGGGCTTGCGCTGCTGACGCTCGTCGCGCTCATTTGTCTCGTCGCAGCGATTCCGCAAGGCCTGCTCGGCTCGCCCGACATGCACGTCGCGGGTCATGGCTCGTCGGCGACGATGCTGCGCTGGTTCACCGACCGCGCGGCCGACGCGCTGCCGCGGGCGAGCGCGATCAGCGTGCCGCTCTGGGTCTACAAGCTCGCGATGCTGGCGTGGGCGATCTGGCTCGCGAACGCGGTCGTCGGCTGGCTGCGCTTCGGGTTCGCGGCATGGACGCGCGGCGGACACTGGCGCGCGCTGCCGAAGAAGCCGGTCGTCGACGTGCCGGCGGCGACGGCGCCGCCGACCGGGCGCGCGTGAACGTACGCGATCTCCTCGCGAGCGCCACGGCGCGTCTCGGCGGCCCCGATGCGCGGCTCGATGCGGAGCTGCTGCTCGCGCATGCGCTCGGGCGGCCCCGGGCGTGGCTGTACGCATGGCCGGAGCACGACGTCGATGCGATGCGACGCGACGCGTTCGATCGCCTCGTCGCGGCGCGCGCCGGCGGCGAGCCGATCGCGTACCTGACCGGCCGTCGCGAGTTCTGGTCGCTCGAGCTCGCCGTGACGCGGGACGTGCTGATCCCGCGACACGAGACCGAGCTGCTGGTCGAGCTCGCGCTTGCACGCATTCCGCCCGAGCGCGGCGTGCGCGTTGCCGATCTCGGCACCGGCTCCGGCGCGATCGCGCTCGCGATCGCGCGCGAGCGGCCGCACGCGCACGTGCTCGCGACGGATGCGAGCGACGCGGCGCTCGCCATCGCGCGCGGCAACGCCGAGCGACTCGCGATCGGCAACGTCACGTTCGCGCACGGCGACTGGTTCGGCCCGCTCGGCGCCGAGCGATTCGAGGTCATCGTCTCGAATCCGCCGTACATCGAAGCCGGCGACGCGCATCTCGCGGCGGGCGACGTGCGCTTCGAGCCGCGCGCCGCGCTGGTGTCGGGCGACGACGGGCTCGACGCGATCCGCCGCATCGCCGCCGTCGCGCCGTCGCATCTCGAATCCGACGGCTGGCTTCTGATCGAGCATGGATTCGATCAGGGCGAGCGCGTGCGTGGCCTGTTCGCCGCGAGCGGGTTCAGCGACATCGAAAGCGTCCGCGACGCCGGCGGACATGCAAGGGTGACCTTCGGACGGAGGCACGGCTGACCGAAGCCCCTATACTGGCGCCTCGCTGGCTCTAAGGGGGAGCCGTGGTCGGGACGTCTTCGACCGCCGGGCGCACGGCGGGCGGGCGGGATATGCGTCGGTCGAGGGCCTGGATCGCCTGGGTTTTCGGGTTCGTTTTCGCCGCGCTTTCGCTCGATGCGGGCTATGTCACCGGACGCGGCGCGTACTGGCAGGCGCAGCTCGGCGACGCGGCCAAGGGCGAGATCGGCTGGTTCTACTACGCGCGCGACGCCTGGCGCTTTCCGCTGTTCGATATCGAGACGTACCACTATCCCGAGCACGGCAACGTCATGCTCTCGGACAGCCTGCCGCTGTTCGCGCTGCCGGCAAAGGTCCTCTACAAGGCCGCGTACGCACCGACCGATCGCCCGCCGATCTACACGGGCATCTGGGTCGCGCTCTGCCTCGTGCTGCAGGCCGTGTTCGCGTCGCGGCTGCTGCGCGCATTGCGCATCGACGATCTCGTCTCGCACGTCGCCGGCATCGCGATCTTCTGCTATCTCCCGATCGTGATGCTGCGCTTCGGCCAGGCCGCGCTGATGGCGCAGTTCCTGATCCTTCACGCGCTCGAAGGCTACGTGCGCGCGAAACGCGAGGGGCTGTCGCGCGGCGCATGGATCGCGCAGTGCGCGGTGCCGCCGGTCCTGCTGCTCGTGCATCCGTATCTCGCGGCGATGTGCGGCGCGATCGTCGCGGCGACGATCCTCGATCAATGGCGCGAGCGCCGCATCGACGTGCGCGGCGTCGCGATCCGCTTCGGCGGCATCGTCGCGCTCGCGCTCGTGCTGATGTTCCTCGGCGGATTCTTCATCGCGGCGAGCAGCGACTTCGGCGACTACGGCCTGTATTCGCTGAACCTCCTATCGCCGTGGGTGCCGTTTCCGGAGACGGTGGCGGGGCGCCTGCTCGGCACGACGACGCCGATCATTCCCGGCACGAACCAGTGGGAAGGCGGCGCGTACCTCGGTGCGGGCGTGTTCCTGCTGTGTCTTCTCGCGCTGCCGGCGCTCGCGAGCTGGCGCGCGAACCTGCGCCGCCACGCCGTGCTCTTCGCGATCCTCGTCGCGGTGCTCGCGTTCGCCGTGTCGCATCGCGTCGGCGTCGGTCCTTACGAAGTGCTCGACGTGCCGCTGCCCGATGCGCTGCTGCACGTAGCGTCGCAGTTCCGCGGCTCCGGGCGCTTCGTCTGGATCGCGGTGTACGCGCTCGTTGCGGCGCTCGTCGTCGCGGTCGCGTCGCGCTACGGAAAGCGCGCGAGCTGGCTCCTCGTCGCGGCCGCCGTGCTCGAGATCGCCGACGTTCGCCCGATGCAGGCCGGCGTGCGCGCGGTGTCCTCGGCGGCGGCGCCGTCGACGATCGATCGCGCGGCGTGGACGCGCCTCGTCGACGCGCACGAGCGCATCTTCCAGTTCCCGTCGTTCGAGTGCGGCGGCATCTTCGGCCGCGACGTGCCCGGCACGAAGTTCCGCGAGCAGGAGATCGACTGGATCGCGGCCGAGCGCAACAAGCCGACCAACAGCGCCTACCTCGCGCGCTTCACCAAGGATTGCGTGCGCGAGCGCGCCGAGGCGAAGCGGAACTTCGGCGAGCACGGCGTGCTGCGCCTCTACCGCAGCACGGACGAGATCGGCGAGGCGCTGCAGGGCTACGGCGCCGACTTCAGCCGCTGCGGCTTCCTCGACGACGTCGTCGTCTGCTCGCTCGACGTCGACGTCGCGACCCTGCGCTGAGCGCCTCGCGGCGCCGCCGCGCGGGGCGGCTCGCAGAACCCGTGTGAACCAGTTCGCAGTCGCGGCGTGAGCCCGTGCGCGCGGCCTCCGGCGAGCGCGCCACGGATGCGCGGGCGGGAAAGGCGGAAGCTTTCACCACGGTCAGGCGGCGCGCATGGCGCCCCGGATCGGTGGAAGCAAGCCCCGACAAAGCCGCGCGTGAGCGCCGCGTGCCGGATGAGAAGCCGGCACTGGCCGTTGCAGGATGCAGCGGCGGAGGGAACCGATGAGGGCCCGCCAGGACGGCGGTCAGATGTGGGGAGGAGCAGCCCCCGGCAATCCACCGCCGGGGGTTTTTTTATGTCTGCCGTCAGCTGACGCTGCGCAGGCTCGACGCCGGAATGAACCGCGCGAAGCGCGCGCGGATCGCGTTTTCGATCGACGGCGCATCGAGACCCGCCTGCGCGAGCAGCTCCTCGCGGCTGCCGTGATCGAGGAAGCCGTCCGCGAGCCCGAGCTGGAGAACCGGAATCGCAAGGCCGTGCGCGGCGAGGAGCTCCGCGACGCCGCTGCCGGCGCCGCCGGCGATCGCGTTGTCCTCGATCGTGACGAGCGCCGCGTGCGTCGCGGCGAGATCGAGCAGCAGCGCTTCGTCGAGCGGCTTCACGAAGCGCATGTTGACGAGCGTCGCGTCGATCGCATCGGCGACGCGCGTCGCCGGCGCGACCATCGCGCCGAAGGCGAGCAGCGCGATGCCGCGGCCGCGGCGGCGCAGCTCGGCCCTGCCGATCGGCAGCGTCGCGAGATCCTTCTGGACCGCGACGCCGGTGCCGCCGCCGCGCGGATAGCGAACGGCAGCGGGGCCGTCGTGGCGGAACGCGGTCGAGAGCATCTTGCGGCACTCGTCCTCGTCGGCCGGTGCCATCACGACCATGTTCGGAATGCAGCGCAGGTACGAATGATCGAAGCTGCCCGCGTGCGTCGGGCCGTCGGGACCGACGAGCCCACCGCGATCGATTGCGAACGTCACGTCGAGATTCTGCAGGGCGACGTCGTGGATCAACTGATCGTACGCGCGCTGCAGGAACGTCGAATAGATCGCGACCACCGGCTTGGCGCCTTCGCAGGCCATGCCGGCCGCGAGCGTCACCGCGTGCTGCTCGGCGATGCCGACGTCGAAGTAGCGTGCCGGGAACTCGCGCGAGTAGCGCACGAGGCCCGAGCCTTCGCGCATCGCGGGCGTGATCGCGAGGAGGCGCGAATCCGCCGCCGCCTGATCGCAGAGCCAGTCGCCGAAGATCTCCGTGTAGGTCGGCTTCGACGCGCCGGCCTTCTTGACGACGCCGGCCTCGGGATCGAACGGACCGACGGCGTGGTATTCGATCTGCTCGCGCTCGGCCGGCGGATAGCCCTTGCCCTTCGTCGTGATGACGTGCAGCAGCTGCGGGCCCTTGAGCTCCTTCAGCGTGCGCAGCGTCGAGACGAGCAGCGGCATGTCGTGGCCGTCGATCGGTCCGGTGTAATGGAAGCCGAATTCCTCGAACAGCGTCGAGGGCACGAACATGCCCTTGGCGTGCTCCTCCCAGCGCTTGACGAAGCGCCAGAGGAAGCCGCCGCGCTTCATCATCTTCTTGCCGTGCTCGCGGATGCGGTTCAGCGTGCGGCTCGCCATCAGGCGCGCGAGCATCTTCGTCATCGCGCCGACGTTCTCGCTGATCGACATGCCGTTGTCGTTGAGGATCACGAGCATGTCGGGCTCGACGTCGCCGCCGTGGTTCAGCGCCTCGAACGCCATGCCGGCGCCCATCGCGCCGTCGCCGATCACGGCGACGACCTTGCGCTCGTCGCCGGTGCGCTGGTTCGCGATCGCCATGCCGAGCGCGGCCGAGATCGACGTCGACGAATGGCCGACGCCGAACGTGTCGTACTCGCTTTCCTCGCGCTTCGGGAACGGCGCGAGGCCGTCCTTCTTCTTGATCGTCGTGATGCGGTCGCGGCGGCCGGTCAGGATCTTGTGCGGATAGCACTGATGGCCGACGTCCCAGACCAGCCGGTCGCGCGGGGTGTCGAAGAGCCAGTGCAGCGCGACGGTGAGCTCGACCACGCC
>DATFRS010000282.1:0-16920 GCA_035263065.1 Rhodanobacteraceae bacterium
CCAGCGCGGCGTCGTGCACCGCGATCTCAAGCCTGCCAACGTGCTGATCAGCGAGGACGGCGAAGCGCGCATCACCGACTTCGGCGTCGCGCGCTCGGCGGGCTCGACCGGCATCACCGTGAGCGGCGTCATCATCGGCACACCGGAATATCTTTCGCCCGAGCAGGCGCGCGCCGATCCGGTCGACGGCCGCAGCGATCTCTACGCGCTCGGCCTCATCTTCTTCGAGATGCTGACCGGCACGCTGCCGTTCCGCGGCGGCACGCCGGCCGAGATGCTCGCCCAGCGCATCGTGCGCGATCCGCCGCCGCCCGACACGGTCAAGCCCGATCTCCCGGGCTTCGCCGTGCGCCTGTGCGCGCGACTGCTCGAGCTGAAACCGTCGCGCCGCTTCCAGAGCGCCGACGACGTCGTCCGCGCGATCGACCAGCGCCGCGTACCGCAGGCGAAGATGATCGACCGCAAGCCGGCGTTCGCGCTGACCGCGCTCGTCGTCGTTGCGGTCGCGGCGGGCGTCTACTACTGGCGCCGCGAAGCGGCGGCGCCCGCGACGACGACCGCGGCGGTTCCGGCCGCGATCGTCGACGTCGCCTCGATGCCGTTCGCGGTCAAGAGCGACAATGCCGCCGACGTCGACCTCGCGGCCGGCCTGCGCGAGCTGCTCGCGAACGCGCTGGTCGGCACCCCGGGCGCGAACAGCGAGGACACGCGCCGCGTCGATCGCGCGCTGAAGGAGCTGCGCTACGATGCCGACGCCGCGCGACGCCAGCGTGCGCGCGTCGTCGAAACACTCGGCGCGCGACGGCTGCTCGAAGGCGATCTCGAGCGCGACGGCGCCGGCAAGCTGCTCGTGCGCCTCTCGCTCTGGCCGCAGGGCGCGACGCAGCCGGCCTGGAGCGCCGCGACGCCGCCGTCGACCGAAGCCGATCTGCCGGCAGCGCTGCGCGATGTCGTCGCGCGGCTTTATACCGAATTGAATCTCGGCAAGTCGCCGCTCGTCGCGTGGCCGGATGCAGCGACGTCGCGCCTGATCGGCCAGCTCGACGCGAAGCGGACGATCGACGAGAGCGACCTCGCCCGGCTCACCGACACCGCCAGGCAGGCGGCGAGCCCGGCGCTCTGGTGGTCGATCGAGGACGCGCTCGACCAGAGCGGGCGCGCCGCCGAGACGATGACCGCGGCGCGGCACGCCAAGGACGCGCTCGCCGCACAACCGGGGCACGACGCCGCGCGCGCACGCGCGTACGCCGAAGTGCTGCTCGGCGAGTACGAGGACGCCGACAAGACGCTCGAGACGCTGCTCAAGGAAACGCCGGACGACCATCCCGCGCGCGTGCTGCTCGCGCGCGCGAAGAGCGAGCTCGGCGATCTCGACGGCGCCTCGAAGATCCTCGAAGGCGTCGTCGCCGAGGATCCGCGCAACGCCGACGCGTGGTTCGCGCTCGGCAAGTACACGATCATGGCCGGCGACTCCAAGCGCGCGGTCGACGACTATCTCGCACGTGCGCAGATCCTCGCGAACCGGCTCGACGACGCGCGCATGCAGGCGAACGTCGTGCACGCGCTCGGCATCGGCTACCAGAACCTCGGCCAGCTCGGCATCGCCGCGAAGACGTTCGAGCAGGCGATCGCGGCGCGCAAAGCCGTCGGCGACACGCGCGGCGTCGCGGTGAGCCTGCGCAACTATTCGACCGTGCTCGCCGTGCAGGGCGACTTCAAGGGCGCGCAAGCCGCGCTCGACGACGCGCGCAAGCTGCTCGAGCCGCTCGGCGACAGCGCCGCGCTCGCCGATCTCGCCAACGACGAGGGCGTGCTGAAGGAGGAGCGCGGCGACTATCGCGGCGCGCTCGAGGCGTACCGCAGCGCGCTCTCGATGTACCAGACGCTCGGCAACGCGCGGCAGGTCGGATCGAGCCTCCTCAACGTCGGCTTCGCGTACTACCAGGTCGGCGAGTTCGACAACGCCGAGGTGTACTGGAACCAGGCCGCGTCGACGTACGCGAAGGCGACCGATCACGTCGGCATCGTGCGCGCCAAGCAGAGCCTCGGGCTCGCCGAGACCGCGCGCGGCAACTTCAAGCTCGCGCGCGACGTGCTCGACGAGAGCCTCACGCACGCCGAGGAGCTGCAGATGGCCGAGGAGCGCAGCAACAGCCTCGCCAATCTCGCCGATCTCGATCGCATCGAGGGCAAGCTCGGCTCGGCGCTCGAGCGCGCGAAGCGGGCATACGATCAATTCAAGCAGCGCGAGGACTCGCGAGGAACCGTGGAAATGCAATTGCTGGAAGGCGCAGCGCTGCGCGATGCGGGCGACTGGGATGCCGCCGAGGCCGCGATCGCGGGCCTCAACGAAAGCGCCGTGGAGAACAGCGAGCAGGCGGCGCTCGAGATGTCGCTGCGCGCGGAAATCGAGCTCGGCCAGGGCAAGATCGACGACGCCGTCGCGAGCGCGGCCAAGGCCGTCGCGACCGCGACCGACGCACACAGCTTCGGTACCGAGCTCGCCGCGCGGCTCGTGCATGCGCGCGCGCTGCTGGCGCAGAAGAAGCCGAAGGACGCTGCGAAGGAGCTGGCCGCCGCGCGCGCCGGCATCGCGAAATATGCGAGCACGCCGCTGCGCCTCGCGCTCGCCGAGACCGCGCTCGAAGTCGGCGGTGTCGACGCCCTGCCCGACTACCGCGCCGCGCGTGCCGAGCTCGCGCGGCTCACGTCGTATGCGCGCGCGTTCGAGATCCACGCGCTCGCGGCGCGCGCGCTCGGCAAGGCGTCAGATGCCGGCGCCGGCGAGGCGATGCGCGCGGCCGACGCCGCGTACCAGGCACTTTCGAAGGACACGCCGGCCGCGCAGCAGCCGGCGCTCGCGAAGCTCGCGGCGTCCTATGGACTTTCGGTGACGGTCGCGCATGAGTGAAGCCAAGGTCCAGGTTTCGGCGGGGAGCGACGCGTCGGTGCGCGATCAGCTCGCGCGCCTGCGCGAGCAGCAGGAGCGCCTGTTCGTGCAGCTCCACGCCGGCGAACAGCACTTCAAGCAGCTCGCGCGCTCGGTGTGGCGCGTACAGGAAGACGAGCGCCGCCGCCTCGCGCGCGAGTTGCACGACGGCATCGGCCAGCAGCTGACGGCGCTGCGCCACCGGCTCGACGCGCTGACGCGCGAGGTCGGCGGCGACGGCGATCCGGCGAGCCCGCTGCATCAGGCGCTCGAGATCTGCGATGCGGCGATCCAGGAAACGCGTGCGCTGTCGCGCCTCCTGCGTCCGCAGATCCTCGACGACCTCGGGCTCGAGGCCGCGCTCAACTGGCTCGCGCGGCATTCGGCGCAGAGCGGCGGCTACGAGGTCGAAGTCGACGTCGGCACGCTGCCGGTGCCGATGGACGGCGACATCTCGACGCTGATCTTCCGCGTCGCGCAGGAAGCGCTGACCAACGTGCTGAAGCACGCCGAAGCGCGCCACGTCGTCGTGCGCCTCGCGCAGCGCGACGATGAGTGGCTGCAGTTCCTGATCGTCGACGACGGCCGCGGCGTCGACGTCGATGCCGCATTCGCGAAATCGAGCGACGGCCACAGCACGGGCCTCGCCAGCATGCGCGAGCGCGTGCGCCTGTTCGGCGGCCGCTTCACGATCGTGTCGCGGCCCGGCGAAGGCATGCAGCTGCGCGTGCTGATTCCACTCCTGCAGGGGGACGCACCGTGAAGCCGATCCGCGTACTCGTCGCCGACGACCACACCATCGTGCGCGACGGCCTCGTCGCGCTGCTCAACTCGAGCGGCGACTGCCAGGTCGTCGGCCAGGCCGCGGACGGCGTGTCGACCGTCGAGCTCGCGATGAAGACGCAGCCCGACGTCGTCGTCGTCGACATCTCGATGCCGAAGCTGAACGGCATCGAGGTCGTGCGCCGGCTCACGAAGGAGCTCGAATCGACGCGCATCCTCGTGCTGACGATGCACGCCGAAGAGGAATACGTCATGCACGTCGTGCGCGCCGGCGCGGCGGGCTTCCTGCTCAAGGATTCGGCCAGCGCCGAGATGCTGGCGGCCGTGCGCGCGCTGGCGAGCGGCCGCGGCTACTTCGGCACGCACGCATCGAAGGTGCTCGCGCAGCAGGTGCAGAAGCCGCATGCGCAGCTCGAGGATCCGTATCGCGACCTCACCTCGCGCGAGCGCGAGGTGTTTCACCTGATCGTCGAAGGGATGACAACGAAGGAAATCGCGCGCCAGCTCGGCACCAGCACCAAGACCGCCGAGAACCACCGCTTCCGCGTGCTCGACAAGCTCGGCGCGCGCAACACGGCGGAGCTGATCCGCTACGCGGCGCGGCACGGCCTCATGGATTGACGGCGCTTCGCGCCGGAGACGCTAGAGCCCGGCGAGCTCGACGCGCGGCACCTTCGCGGGCGTGCAACTGCCCGACGCGTCGAAGCCCGAGTGGAACAGCGTGATCAGCGGATCGAACCAGTAGGCCGCGCCGGCATGGATCTCGGTGCCGACGACGTGACCCGGCGCGCTCGCGATCCAGCGCGAGCCGCTCGCCGCGAGCGACCAGCCGACCATTTCGTTGAGGAGCGGCGCCTCGACCGAGCCGCCGGCGGTTTCGCCGAGCAGCGACGCATCGAACACGAACGTCGCGCCGCACGCCGCTTCGGCGAGCTGGCCGTTGAACGGCGCGCCGACGAAGATGCTGTCGTCGCCCTGCGCGACCGACCAGCCGAACTGATCGCCGTCGGCGGCCGTCGCGGACGCGAGCTGCGCCTGCTCCGACCACGTCGTCGCGCCGCGCGTGAACACATAGGCGACGCCCTTCGCGGACGACGCGTACGGCGCGCCGATGACCGCGCGATCGCCTGCGAGGTTGACCGAAAATCCGAACAGGTCGGCGTTGGCGCCGCCGGTCGCGGTCAGCTTGGCGGCCTGCGCCCAGCCACCGGCGTCGCGCGCGAAAATGTATGCGGCGCCGTTGGCATACGAGCCGAGTGCGGGGGCGTGCTTGAACGGCGCGCCGGCGAGCAGCACGTCGCCGTCGAGCGAGACGCTGCTGCCAAGCGCGTCCTTCTCGAACGGATCGTCGGCCATCAGGCGCGCTTCCTGCGTCCATAACGTGCCGCTGCGCACGAAGACATAGACCGCGCCGGCATCGGCGTTCGCCCGATCGGCGCCGACCGCGATGCGATCGCCCGAGATCGAGACCGCGACGCCGAAGCGCTCGCCGGCGCCGCCGCCGGTCGCCACGAGACGCGCCTGCTGATCCCAGCCGGCGCCGTTGCGAACGTAGACATAGGCCGCCTCCGCGCCCGGCGCCGTGGCGACGAGCGTGTCGCCGGCGATCGCGACCGCGCTTCCGAACGCGTCTTCCGCGACGATGTCGTTCGGCGCGATGCGCAGCGGCGCCGTGCACGGCAGCGCCGAGCAGTCGACTGCGTAGATCGCGCCGGTGTTCGAATCCTCGCCCGGCGCGCCGAGCACGGTGACCGTGCCGTCGAGGCCGACCGCGAACGCAAGCTCCGCACCGGCGGACGGTGCCGGGCTCGTCAGGATCGATGTTTCGACGGCGAATGCCGGCGCCGCGCAGGCAAGCGCCAGCGCGAGCCCGACGGTTCGACGGCGAGACGGGCCGGCGGCAGGTTTCATGCAGCGATTAGCGCCGCTGGGCCAGTGGCTGTCAAGGCGACGCTGGGTGATTTGACCCAGCCCTGCCTCAGCCCGCCGCGCGGCGCGGCGCCGGGTCGGCGACGAGCGCGGAGGCGTTCGCCGAGCCCGCGGTCAGGGGCTCGAGCGTGCCGATCGAATGCCCCTGCTCGGCGAGGTATTCGACCCAGCGATTCAGGAAAGAGCTCATGCGCAGGCGCTGCTGGAAGATGCTGCGCGCCGGCCGCAGCGGACCGATCGCACGCGCGAGGCGGCGGTCGGCGTGGCACTGCATGACCTCGGCCATGTGCGCGTCGTGATACATGCGAAGCTGCGCCGACGGCGCGAGCTCGCCGGTTTCCCGGTCGAGGAAGCAATAGGTCAGGTGCAGATCGAGCGTGTAGCGATGACGCTCGGTGACGTCGAGGCGCACGTCGAGACCGTCGTCGAGCGAGGAGAGATAGCTTCCGACCGCAAGCCGCTGCGGCGCGAACAGCCGCACCAGCCGGTGATAGTTTTCGGAATAGAGCCCCATCAGCCAGGCGAAGCGGCCCGGCAGGACGGCATTGGGTTTTTCGAGGACCAGCGACATGGAACCGATCATAGGGGCGGTTTCCGCGGAAACCTAGCCCTTATGCGGTTCACGCGATCGCGCGTAGAATGCGAGATCTCCGCCGCGCGAACACGCCCGTGCCGCGCGCGGCCCCCTCCCGATTCCGCCTCAGCGATCGATCGCGATCGGCATGCGCAGTGCCGGCAGCAGCACGTCGTCGGGCGTCAGCGAAAGCTCGCCGAAGCTCCAGCCCGCCGGCAGCGCACTGCCGTCGACGGTGATCGTGATCACCTGCGTCGCGCCGGTGCCGATCGTGAACGACGGCGGCGCGACGTCGATGCCGCCGCCGAGACCGCTGCCGGCCACCGTATAGGTCTGGTCGGTCAGCGTCGTGCTGCGCAGCGTGCGCGTGAACGTGCACGTCGTCGCGCAGCTCGCCGACGCCATGCTCGCGAGATTCAGCGTCGAAAGATCGCCGCCCGTCGCCGGGTTCGCCGCCGTGAAGTTCGCAGCCGTCTCGTCGAGCACGACGCCGGACAGCGCCGCGCGCGTGAGGTCGACGCGGCCCGAGCCGAGGTCGAACGGATCGGTCGCGCTGCCGTCGGCGTTGACGAGGTCGGCGATCTTCGAGGTCATGTTGATCGCCGAGCGCACCTCGGTCGGCGTCCAGGTCGGCTGCACGGCGCGCAGCAGCGCGGCCGAGCCCGTGATGTGCGGGCTCGACATCGACGTGCCGTTCTCCATGGCCGTCGACGTCGCGCCGCCTTCCTCGGCGGTGTACGCGGCGAGGATATCGACACCCGGCGCGGTGATGTCCGGCTTGACGACGTACTGACCGCTGCTCGCGCGCGGGCCGCGCGAGCTGAAGTCCGCGACGACGTCGCCGCGCTGCGGGAACGACGACGCCGGCAGCAGCAGCGAAGCGCGCGCGTGCTCGGGATCGGTTTCGATGACGGCCCAGGCCGCGTCCCAGTCGGCGCGCAGCATCGACCATGACGTCTCGCTCGCGCCGAGATTGATGAAATCGCGATCGACGAAGATCACGCCGATCGCGCCGGCATCGAGCGCGGCCGCGCGGCGCGAGACGCTGCCGCAGTTGCTCGCGTTCTGGTCGAGCGCGAGCACGGCGACGGCGCCGAGGCGACCCGGCGTCGTCGCGGGATCGAAGCCGTCGGCGAAGACGGTATCCGCGGCGGGAAGATCGGGAACGGTGAACGTGTCGGGCGCGAACGCCGAGCAGCCGTCGTTGCTGCCGTCGTCGAAGGTCGGGCTCTTCACGATCGGCGCGCTGACGATGTCCTCGGTCGGCAGCGGCGGCGCGGCCGGGCGAAGGGGCAGGTTCTGCGTGTCGGGCGGCGCGCTCGGTGCGGTCAGGTTGAAGCGGAAGCCGACGACGTTGTCCTTGGTCGACGCGGCGACTGTCTCGACCCAGGGCTCGGTGTGATTGGTCGAGCCCGCGACGGGACCGTCGTTGCCGGCCGATGCCGCGACGAAGATGCCGGCCTCGACCGCGCCGCGGAACGCCAGCGACACCGAATCGCCCCACGGCGCGATGCCGCCGCTGATCGAGAAGTTCAGCACGTCGACGGCGTCGACGACGGCCTGGTTCGCGGCTTGCGTGGACGCCGAGGTCGGACAACCCGACGTGCACACGCGATACGCGATGACGTTCGCGTGCGGCGCGACGCCCGAGATCGTGAACGTGCCCCCGCCGAACGGCGCGAGCCAGTGGTTGCCGACGATAGTGCTCGCCGTGTGCGAGCCGTGCCCGTCGAGATCGTAGGCGCTGCGGTTGGCGGCCGTGCTCGTGAAGTCGTACATGCCGATCAGCTTGTCGTTGCAGTGCCCGAGATCGGCATTCGGCGGCGTCGGACCGCACAGGCCGAGATAGACGCCGGCGCCGTTCGGGTTCGTGTGCACGTAGCCGTCGATCTGCCCCGTGGCCGCGAACGCCGGGCTTTCCCAGTTGATGCCGGTATCGAGATCGGCGACGACGATGCCCTCGCCCTGCGAGGCGACGCCGTTCGAGGCCGTGCCGTCCCAGATCAGCGGCGCGCCGATGAACGCGGGGCCCCGATCGGTCGAAAGCTCGAGCATGCGCTCGCGCTCGACGAGCTCGACATCGCTCCGGCGCAGCGCGATCGCCGCTTCACGATCGTCGAGCTCGACGATTACCGCGTTCAGCGCATGCTGCATCGTCGCGACGGTCGTCAGCGGCCGGCCGATCGCGAAGCCGAGCGTGTCGACGAAGGCGTGCTGACGCTCGGCGAGATAGGCGACATAGGCGCGCGACGCGGGCGCGGCGGCGTCCAGCCGTCCGGCCTTGCGTCCGCTCGTGAAGCGCGACGCCGGCGCATACCCGGACACGCCGCCGCGATACGCCGCGAGCGGCTCGCCTTTCAGAACGATCGTGTAGCGCACGCGTGCCGTCGCGTTTGCGGCCGTCGCCGCGGGATCCGACGCGAAGTCCGATGCGCTGCCGAACGCGGGCAGCAGCACGGTGGCGAGGAGCGCGGAGCGGATCGCTCCGGCCAGACGACGGCGGACAGGCTTGACGGACACGGCTGCGTGCATCGCTCGACCCCAGTTTGGCGACATGGCGGGACCGGCGCGCTTCCCCGCGGGCCGGAGTTCCTTCGAGCATACGCAATTCCGCCGCGCCGGCGACCCGTCTCGCGACGGAGCCGGTACGCAGCGGCTCCTCAGAACATGTGCCGCTCGATGCCGAGCTGCGCGAGGATCTTGCTGGCGATCTCCTCGATCGACGTATGCGTCGTGTTCTGCACGAGGATGCCTTCGCGGCGGAACAGCTTGTCGGCCTCGCCGAGCTCCCAGCGGCACTGCTCGATCTTCGCGTAGCGGCTGCCGGGCCGGCGCGCTTCGCGCACCTGCGCGAGACGCTGCGGCTCGATCGTGAGTCCGTACAGCCGCTGCCGGTAAGGCACGAGGCGGCGCGGCAGCTCGAGCTTCTCGAGGTCCTCCTCGGTCAGCGGATAGTTCGCCGCCTTCACGCCGTAGTGCAGAGCCATGTAGAGGCACGTCGGCGTCTTGCCGACGCGCGAGACGCCGACGAGGATCAGGTCGGAATCGCCGTAGTTCACGTCGACGCCGTCGTCGTGCGTCAGCGCGTAGTTCGTCGCGTTGATGCGCGCCTCGTACTCGCCGAAGTCGGTGAGCCCGTGCGCCTTGCCGACGCGCGGCGAGCGCTTCGCGTCGAGCTCGACCTCGAGCGGTCCGATGAATGGCGCGAACACGTCGAGCATGAAGGCGCCGCTCTCGGCGACGACGTCCGAGAGCTTCTGGTCCATGATCGTGTTGACGACGATCGGCCGGACGCCGTTCTGCGCGTACGCGGTCTTGATGCGCAGCGCCGCCGCGCGCGCCTTGGAGTCGTCGTCGACGAACGGGATGCGGAACGTCTCGAAGTCGACGCCGTCGAACTGCGTCAGGACGCTGTGACCGATCGTCTCGGCCGTGATGCCGGTGCCGTCGGAGACGTAGTAGATCGTGCGGCGCATGGCGGGCATCCGGACTCGAGAGGGCCAGAGTCTACGGAAACGGCACGCAGCCGGCATCGGCGGTATTGAGCCAGCCTTGTCTCGCCCCGAATAAAGCCCGAAAATCACGGGTTCCTGCGGGCCCTCCCCGCACGCTGTCTCTTTTCCGGAGATTCCCTTTGAGCGATCTGGTGCTTTGGCTCGACGCGTTGCGCATGTCCGATCTCGGCAAGGTCGGCGGCAAGAACGCCTCGCTCGGCGAGATGATCGGCAACCTCGCCAAGCTCGGTGTCTCGGTGCCGGGCGGCTTCGCGACGACCGCCGACGCATTCCGCGACCATCTCGAGAACACCGGTCTCGCCAAGCGCATCCAGGAGAGGCTCGCCAGGCTCGACGTCGAGAACGTCGACGCGCTGACCGCCGCCGGCAAGGAGATCCGCGCCTGGGTCATCGACACGCCGCTGCCGGCCGATCTCGACAAGGCGATCCGCGATGCGTACGTGAAACTCTGCAAGGATGCCGGCGCGGCGGACGTCGCCGTCGCGGTGCGCTCCTCGGCGACCGCCGAAGATCTGCCCGACGCCTCGTTCGCCGGCCAGCAGGAGACGTTCCTCAACGTCGTCGGCATCGAGGACGTGCTGCACAAGGTCAAGGAAGTCTTCGCCTCGCTCTACAACGATCGCGCGATCGCCTATCGCGTGCACCACGGCTTCAAGCACGAAGACGTGTTCCTGTCGGCCGGCGTGCAGCTGATGGTGCGCTCGGACATCGGCGCGTCGGGCGTCCTCTTCACGCTCGACACCGAATCGGGCTTTCGCGACGCCGTGTTCGTCACCGGCAGCTACGGCCTCGGCGAGATGGTCGTGCAGGGCGCGGTCAATCCCGACGAGTTCTACGTATACAAGCCGACGCTGAAGGCCGGCAAGCCGGCGATCCTGCGGCGCCAGCTCGGCGCGAAGCAGCAGCGCATGGTCTATTCGACGAAGCCCGGCGAGCGCGTCCGCATCGAGGACACGCCCGCCGCCGATCGCGCGAAGTTCTGCATCGGCGACGCCGACGTGCAGGAGCTTGCCAAGCAGTCGCTCGTGATCGAGGAACACTACAAGCGCCCGATGGACATCGAATGGGCGAAGGACGGCGCGACCGGCAAGCTGTACATCGTGCAGGCGCGTCCGGAGACCGTGAAGTCGCGCACGCGCGCGACGCAGATCGAGCGGTTCCAGCTCAAGTCGCGCGGCAAGGTGCTCGCCGAAGGCCGCTCGATCGGCCAGAAGATCGGCGCCGGCCGTGCGCGCGTGATCCGCACGATCAAGGACATGAACCGCGTCGAGCCCGGCGACGTGCTGATCGCCGACATGACCGATCCCGACTGGGAACCGGTGATGAAGCGCGCGGCCGCGATCGTCACGAACCGCGGCGGCCGTACGTGCCACGCCGCGATCATCGCGCGCGAGCTCGGCGTGCCGGCCGTCGTCGGCACCGGCAACGCGCTCGACGCCGTGCCGGACGGCGCCGAAGTCACCGTGTCGTGCGCCGAGGGCGATACCGGGTTCATCTACGAAGGCAAGCTCGCGTTCGAGCGCGTCACCGCCGACCTCGGCGCGATGCCGCCGGCGCCGCTCAAGATCATGATGAACGTCGCGAATCCCGAGCGCGCGTTCGATTTCGCGATGCTGCCGAACGCCGGCGTCGGCCTCGCGCGCCTCGAGATGATCATCGCGAGCCACATCAGCGTGCATCCGAAGGCACTGCTCGAATACGACAAGCAGGACGCCGAGACCAAGCGCAAGATCGACGAGCGCCTGGCGGGCTATTCCGATCCGGTCGGCTTCTACGTCGATCGCCTCGCCGAAGGCATCGCGACGATCACGGCGGCGTTCGCGCCGAATCCGGTCATCGTGCGCCTGTCGGACTTCAAGTCGAACGAATACGCGAACCTGATCGGCGGCTCGCGCTACGAGCCGCACGAAGAAAATCCGATGATCGGCTTCCGCGGCGCGAGCCGCTACGTCGATCCGAGCTTCGCCGAAGCGTTCGCGCTCGAATGCCGCGCGATGAAGAAGGTCCGCGAGGAGATGGGACTCACCAACGCGTGGGTCATGATCCCGTTCGTACGCACGCTCGACGAAGGTCGCAAGGTCATCGACGTGCTGGCGAAGAACGGGCTCAGGAAGGGCGAGAACGGCCTCAAGATCATCATGATGTGCGAGGTGCCGTCGAACGCGCTGCTCGCCGACGAGTTCCTCGAGATCTTCGACGGCTACTCGATCGGCTCGAACGACCTGACGCAGCTGACGCTCGGCCTCGACCGCGATTCGAGCATCGTCGCGAGCCTCTTCGACGAACGCGACCCGGCGGTCAAGAAGATGCTCTCGCTTGCGATCCAGACCGCGAAGAAGAAAGGCAAGTACGTCGGCATCTGCGGCCAGGGGCCGAGCGATCATCCGGATCTCGCCGAGTGGCTGATGGATCAGGGCATCGAATCGGTGTCGCTGAATCCGGATACGGTGGTCGATACGTGGCTGCAGCTGGCGAAACGTAAAGCCGGCTGAGCCTCGCTCCTCCCTCTGTCCCGCTCCGCGCCCGCATGGGATGATCCCGGCGGGAATCCATTTATTCGCGGAGGGAGCGAACTTGCTTTTGCCAAGAGTCTTTTTCGCCGTCGCCTTGACGATCGGCGCCGTCGACATCGCGTCGGCCCAGCATTCGGCGACCCCGGCCATCGAGCTCACGGCGAAGGGCGACATCCAGATCGGCCCCGATGGGCATGTCACCGACTACCAGCTCAAGAGCCAGCTTTCGCCGGCCGTCGCGCAGCTCGTCGATCGCACCGTGCGCGGCTGGCACTTCAAGCCGATCCTCGTCGACGGCAAGCCGGTCAACGCCAAGACCGCGATGAGCATCCGGCTGCACGGCGCACCGAAGTCCGGCGATTCCTATCTGCTGACGATCTCGAGCGTCGATTTCGGCACGCTCACGCGCTCGAAGCTGGTCCCGCCGAAGTACCCGACCGATGCGGCGCGCGTTGGTCTCGGCGCCCGCGTCGTGCTCTACCTCCTGATCGATGCAGACGGCAAGGTCGTCCAGGCGATTCCCGGGCAGACCAGCCTGGACCTTCGTGCACGCAGCGAACACGAGGCGGAGACCTGGCGCGAGCGTTTCGAGAAGGTCAGCGTCGAAGCCGCACTGCAATGGCAATACGACCCGAGCGAATTCGTCGACGGGAAGGCGGCGAAAGCCCGGTACGCCATCGCACCGATCGAGTTCAGCATCGCGCCGAGCGAGCGGCACGGCACGCCGAAGAGCGAGTGGAAGACCTACCTGCCGGGTCCGGTGCATCCTGCGCCCTGGGACAAGGCGCACCCCGACGGCCCGCCCGAGCAGCGATTCGCAGACCTCGCCAACGGCGAAACCGCGTCGACCAACTCGAATTTCCAGCTCGAGGACGACGTCATCGGCAAGGCGCTCTGAACGATCGCCGCGAAATTCAGGAAGCGCCCGCCGGATGGCTCATCGATAGTGTGCTTGGGGGAATACCGATGGGCCTAGCGCAATGGTCGTGGCAAGACGATCTATCCGGCGGGCGCTTACCTAGAGATACGAAAAAAAGCGGAGAACCCCGCCACCCTCCCCGATCCGGCCCCCGCGGAACCCCGCGGACGCGCGCCCGGCGTTTCATTAGTATCGCCACCGTGACGTCTTCCGGCCCCATGTCTTAACCTTTCGGGCATGGGGTCCGAGAAGACCGACGAGGAACTGATGCTCGCTTATGCCGGAGGCGACCTGCTCGCCTTCGAGATGCTCTATCGACGCCACCGCGGCACGCTGTACCGCTTCCTGCTGCGCACGCTGCGCCATCGCGCCGACGCCGACGAGCTGTTCCAGGACACCTGGAGCCGGCTCATCGCTGCGCGCGAGCGCTACCGGCCGGACGCCAAGTTCACGACCTGGCTTTTGCAGATCGCCCACAACCTCATCGTCGACCGCTTCCGCCGCCAGCGCCCGCAGGCGTCGGACGAGGAAACCGAGGCGGTGTTCAGCAAGCTCGACGCGCCCGACAGCGATCAGCCCGAGCGCGCGCTGACGGAATTCGAGCAGCGCCGCCGCTTGCAGCTCGCGCTCGAAGACCTGCCCGACGAGCAGCGCGAGGCGTTTCTGCTGCGCATCGAAAACGGGCTCGGCCTCGAGGAGATCGCGGCGATCACCGGCGCCGGCCGCGAGACGGTGAAATCGCGCCTGCGCTACGCGCTGGCGCGCATCCGCGCGAGGTTCGCGACATGAGCGCGCACGATCCCGATCGCGAGCTCGACGCGCTGCTCGGCGAAGGCGGCGGCAAGATCGGCGATCTGTATCGCCGCCTGCCGCGCTACGAGCCGCCGCGCCGCCTCGATCGCGCCGTGCTCGGCGAGGCGGCGCGCGCCGTGCACAGCGGCAAGCCGCCGCGGCGGCAGCGCTGGATCGTCGGCGTCGGCTCGGCGGCGGGGCTCGTGCTGGCGGCCGGCATCGCCTGGCGCATCGGGCACGATGCGATGAGCCCGAGCGAAGCGCCCGCAACCGAAACGCGGCGCGTCGTGCCGGTCGAGCCGATCGACGAAGCGGCGCGCGCGAAGCACGAGGAGCTCGCGCAGCCGAAAACCGATGCCGACGCGGCGAGCGCGCCGGCATCGAATGCCGCCGGCGAGATCAGCCCGCGGCAAGACACGGCGCCGCAGAAGGAGATCGTGCACAAGACCCGGGCTTCGGCGAAACCGGCGACGCCGCCCGCGATCGCCGAGCCGCCGAAGCCGGCTCCGGCCCCCGCCGCCGCACCGCCGCCGCAGGCGTTCACCGGCGCGGCCGAGCAACGCGCGCGCGCGCAGGACGACTTCGAGAAATCCGGCAAGGACAAGCTCGGTGTGAGCGAAACCGGCGCCGCTGCGGCCGACAAGCGTGCGCCCGCGGCCGCGCGCGGCGTCGCTTCGCCGACGGTGCCGAGCGGATCGATCGAGCTCCAGCGCGACATGCAGCTCGCGCCGCACGACTGGCTCGCGCACATCCGTCAGCTCATGCAGCAGGGGCGCACGCAGCAGGCGACCGAGAGCCTTCGCCTCTTCGTTCGCTCGCATCCGGACGTGCGCGTGCCGGACGATCTCAGTCCCCTGCTCGATTGATCAGGGCGCTTCGAGCGCACCCGCGAGCCGCCCCATGAACGGCCGGTAGTACTTGAGCTCGGCGATCGAATCGCGCACGTCCGACAGCGCCGTGTGCGTCGATTCCTTGGCGAAGCCGCGGCCGATGTCGGGTGCCCAGCGCCGCGCGAGCTCCTTGAGCGTCGACACGTCGAGATTGCGGTAGTGGAAGTACCGCTCGAGCCGCGGCATCAGCCGCACGAGGAAGCGCCGGTCCTGGCAGATCGAATTGCCGCACATCGGCGATTTGCCGACGGGCACCCACTGCGCAAGAAACTCGACGGTGAGCGCCTCGGCGGTCGCCATCTGGATCTGCGATTCGACGACGCGCTGCCATAGCCCGGACTTGCGATGCTGGTTGCGGTTCCAGTCGTCCATCGCCTCGAGCCGCTCGAGAGGATGCGCCAGCGCGAACTCGGGCCCTTCGGCGAGGACGTTGAGATCCTTGTCGGTGACGATCGTGGCGATCTCGAGGATCGAATCGTGAAGCGGATCGAGGCCCGTCATTTCGAGGTCGATCCAGATCAGGTTGTCCTCGTGCAGCATTCAGGTCTCCTGGTCGATGGCCGCCGTCGCCCGCGGCGCATCGAGGCCGAGTCTAGCAGGCGACGCCGATTTGTCAGACGCGGCGCCGCGCGGCTACGCTGACGCATCAGCCACGGACGCGCGATGCAGACCTTTCTCTGGCACGACTACGAAACCTTCGGCGCCGACCCGCGCCGCGATCGCCCGGCGCAGTTCGGCGCGATCCGCACCACGATGGAGCTCGAAGTCGTCGGCGATCCGGTCGCCGTGTTCTGCCGGCCGGCGCGCGATGTGCTGCCCGATCCCGGCGCCTGCCTCGTCACCGGCATCACGCCGCAGCACGCCGATGCCGAAGGCGTCATCGAGGCCGAGTTCGCCGCGCGCGTACATGATGCGCTCGCCGAGCCCGGCACCTGCGGCGTCGGCTACAACACGCTGCGCTTCGACGACGAGTTCACGCGCAATCTCCTCTACCGCAATTTCTACGATCCCTATGCGCGCGAATGGGAGAACAACAATTCGCGCTGGGACATCATCGATCTCGCGCGCATGTGCTACGCGCTGCGCCCCCACGGCATCGAGTGGCCGAAGCGCGAAGACGGCTCGCCGACGTTCCGCCTCGAAGACCTCGCGCGCGCCAACTACGTGATGCAGCAGCACCGCGCGCACGATGCGCTGTCGGACGTCGAGGCGACGCTCGGCCTCGCGCGCGTGCTGCGCGCGCGCCAGCCCAGGCTCTGGGACTGGCATTTCGCGATGCGCCGCAAGCAGCGCGTGTTCGAGCTGATCGACGTCGCCGGCATGACGCCGATCCTGCACGTCTCGTCGCGCTATCCGTCGATCCGCGGCTGCCTTGCGATGATCGCGCCGATCGCGTGGCATCCGTCGCGGCAGAACAGCGTGATCGCGTTCGATCTCGACGGCGATCCCGCGCCGCTGATCGATCTCGACGCCGAGGCGATCGCCGATCGCGTGTTCACGCCGCGCGCGGACCTGCCGGAAGGTGTCGAGCGAATCCCGCTCAAGCTCGTGCACACGAACAAATCGCCGGCGCTCGCGCCGCTCGGCGTGCTGAAGATCACCGACACCGATCGCATCGCGCTGGACGTGGATCGCAACCTGCAGAACCTCGAGCGACTTCGCGCCGTCAGCGGCCTCGCCGAAAAAGTGCGGCAGGTCTTCGCGCGCGAGAAGCCGCGCGACGTTGCGCCCGGTGCGCCGCAGGACCCCGATCTCGCGCTCTACGACGGCCTGATGTCGGACGACGACCGCCCGCTGCTGCGATCGGTCCGCCAGACGCCGCCGGACCAGCTCGGCACGCGCCCGGTCTCGTTCCGCGACGCGCGCTGCGCGGAGCTCCTGTTCCGCTATCGGGCCCGCAACTGGCCCGGCACGCTGACCGCCGAGGAAGCGCAGCGCTGGGAAACCGAGCGCCGGCGGCGCCTTGAAACGGCCACCCCCGCGACGCCACGTACGCTCGACGCGTTTTTCGCAGATATTGCGACGCTCCGCACCGAGAATGGCACGACGCCGGCCGAGCTCGCCCTGCTCGACCAG
>DATFRS010000283.1:0-3690 GCA_035263065.1 Rhodanobacteraceae bacterium
ATCGACGCCGTACGCGCTGGTGTCCTGCGACACGACGAGGAGCTCCCTGACGCCGCCCTTGACCAGCTTCTCCGCTTCGACGAGCACGTCGTCGATCGGCCGCGACACGAGATCGCCGCGCATCGACGGAATGATGCAGAACGTGCAGCGGTGATTGCAGCCTTCGGAAATCTTGAGGTACGCGTAGTGCTTCGGCGTCAGCTTCACGCCCTGTGGCGGCACGAGATCGAGGAACGGATCGTGCTTCGGCGGCAGCGCGGCGTGCACCGCGGTCATGACGCTCGCGTAGTCCTGCGGCCCCGAGATCGACAGCACGTCGGGATGCGCCTCGCGGATCAGCGCCGCGCGCTTGCCGAGGCAGCCCGTGACGATGACCTTGCCGTTTTCCTCGAGCGCTTCGCCGATCGCGTCGAGCGACTCGGTCACCGCGGCGTCGATGAAGCCGCAGGTGTTGACGACGACGACGTCGGCCGCGTCGTAGCTCGGCACGATGTCGTAGCCCTCGACCCTGAGCTGGGTCAGAATGCGTTCGGAATCTACGAGGGCCTTCGGACAGCCGAGGCTGACGAAGCCGACCTTGGGATTGCGCAGCGACATGGGAAAAGCTGAACGGGCGGCCGGCTAGTTTACCTGCCGCCGACAAAGGGCGGCACCGTCCCGGGGTCCTGGGGCGCGGGCGGCGAAAATCGCGCATCATAGGCACGTCGCGACGACCACGGACGTGCGGTGCGACGCTTGGGGGACGAGGTGAGAGAGGCTCGCGGGGATCGGGAATTCCGCTGGAAGCGACGCGTGCGGACGCGCGCAGGCCTCGCTTTGCTCTCCATCCTCGCCTTCGGCGCGGCCCGTGCCGCCGATACCGCCGACGAAGTCGAATATCCCCGTGCCGTCGCCGCGTCCTCGGCCCTCCATGTCGCGCAGTCGATCGCCGATGTCCTGAAGGCGCCGTTCGCCGCGACGCTCGTCCATGGCATCGGCGGCTCGGCGGCCGACACCTGGACCGCGTGGCTCGCCGGCAACCTCTTTTCTGCGGTCGGTGCGCTCGCCGCGGCCGACGACGAGTGGGAGCGCGTCGCGACGCTGGCGAAGCGTCGCGGCGATCTCGACGATCTCGTCACCGCGCTCTCGCAGCGCGTCGAGATCGCGCTGTCCCAGGGCGACTACGCGCGCAGCGAGGCACTTGCCGTGGAGCTCGCGACGGCCGCCGTCGCCAGCGGCAACCGCAGCCAGGCCGCGTTCGCCGAGGCGAACCTCGGCGTGATCGAGCGCCGGCGCGGCCATCTCGACGAAGCGCTGGCGCACCAGGAGCGCGCGCTGCAGATCTACCGCTCGGCGGACGATCCCTACGGCACCGCGCAGTCGCTGACGAATCTCGCGACCGTCTACCGCGACCGCGGCGATTTCGCCAAGGCGCTCGACATGGCGCTCGAAGCGGTCGTGCTGCGCGAGAAGACCGGCGACAAGCTCGAGATCGCCTACCGCAACGTCGGCCTCCTTTATCGCGAAATCGAGGACGGCGCGACCTCGAAGACCTATTTCGAGCGCGCGCTCGACGTCGCGGCGAAGCGCGCGAGCCCGGCCGCGTACTCGCCGGTCGTCGGCGCGTATGCCGGCCTCCTCAACGATCTCGGCGAATTTCCGGCCGCCGAGGCGGCCGCGCGCGAAGCGCTCGCGATCGACCGCGCGCTCGGCGACCGCCCGCACCAGGGCCTCGAGCGTCTCGAGATCGGCCGCGCGCTGCTCGGCCAGCATCGCAACGACGAGGCGTCCGCCGAGCTCGAAGCCTCGCTCAAGCTCGGCCGCGAGCTCGGCCAGCGCGAGATCGTCGCGCGCTCGCTGCTGCATCTCGCCGACATCGCACTGCTCGAGCACGACCGCCTGCGCGCGCACGGCCTCCTCGACGAGGCGATCGCCGGGCTCGAAGTCGCGCGCCTGCGCCCGCAGCTCGTGCTCGCCTACGCGGCGCGCGAGCAGCTCGCGCGCGCCGATCACGACGACGCGGCGGCGCTGCGCTTCTCGCACAAGTACTCGGCCGAGCGCGAGGAGCTGCTCGGCATCCGCACGAGCCGCCAGCTCGCCGCGCTCGAGACGCGGCACACGCGCGCCGAGGCCGAGCAGCGCGTCAAGCTGCTCGCGAAGGACAACGAGCTGCAGGCCGCCCTGCTCGCCAAGCAGCGCCTCGAGCGCCGCATCGGCCTCATCGCGATGGGCGGACTCGCCGCGCTGCTGCTGCTGATGGCGTGGCGCTTCGTCGGCGTCAACCGGCTGAACCACAAGCTCGCGCGCCGCAACGCCGAGATCGAGCGTCAGCGCGTCGCGCTCGCCGGCGCCAACACGAAGCTCGAGCAGCAGGCCGTCGAGCTCTACCAGGCCGCGATCACCGACTCGATGACCGGCGTCGCCAACCGCGCCCACGCGCTGCGCCAGCTCGCCCGCTCCATCGAGGACTGCGAGCGCGGCGACCGCGAGCTCGCCGTGCTGCTGATCGACTTCGACCACTTCAAGCAGATCAACGACCGCCACGGCCATCTCTTCGGCGACAGCGTGCTGGTCGCCGGCGTCGAGACGATGCGCCGCTGCCTGCGCGCCGGCGACCTGCTCGGCCGCATCGGCGGCGAGGAATTCATGGCGATCGTGACCGACCGCGAGCCCGACGCCGTGGTCGCGCTCGCCGAGCGCCTGTGCGCCCGCGTCGCCGAGAAGCTCGGCGAGCAGAGCCCGGCGCTCCGGCTCGTAGCGACCGTCAGCATCGGCGTCGCGACGCTCGCGCAGATCGCGCCGCCGCGGCGCATCGAGCACTTCCTCGAAGCGGCCGACAAGGCGCTCTACGCCGCCAAGAGCGGCGGCCGCAACCGCGTGCAGCGCTACGCGCCGCATGCCGACGGCATCGCCGTCGGCAGCGCCGCTGAATCGCCGGTGACGCCGCACGGTTGACACGCGGGCGTTCGCGCATACGCTCTGGCGACGACCTCCGGCGCCGGAGCCCCGATGGGCCAGCTGATCCAGCTCAACACATCGCGCACGCAGTGCATCGGCGCGTATCTCGCGAAGCCGGGCGGCACGCCGAAAGGCGGCCTCGTCGTCGTGCAGGAAATCTTCGGCGTCAATGCGCACATGCGCGACGTGACCGACCGCTTCGCCGCGCACGGCTACGTCGCGATCGCCCCGGCGTTCTTCGATCACGTCGAGACGGGCGTCGAGCTCGGCTACGACGATGCCGGCTTCAAGCGCGGGCGCGAGCTCATCGGCGAGCTCAGTTTCGATCTCGTCGTCGAGGACGTCGCGAGCGCCGCCGAATCGATCCGCTCGGCCGGCCGGATCGGCTGCGTCGGCTATTGCTGGGGCGGCACGGTCGCCTACCTCGCCGCGACGCGCCTCGCGATGCCCGCGGTGAGCTACTACGGCGCGCGCAACGTGAAGTTCCTCGACGAGCCGCCGAAGGCGCCCGTGCAGTTCCACTTCGGCGAGAAGGATTCGTCGATTCCGCCCGAGGCGATCGCTCGGCACCGCGAAGTGTTGCCGGACGCCGAGATCTACACGTACCCGACCGGCCACGCATTCGACCGCGAGGTCGATCCGAAGGCCTACGACGCCGCGAGCGCGAGGCTCGCGCTCGAGCGCACGCTCGATTTCTTCGCGCGGCACCTCGCCGCCGCATGAGCTTCCTGCTCGATCCGCGCCTCGCCGCCG
>DATFRS010000284.1:0-2651 GCA_035263065.1 Rhodanobacteraceae bacterium
CCGGAGCCGACAATCGACCACGCGTCGATGAAGTTGGGAAGCATTCCGAGCGTCGTGTCGATCTGATCGGCGTCGGCGTTGAAGTCGCCGGCCACGATCTGCGGCCGCGAGTAGTTGGCAGCCCACGACTTCAGCTGCGACATCGAATTGTTCCGCGCCAGCCTGACGTCGCTGCAGCTGCCGGTCTGCAGGTGGGTAACAAAGACCTGCACGGTCGTGCCGGCGACGTCGATGGCGGCGCGCAGGCCTGCGCGCGCCGAGGTCCAGCAGTCCGGGAACGGAAACAGCGTCGAGCTCGTGCTGGTGATCGTGTGGGTGGTAAAGATACCGATTCCCTGAAAATACTGCACGGTGCACTTGCTGCCGTTCCAGTTACCCGGGCCGCACTCCGTCGCGAACGCTCCATACCATGTGCGGCCGGTCTTTTTCTGCAGCTCGTCGACGTAGACCGAAAACCATTGCTGGTAGGCCTCCTGGATCACGATGACTTCCGGCTGCGGCGTCGTGGCGAGCAGCAGGTCCATCACCGTTCGCGCGTGCGCCTCGGAGCCGTCGTCGATCCTGATGTTCCAGGTGACCACATTCAACGGTGTCGAGGCGGCCCATGCGACGCCGCACCGTGCCATGACTGATATTGCTACCAGCCCGACGACGAAGAAGCGCAGCGCCGGACGTCTCCCGAGACAGGTCGAAGAGCCAGCCGGTTCAGGACGAGATGCCATCAGCCCTCAGACGCTGCGATGCGCGGGTGTGCCGGCGCTTGCGGCGAGTTGGATCGATGGCTCGCCCCGGATTCCGGCCTGCCTTCAAAAAACAGATGCGCGGTTTGGGATGGCCGGAGGCAATGTCCACGCCAACGCAGGCAGCGTAGGCCGCTCACCCGGCGCCTTCAATGCGCAACAATGCGGACAGCTCAGCAATTTCCTGGCTGTCGCACGCAAAGTCAAACATCCGGCCGAAATTTCGTTCACCGACCGACGCAGCGATAGTGACGTGACCGCCCGAGGCAGGTGAACCGCCGAAGCGGGAGAGGCGGCGCGATGAATCGGATTCGTCGGAGGCGTACCGGCCTGTTACGAACCGGTATGTCCGTTACACTTCCGGTCACTTCGGGCGGCGCCGCCCGCACGCGCGCTCGAAACCTCCCGCAGCAACCATTTCCGCGGCGCCGCCGTCAAACACCACAATGTGGTTTAAATCGGCGGCGCGAACTGCGCCGGTCCTCGGCGACTTCGAGCAACTGGTCCTGCTCGGCGTGCTTCGGCTTGGCGCCGACGCGTCCGGCGCCGCGATCCGCCGCGAAATCCACGAACGATCGAACCGCGACGTCTCGATCAACGCTGTCTACACCACGCTCGACCGGCTCGAGGGCAAGCGTCTCCTCCGCTCTTCGGTCGGCGATCCGACACCCGAGCGCGGCGGCCGCCGCCGCAAGTTCTACGCGCTGACGCCCGGCGGCAGCGCGGCGCTGAAGCAGGCGTATCGCAGCTTCACGGCGATGGCCGAGGGCTTCGAATCCGCGCTGTCGACGCGATGACGCCGCGGCCGCCTCGTCTCGCCGGCTGGCTGCTGACGCACTTTCTCGCCGACGAGTGGGCGGACTTCGTGATCGGCGATCTGGAGGAGGAGTTCGCGCGCCGGGCGCGCCTCTCGCCGGCGTCCGCACGCGCCTGGTTCTGGCGCGCGGCGCTCGGCTGCCTGGCCGCGCCGCCGCCGGTCAGCCGCCACACCGAGCAACTGCACTCGTCGCCCCCTGCTGGAGATCCTGCCGTGCGTACGCTTTTCGCCGATTTCTCGTACAGCCTGCGCGTCCTGTTGCGCGCTCCGTCGTTCAGCCTCGCCGTGATTGCGGTCCTCGCGCTCGGCATCGGCGCCAACACGGCTATCTTCAGCATCGTCAACACCGTGCTGCTGCGTCCGCTCCCCTACACCGACTCGGCGCGGCTCGTGCGGATCTTCCACACGCCGCCTGCGGCGACGTTTCCAGGCCTCAGGACGTTCCCCGTCTCGCCGGCAAACTTCTACGACTGGAAGCGCGAGACAACGCGCTTCGAGAACATGGCGATTTATCGCTTCGAGCCGTTCACCATGTCGGCGGACGGTCGCGCCGACGCCGTGCTCGGCGGCGCCGTCGGCGACGGCTTCTTCGACATTGTCGGCATGCCGCCAGCGATGGGCCGCACCTTCCGCGCGGAGGAAGACGCCCCGGGACTCGAACGCGTCGCCGTACTGAGCGACGGCTTTTGGCGGACGCGGTTCGGCGCGGACCGCGACGTTGTCGGCCGGACGATCACGCTCTCGGACGAGGGGTACACGATTGTCGGCGTCATGCCACAGGGGTTTTCGTTGAAGACCTGGGGAATCGGCGGTGTCGATCTCTGGGTGCCTCTCGCCTACACCGACCAGGCGCGCGCCGTCCGCGACAACCACAACGCGCAGGTCGTCGCCCGGCTGAAGCGCGGTGTCGACGTCGCCGCCGCGAACGCGGAGCTCAGCGCGGTTTCCTCACACCTCGAAGCCGAGTACCCGCAGGCGAACGCCGGCTGGGGCGCCGTCGTGATCCCGCTGCAGCAGGTGCTCGCCGGCGACGCGCGAACGCCGCTGCTGATCCTGCTCGCGGCAGTTGGCCTGGTGCTGCTGATCGCGTGCGC
>DATFRS010000285.1:0-3698 GCA_035263065.1 Rhodanobacteraceae bacterium
GCCCTGCTCGATCAGCCTGAGCGCACCCGCGACGAGATCGCTCTTCGCGCGATGCAGCGGCGATCCCGGCGCGGCCTCGGGACGACAGCGCAGGCACGGCCGGAAACCGGCCGCCGACGCGGCGGCCGCGCTCGCGTAGTAACGGATGTTGCGCGACTTCGGCGCGGGCGCGGGACACACCGTCCGGCAGTAGATGCCGGTCGATGTAACCGCGATGAAGAACAGCCCGTCGAAGCGCGGATCGCGCGTCTCGCGCGCGCGGTCGCAGATGCGGCGGTTCAGCGGGGAAAGGCTCGGTAGTTCCTGCATGGCGCTATGGTAGCGCCGCCTTTACCCTCCGACTCGCCGTTTTCGGCCATTAACCTTCGGGCTGCGCCGAGCCGCGTTTCGGCTGACCGTGCTCGCACGCCTGCGCCGCATCGGCCCGTGTGAAATCGGCAGTCCAGTTCGTCTCCCACGTCTTGTCGTCGTACGAGAACGCCTGCTCCCAGCGCGCGTGGTCGCTGTCGATCTTGTGCCAGAGATAGCACACCTTGATCGCGCGCTCGCCGTCGTGGTCCTCGGCGTAGAACTCGCCGCGGTCGCCGGCGAAGCCGCCGACGACCGGGATCGGGTCGAGCTTGCCGAGCTTGCTGTTGACCCAGTAGATCGACCACTGGCGATGCGTCGGGTCGAACACGCGCAGCGTGAGGCCGGCGGTGCCCCTGGTCGGGAACCAGAGCTCGTCGACGGTCGCGGCACCGGCGAGATACGGCGTCATGCAGAGCGTGCCGGGAAAATCCTCCCACTCGGCGCTGCCGACGCCGCGCGCCTTGAGCTTGTGCTGCCGCGTCGTCCAGGCGCCGGCGAAATAGTCGAAGTCGCGCACGTCGCCCTGCCGGGCCAGCGTGAAGCCCGGCGGATACAATGCGGAGTCGGCCGCCTGTGCGCCGAACGCGAACGCAAGGCCTATCGACAGCGTCGAACGTCGAATCATGGAGCCGCTCCGTTCCGGGATGCGCAAAGGCTAGCCCAGCGCCGACGCCGACCATAACGAGCGTTTCTTCGCATCATTTGCAGCCGGAATTGAAATGCCCTCGGCCCTGCCCTCGCTCGAATCGCTTCGCGTGCTCGCGGCCTGCGTCAGGCATCGCAGCTTCTCGCGCGCCGCGAGCGAGCTGCACCTGACGCCGAGCGCCGTGAGCCTGCGCATGCGCACTCTCGAGGACGCGCTCGGCGTGAAGCTCTTCGTGCGGCACGGGCCGAAGCTCGATGTCACCGAGCACGGCGTCCAGCTCGCCGCGAAAATCGACGAAGCGATCGCGACGATCCAGCTTGCGGTCGATCAGGCGCGTCGCAGGCGGCGCGCCCTTCGCGTGACCTGCGCGCCGACGTTCGCGACGCGCTGGCTGATTCCGCGCCTCGCGGCGTATCAGGCGCTGGCGGATGCGCAGGCGATCACGCTCGACGCATCCGACACGATGCTGACGCCGGATCGCTTCGACGTCGCGATCCGCGCGGGCAGAGGCCCGTGGCGCGGCTTCTCGACGGTGGAGCTGCTCGCCGACGAGGGCACGCCGATGCTGAGCCCCGCGCTCGCCGACGGCGCGCCGCTGACGCCGCAGCGCCTGCTCGAATTGCCGCTGATTCCGGATCCGCGCTGGGCGAAGTGGTTCGTGCTCGCCGGCCTGCCCGATGCGATGCCGACGTTCGCAGCGACGCGCTTCGCGACGTACGAGCTCGAAGCGATCGCGGCCGTCAAGGGCGTCGGCGTAGCGCTGCTGTCGCCGTTCCTCTACGACGACCTCTGCGCACAAGGCGTGCTGATCGCGCCGTTCGACACGATCGTGCAAGGCCCCGACAGCTACTGGGCGCTCTGGCGCGAAGACGCGCCCGCACCGCACTTCGTGCGCTGGATCCGGCAGGAGCTCGCGCCTCAGAAGCCGTAGTGCAGGAACCCGCCGTCGATGGCGATGCACTCGCCGGTGACGTAGCTCGACGCCGGCATGCACAGGAACGCGACGACCGCGGCGACTTCCTCGGGCTCGCCGATGCGGCCCATCGGCGTCCGCTGCAGCACTTCGTCGAGGTAGTCGGGATCGGCGAGCGGCCCCGCCGTGCGCTGCGTGCGGATGTACCACGGCGCGACCGCGTTGACGCGGATGCCGTCCTCCGCCCATTCGCAGGCAAGGTTGCGCGTCAGCTGCACGATCGCCGCCTTGGTCATGCCGTACGGCGAGCCGCTGCGGACATGCGTCATGCCCGACACCGACGCGATGTTCACGATCGCCGCGTTGCCGTGCTCCGCGAGGTGCGGATGCGCGAGGCGGCTCATCTCGAAGGCGCTGAGCACGTTCGCGTCGATCAGGTCGTTGACCTCGTCGGTGGTGTAGTCGAGCGTCGGCTTGGTGACGTTGCCCCCGGCGTTGTTGACGAGCAGCGAGAGCTCGACGTCGAGATCGGCGATCCAGTCGAACACCTCGAGGCGCTGCTCGGCCTCGGCGACGTCGGCAGCGAAGATGAAGAACTCGCGCTCGCCGAACTCCTCGGCGAGCTCGCTGCGCGCGTGCTCGAGGCCGGCCTCGTCGCGCGCGACCATCAGCACGTCGGCGCCGAGCGCGGCGAGCTCGCGCGAGACGGCGAAGCCGATGCCCTTGCTCGCGCCCGAAACCAGCGCGACCTGGCCGTCCAACCGCCAGCGCGACGCATTCATCGGCTCTTATCGAATGACGCGGTCGCGCGCAGCGCGACAATCACTCCCCCTCTCCCGCGCAGCGGGGGAGGGTACGGGGTGGGGGCGGCGTCGCGACAGCGCTGCAAAAGAGAACGAGCCTTCAATTTGCCCTCCGCGTGCTTGCCCGGCCCGTACGACCGGAGCAGACTTTAAACCGAACCCACCGTCCGGAGTACGTCATGCTGCGCGTGCTGTTCCTCGTCGCGAGCGCCGCCGCCCTCGCCGCCTGCGCGGGCTCGCCCGACGACGCCGCGAAGAACACGCAGGCCGCCCAGCCGACGGCGGCGCAGAAGACCGTGATCGATCCGCAGCTGAAGGCGCTTCAGAAAGCCAAGGACGTGCAGAAGACCGTCGACGATCAGAAGCAGGCGACGGACAAGGCGGTCGACGACGCCGGGGGCTGAACGCGATGCGATTCAGGGTTTTCCGCATGCTGCGCCGCGTCTTTCCGCCCCGGCGGCGCAGGGACTAGGCTCGCGCGTCGCCCGACGCGTTTCAGCCAGGAGGCTGAGGTGCAGCCCACCGACATCCGAGATCCCGCCTACTTCCACAAAGTCGTCGATTGCCAGTGGGCCTGCCCGGCCCACACGCCGGTTCCCGAATACATCCGCCTGATCGCCGCCGGCCGCTATTCGGACGCGTACCTCGTCAACTGGAAATCGAACGTTTTCCCCGGAATCCTCGGGCGCACCTGCGACCGGCCGTGCGAGCCGGCGTGCCGGCGCGGCCGCGTCGAGGCGAACAACAACGACGCGAAGCCCGAGCCGGTCGCGATCTGCCGCCTGAAGCGCGTCGCGGCCGACCTCAAGGACGACATCCGCTCGCGCCTGCCGCTGCCGGCCGACGAGAAGAACGGCAGGCGCATCGCCTGCATCGGCGCGGGGCCGGCGTCACTGACGGTCGCGCGCGATCTCGCGCCGCTCGGCTACCACGTCACCGTCTTCGAAGCCGACGCGAAAGCCGGCGGCTTCATGCGCACGCAGGT
>DATFRS010000286.1:0-6212 GCA_035263065.1 Rhodanobacteraceae bacterium
GAGGTCCTCCCATTTCTCGGCGGCCTTGAGGTAGAGCTTGTCGAGGAACGCATCGAACATGCCCTTGCCTTCGAAGTACGCGCCGACGACGAAGTCCCACGCTTCCTTCGCTGCCTTGCGGATCGGCTCGAGACGGTCCCAGATGTCCGAAAGCGTCTTGGCGATCGAATCCCAGACCGATTTCGCGAAGCCCTTCAGCGCCTCGAGCGCCGGCGCGCCGAACTTCGTCCACAGGCCGCTGAAGAACGCGCCGATCGCCGCCGCGTCCTGCCGGATCCGCTCGATCGCCGCGCCGCCGATCTTCTTGGCGAGATCGATGAGGAAATTCGCGCCGTCGCCGAGCGCGCTGCACGCGCCCGCGACGAACTGGCCGAGACCCTTCAGCGCACCGCCGCCGAGGTCGACGACGAGGAACTCGATCGCTCCGGCGATGCCGTCGCTGCGCACGCGCCCGGCGAGTCCGCTAAACAGCCCGTCGAAGCCGGCGCCGATCTTGTCGGAAAGCCAGGTCTTGAGATTGCGCAGGAACGCGAGGACGCCGGGCGCAAGTTTCTCGATCTGATCGACGACGAACTGCTTGGTCGCGCCCCACGCCTTGCCTGCCGTCGCCTTGCCGCGGTTCCACGCGTTGCCGGCGGCATCGCCTGCGGCGCCGAGCGCGCGCCCGAGCCGCGTGTCCTTCAGCGAGAACTCGGCGCGCAACGCGCCGCCCCGATCGCCGGAAAGCGCCGGCGCGGCGCGGTCCTCGCGCGTCACCGCATCGGCCGCACGGTCGGCTTCCGCTTCGAGCGGGTCGTCGGCGCCGCCGACGAGCGTGCCGTCGCGGCCTTTCGCGGCGATCTCCGTCGGCATCGCGCCGTCGGCCTGCTGCACCGTGTGCGCGAGCTCATGCGCCAGCAGATGCTTGCCGTCGTGCGTATCCGGCGCGTAGCGTCCGGCGGCGAAATAGATGTCGCGGCCGGCGGTGAACGCCTCGGCGCCGAGCGCCTGCGCCGCCGCTGCCGCCGGCGCGTCGGTATGCACGCGCACGTCGTCGAAGCCGCGATCGAAACGCGACGCCATCGCGCTGCGCACCTGCGGGTCGAGCGGAACGCCGCTGCTCGACGACGGCACGATCTCGTCGGCATCGATGTCCGCCGCGTCGCCATCGTCGTCCCGCTGCGCCTGCACGATCGCGCGGATCGGCTCCGCCGCCGGCGGCTGCGCTTCGCTCGGCGCGCTCGCGCGGCACTGCTCGCACGTGCCGCAGCTGCAGCTGCGCATGACGACGCGATGCCGCTCGGCGTTCGGGGCGAGCATGCGCTGCACGTGCCGGTTGCCGTGACTGCGCTGCACGCGCTTCAGCAGCACCGTCGTCGAGCGCGCCGACGAGCCGGGCCTGGGATCGTCGTTCGCACCGAGCGGCGCGCCCGCCGCAACGCGCATCCCGTCGAGTGCGAACGGCGCCGGCGCGTCGTGCGCTTCGGACGCATGCGTCAGCGCCGGATCGGCGGGCTCGAGCCTGCGCTCGAACAGCGCCTCGTTACCCATGGCACGCGGCGCTCACGGCGCGCTCCGCACGAAACGTCCTTCGCGTCCACTCCATTCGAGCCGGTCGCGCTCGCGCGCGAGCCAGGCCGACCACGCGGCGAGCGCCGCCTCGCGTTGCGTCGCTACCCAGGCATCGGGCATGCGCGCGAAGGCATCGACGATCTCGGCTTCACGCCCGGTCAGCGCGGCCAGCAGGATCTCCGCCGCCCACGCGGTCGCCGCATCGCCGAGCGCGGCGATGAGCGCATCGAGCAGGTCGAGCGTCGGTGTCGCGATGAGATCGAGCACGGCCTGCGGGCCGGCGACGACGACGCGTCGCTGCGCCGGCGTGCCGGTGCCGCCCGGCGACGATGTCGTCGCGAAATCGACCGGCGTCGCACGCAACAGCGCGGGAATGTCGTCGCGCGCGCTCATCGCCCCGCTCCCGGATACTCTTCCATGTAGTGCTGCTCGACCGTCTTGCCGCGCAGCGTGCCGGTGTCGTAGACGCGCGCCAGCACGTCGTCGACGAGCTGCGCCTGCGTCTTCGCGCCGCTGTGCACGGATTCGTAGTCGGACAGGAAAAAATCGCTGTCGTGCGGATCGGCGCGGCGGCTGCGGCCTTCCGCCTTCTTCGTCTCGAACCAGATCTGCCCGAGGCGCAGCATGCCCTCGACCTCCTGCTCGACGACGCGCCGCGCGTACGTGCGCGCCGAGACCGAGCCGCGGCTGCCCTTGGCCGCTTCGGCGGCCAGCGCCGCGAACTTCGGCGCGCGCAGCGCGTTGTTGAGCTCGAACAGGAAGTCGCTCATCGCCGCGACGGCGTCGGTGCGCGTTCTCGGCACGTAGACGCTGCTGCCGGACGTGTACGCGCGTCCGACCGCCGGCGCCGGGCCGTCCTCGGAGAAACCGCCGAACTGGATGCCCGCCGCTTCGGCCGCGTCGACGAGCTTCATCGCCGAGGGGTTGCGGTAGATCATCTTCGCGGCGTCGAGGAATTTCTTCGCAAAGCCGTTCAGAAGCAGCAGCGTGCCGTGCGGATCGGGCAGCGGACCGCGCTGCGCCCAGCCGACGTCGAGGTGCACGCCGCGCGCGGCCGCGCTCACCGTCGGGATGCGCTCGCCGGCTTCGACCGCATGCGCGGACGCTTCGGCTTCGCGCTCGGCCTCGTGCCGGTCGCTCTCGAGCGGCTCGGCCGCGCCCGCCGCGCCGGCGCGGCGCTGCTGGATCACGTGCGCGACTTCGTGTGCCAGCAGCGCGCGGCCTTCGCGAGAGGACGGCGCGTACATGCCTTTGGCGAAATAGATCTCGCGCCCGGCGGTGAATGCGCTCGCGCCGAGATCGGCGCTTTGCCGGTGCGCATCCTGATCGGCGTGCACGCGCACGTCGCCGAGATCGGTTTCGAACTCGGCCTCGAGGAACTCGCGCACGCCTTCCGGCAGCGCTTCGCCGGGCCGCTCGGCTGCTCGATCGTGACCCGGGCCCGCGCGCCGCGGCCGCTCGGGCGCGGGCGTCTCCTCGGCGTGATCGTCGTGCCGCTGCTTCGAGCTCGGATAGCGCCACCACACGGCCGGCCTCCTCCTCGCTCACGCGCGCAGCGTGAGATCGAAATACGGCCCGAAGTCGCTGCGCACGCAGAGCTTGCCCTCCTTCTGCAGCTCGCTGCGGATCGCCAGCACGACATGGCGCATGCAGATCGGCGCCTGTTCCTCCGCGGCCTGGAACGCCGCGTTCAGCACGACGTTCTTGATGCTGCCGCCGGCAAACCGGAACTGGCGCGCGAGGAACGCGAAGTCGACGTCGTCGGCGCGCGGCGCGTCCGCGGGGAAATGGCCGCGCCAGATGCGCTCGCGCATCGTCTCGTCCGGGAACGGGAACTCGACGACCTGCTTCATGCGCCGCATGAACGCGTCGTCGAGATTGGTCTGCAGGTTCGTCGCCAGCACGACGATGCCTTCGTACTGCTCGACGCGCTGCAGGAGGTAGTTCACCTCGATGTTGGCGTAGCGATCGTGCGCGTCCTTGACCTCGGTGCGCTTGCCGAACAGCGCGTCGGCCTCGTCGAAGAACAGCACGGCCTGCGAGCGCTCGGCATCGCGGAAGATCTCGCTGAGATTGCGCTCGGTCTCGCCGATGTACTTGCTGACGACGCTCGAGAGGTCGATCTGGAACAATTCGAGCGCGAGCTCGGCGGCGAGCACCTCGGCCGCCATCGTCTTGCCGGTGCCCGACGGTCCCGTGAACAGCACGACCAGCCCCTTGCCGCGCGAAAGCTTGTCGCCGAAGCCCCATTCGCGATGCACGACGCGCCGATGCCGCAGCCAGGCGACGATCTGCTTCAGCTGCGTCGTCCGGTCCTGCGGCAGCACGAGATCGTCCCAGCGATAGCGCGGTTCGATGCGCAGCGCGAAGCGGCCGAGCTGCGGCGAGGTCATCGTGCGCCCCGCGTCGAGCACATCGTCGAACGATGGCGCCGACGCCGACGCATCGCGCGAGGCCGCGATGCCGGACGCAAGCTCGACGACCTGCCGGATGCGACGCTCGCCGTGGCCGAAGAGGTCGGCGAGACGCGCCGGGTCCCACGACGCCGCGCAGTCCCTCGCGGCCGACTCCCAGCTCAGGCGGCGCGCCGCGTAATCGGGCGCGTCGACGGCGAGGCGCCAGACGCGCACGTCGGGCGGCACGTCGCTGAGCGCCTCGTCCGCACCGAGCAGCAGGACCGGCTCGCGAAGCTCCGCGAGCTCGCGCCAGAAACCGGCGGCGCCGGCGCGACGTTGCGCCGCATCGTGCTCGGCGGGCGCCTCGTCGAGCCGCACGGCGAGCACCGCGCCGCCGATCAGCGCGTCGCGGCGCAGCGCGGCTAGCGATTCCGGCGACTTCGCAGCGCCGGCAGCCGCGAGCAGCAGCTTGCGGCCCAGCGCCCGTGCGAACACTTCCGCGGCGCCGAGTCGGGCAGAATCCGACGTGCCGTGCAGATGCACGACGACGCCGGTCCGGCGCGTGCGCTTCAGGAACGACGTGCAGGCGGCGATCCGCGAGCGTGTCGGCGCGTCGATCTCGAGCTCGCCTCGACTCGCAACCGTGTCGATCAGCGCGGCACCCGCGACGCGCCGCAATGGCGGCGCGAGCAGGAACGCGGCGACGCTGTCCTCGAGCTTGAACCACTGCCGCGGCAGCGGCGCGGGGCGCTCGGCAGGATCCTCGCCGAGCTGGACCAGGCGCCGGCCGACCAGCGTGCCGTCCGCATCGAACAGCCGGCGCGCGAAGATCGCCTCGCGCGCGTCGCGGCAGATCAGCTGCAGCGCGAGGCCGATGCTCGGCCGGCGGCGCGTGACGTCGTCGTGCAGGTAACCGTAGATCGTCTCGTAGAGCGGATCGATCTCGACGGCGAGCGCCAGCAGCAGCACGTCGACTTCCGCCGCCGACAGCTCGAAATGCCGCGCCAGCGTCGGCAGCGAGAGCAACGCGCCGCCGCGCTCGGTGGCGAGTCGCCGCGCATCGATGCGCGCACGCAGTGCATCGATCTCGCGGTCGAGCCGGGCAAGCGCGGGTTGCAGCGCATCAGCGTGCTTCCAGCGGTCGCCGACGAAATCGAGGCGCGCGAGCAACGATTCGATCTGCTCTTCGCCGATGACGAGGCCGCGCAGATGGGCCGGCACGTCGGCGGTCGCGCCCGCGCGCTGGCAACGCAGCGCGCGCACGAGCAGGAGATCGAGCCGCTGCAGCTCGTCGAACACGTGCTCGGCGCTGTCGGCATAGGGCGCGCCGGCCGCGGCGGCGGGACCGGGCGACGCGTGCAGCGCGGCTTCCTCGTCGAACGTCATGCGGCCCCCGGCCTGAAGACGAGCTCGCGGCCGCCGAGCCATTCGACAGCGCCGAGGCTCTCGAATGCCGAGCAGACGTGCAACGCGACGTGATACGGGCACGCGGCGAGCGCGACCGTTACGCGGCGCTCGTCGATGACGATCTCGCCGGCGACGGCGAGCAGCTTGTCGACGACGAACGCGCGGCCCGCCGTCCCGAAGCCGCGGATGCGCGCGGCGAACTCGGCGACGAGCCGGTCGGCCGCCTGTGTCGTCAGCGTCGTCGCATCGTGCGCCTCGGCAAGAGCCAGTGCGTGCGCGAGCTCGGCGCAGGCTCCGCCGTCGAGCCTTTCGACGAAGCGCCTGAATCCGGCGACGTCGGGTTCGCCGATCCAGCCCGCGAGAAGCGCGGCGCCGGGATCGAGCGCGTCGCCTTCGCGTCCGACCAATTCCGACGCGACGCCGGCGAGAACATACGTCAGGGTCCGCGCACCGTGCGCCTGCCAGACGCGTGTCTTGCGAAGTGCCTGCAGCCAGCCGAGCCGCACGATCGTCGGCACCAGCAGCAGGAGGCCCGCGAACGCCGATGCGACGACGTGCGCGCTCTCAGCGGACCGCGGCGGCGGAAACACCCCCGCGATTCCGCGCAAGGCGTCCGTGAGCTGCTGCACGAGCTCGCGCGCGGCGGCGTGGCCGGATGCCGCGCTTTCCAGTGCGGCCAGCACGGCGGAAAGCGCCGCGGCGGCACCGGTCGGGCTCGCCTCGTCGCGCACGCGGCGGAGCAGCCGCGACGCGAGGTCGTCGCGATGCGCATCGGCGAACACGCGATTGAGCACGTCGAGCGCGACGAGCGCATCAGACACCCGACCCAAGCTCTGCCGCCGGCCCGGCCGTTCGACG
>DATFRS010000287.1:0-2028 GCA_035263065.1 Rhodanobacteraceae bacterium
GTCGGACCGCGCGTTCGGCGTTTCGATGAAGGACGTGCAGGCGCTCGGCAAGGCGCTCGGCCGCGATCATGCGCTGGCGCTCGCGCTCTGGGACACGGGCCACTACGAAGCGCGCGCGCTCTGCGCCTACGTCGACGACCCCGAGCGCGTCACGCCGGCGCAGATGGACCGCTGGTGCCGCGGCTTCGACAACTGGGCAACGTGCGACACGCTGTGCTTCGCCCTGTTCGATCGCACGCCGCATGCGTGGAGCAAGGTCGCCGCGTGGGCGAAGCGCAAGCCCGAGTTCGAGCGGCGCGCGGCGTTCGCGCTGCTCGCCTCGCTCGCGCTGCACGACAGGACCGCGGGCGACGCGAAGTTCGTCGCCGTCTTCCCGCTCGTCGAGCGCGCGGCGGACGACGAGCGGAATTTCGTCAGGAAGGCCGTCAGCTGGGCGCTCCGCTCGATCGGCGGACGCAGCGCCGCGCTGCATAAGTCGTCCATCGCGCTCGCGAAACGGCTCGCCGGGTCCGACGATCGCACGGCGCGCGCGACCGGCAAGGAAGTCCTGCGCGAGCTCGCGAAACCTGCGGTGATGAAGCGCCTCGCGGCGAAGCGAGCGAAGCGCTGATCGTTACTTGGACTTGCTGCCCGCCTCGCTGACGACGTTCGCGACGGCCGTGACGATCGCATCCGGCTGATCGAGCTGCATGTCGTGCGAGGAGCTCGCGATCCAGCGCTTCTCGCCGCGCGTCGACGTCGCGACGATGAGCTTGTGCGTCTTCGCCTGCGCCGACGCCATCGCGCTCTTGCCTTCGGGCGGCGCGTCGTCGAACGCGTTCGCCGCGGTCAGCACGACCAGCGGCAGCGCGCCATGGTTCTCCTTCGGCGACACCGGCTGCTCGAACAGCACGAGGTTCGTCTGGAATTCCGAGATCAGCGTGTGCCAGAACGGCGGCTTCTCCTTCTGCGCGTGGATCGCCGCATTGAGCGCGTCGGGATAGGCCGGATTCGGCGGACGGATGCATTGTGCCGCGTCGCCGGTCGGCCTGGCGAGCTGGCCCGCACTCGCCGCCTTCTCGCACATCGTCGCGAACGCGATGACCTTCTCGTGCATCTCGCGATCGGCCTTGACGAAGTCGGCCGAGAACTCGCTGATGTGCTGCGGCGGCGGATCGACCAGCACGAGGCCGGCGAGACCCGCCGCGTACTTGTCCGCATAGCGGCGCACGATGTTCGTGCCGAGCGAATGCCCGACCAGCACGACCGGGAGCTCGATGTGCGCCGCGTGGATCAGCGCGTGCAGGTCGGCCGCATTCGCATCGACGTCGCGCGGCAGCGGCCCGTCGTCGCTGAAGCCGAAGCCGGCGCGATCGTACGAGCACACCTTGTTCGTCTTCGCGATCCGCGGCTGCACGAGGTACCACGCCAGCGAATCGGCGCTCGCGCCGCTTTCGAGGAGCACCGCCGGCGCGCCGCTGCCGCTGCAGCGCAGGTTGAGCTTGCGTCCGCCGATGTCGACGCGCTGGCCGGGCTTTGCATACGCGTCGAGCGCGGGATCCGGCGCCTCCGTCTCCGCCGCAAAGGACGGCGCTGCGAACACGGCGAAGGCAAACGCAAGCGACAACCCGGCGCGACGATGCATGGCGGCTCCTCGGTGCGAAGTCGGCGGACTTTACCGACTTCGCCGCGCCGCCCGCGTTAGCCTTGCGTTAGGTTCCGTTGATGAACACGACGAGCTCGGACATCGTCTCGTCCGGCGCCTCTTCCATCAGCCAGTGGCCCGAGCCCTTGATGATCACGCCCTTGACGTTCGTGTCGACCATGCGGCCCTGGTTGATCAGGAACTCGCCGCCCGACTTCTCGCCGCTCAGCACGAGCATCGGCATCGTGAGCTTCGTCTTCGCGAAGTTCGCGAAGTCCCTGCCGTCCTCGTCGATCGCGCGGAAATACTCGAAGCCGGACTTCATGCCGCCGGGCTGCGCGTACTGGGCTGCGTAGAACTCGCGATCCTTCTCGGGAATCGAGTGCTTCGGATCGGCGGCGAAG